>NZ_CAJCFU010000049.1:0-264463 GCF_903968575.1 Arsenophonus endosymbiont of Apis mellifera | reverse complement strand
TGCATCAGGCTTGCGCCCATTGTGCAATATTCCCCACTGCTGCCTCCCGTAGGAGTCTGGGCCGTGTCTCAGTCCCAGTGTGGCTGATCATCCTCTCAGACCAGCTAGAGATCGTCGCCTAGGTGAGCCTTTACCCCACCTACTAGCTAATCTCATATGGGTTCATCCGAAGGTGTGAGGCCTAATGGTCCCCCACTTTGCTCCTTAGAGATTATGCGGTATTAGCCACCGTTTCCAGTGGTTATCCCCCGCCTTCGGCCAGATCCCCATACCTTACTCACCCGTCCGCCGCTCGCCGGCAAGAAAGCAAGCTTTCTCCCGCTGCCGCTCGACTTGCATGTGTTAGGCCTGCCGCCAGCGTTCAATCTGAGCCATGATCAAACTCTTCAATTAAAAGTTTGATGCTCAAAGAATGTTTTACTGGCCGTAACGCTTCTTTTTGCCACTTTGTCGACGTTTTAACGCCTTCGCTGTGGCCCAAAATCACGTTACTGCTTATTAGTTCATATATGAATTAACTGTTTTGTCACTCTTCAAGACTTAATCTTCAAATAGTTTTTGATGATGTCTTGCGAGTGCCCACACAGATTGTCTGATTAATTGTTAAAGAGCGTGCGACCCAGGTCGCGAGGTGGCGTATATTACGCTTTTCACCTGTAAAGTCAAGTAGTTATTTCTACTTTTCTTTACCCTAAGTCGATAAAATCCTCTTTAATTGATTCGTTCTATCCTGACTCAGTGGGGGCGCATTATAGGGAGTTTTACGCGGCAGGCAAGCAATAATTTGTAAACTTTAGCTGTTTGCTCTTTTTTTCGACAAAAATGAGAGGAAATAGCCATTTTTAAATAAAATTTTTATTTAAGCGCATTAAATTCACGTGCAAAATATTCAACTTTTTGCCAATCAGTATATTCAATTTCGTTATTTGTATTCGTTTCTCCGCCCGTTATTTTCATAATAAATTGGATCATCATACGATCAAACCAGTTATATTGGGGATAACGTAGCGCGCCAGCAAACACATTAGTAATAGTCGGTTGCCACGGAGTTTTAGCTAAAAATTTACGTACATAAACATTTGTTTCAGGTGTATCTTTGCCCTTTTTTCTGGCCGTTAAATTAACGCCAAAAAATGCACTTGGCATGGAATTTAACTCTTTTTGGTGATTTTGCGCAAAATTTAACACCGCAGAATTAAAATGACCATAACGTATTGAGGCACCAACTAATACTTTTTGATAAACAGAAAGATTAAAATTTTTATCCATATTTAAATCTCTGACATCACATTGCTTACCCTCTTTACGTGAATATTCAGTAATTTTAAGTATTATCTTTTTAGTCTGACCATTTTCACCAGAATAAAGTAGCAAATAGCTCATGAGTTACCTATAAAATTATATAAAAAATTATTCTCGCCAAAAGGTTGGTGTGAAAAGAACCAGTAAAGTGAAAACTTCCAATCGGCCAAATAGCATAGTAACAATTAGGATCCATTTTCCCGTTGGATTCATAGTGGTAAAATTTTCAGCTACCGAGCCTAATCCTGGCCCTAAATTATTGAGTGTTGCTGCAATTGAGGCAAAAGCAGAAAACTCATCTACGCCGGTAGCGATTAACAATAATAAACTTATAAGAAAAACCAATGCATAAGCAGAAAAGAAACCCCAAACGGCTTCTATAATACGTTCAGGTAATGCCCTGGCGCCTAATTTTATCGTGTAAACAGCATTTGGATGTACCAAACGTTTTAGCTCTCGTGATCCCTGTAAGAATAATAACAAAATTCGAATAACTTTTAATCCACCTCCGGTTGAGCCTGCACATCCGCCGACAAAAGCAGCACAAAGTAACAATATCGGTAGTGAAAGTGGCCAATTTGCAAACCCATCAGTACTAAAACCCGCTGTTGTTGCCACAGAAACAACTTGAAAAAAGGCTTGATCAAATGTTTGAAATAGTGAGTCGTAAACGGAATGATATAGAAGTACTAATGTACATATGACAATCAATACTAATTGAAAACCGATAAATACTCTAAATTCGGGATCACGCCAGTAAATTGTCAAACTACGGCCGGATAAAACGGCGAAATGAAGACCAAAATTACAGCCAGAAATCAGTAAAAAAATAGCAATAATGGTATTAATAGCAGGGCTATTAAAGTAGCCAATACTTTGGTCATGAGTAGAAAATCCACCAATAGCAACAGTAGAAAAACTATGAGAGATAGCATCAAAGACGTCCATGCCTGCACCCCATAATGCTATCGCGCATACTATCGTGAGCAAAACATAGATTAACCAAAGTGTCTTTGCTGTTTCCGCAATCCTTGGACGCATTTTATTGTCTTTAAGTGGCCCAGGCATTTCTGCCCGATAAAGCTGCATTCCTCCTACGCCTAATAAAGGCAATATGGCTACCGCTAAAACAATGATCCCCATGCCACCTAACCACTGTAGCATTTGTCGATAAAAGAGTATTGCTTTAGGTAAAGCATCTAACCCAACCAATGTGGTTGCCCCAGTTGTTGTTAAACCGGAAAAAGATTCAAAAAAAGCATCGGTAACCGAAAGATGGGGCCGATCAGCAAAGATAAAAGGTAATGCCCCAACACTGCCTAACACAGTCCAAAAAAGGGCGACGATCAGAAAACCTTCTTTAGGCTTTAAATCATGTCGATTATTTCTGTTTGGTATCCATAGTAGCAAACCTATAATCAACGCCGCGATAAAGGTCTGGCTAAAGGCACGTCCTGCTCCATCTCGATAAATCAATGCCACTATGCCTGGAATGATCATAGTGACAGAAAATAAGATAACAAGTAGCCCAACAATTCGGGTTATTGCTCGAAAATGCATGAATGGTTCCTTGAGAATCTAGTTATAACATTAAGATTTAGGGATTAAATTTAATGCGCCTCTACTCAAATTACGTAATTTATCAGCAAACTTTTGTTCAGCATTGGCAGGCAGGGAAATTTCTAATATCACATTTTCACTATATTCCCGCACAAGGATCTGCCCCGATGATTGTTGTATTAATTGCTCAACCATTTTTATATGCGTATATTCACAATGTATAAAATAATATTTTTGTAACACTTTTTGCTGTGTATTTAAAAGTCCCAACGCTTGTTGAACACTATTACCATAAGCTCTAACCAATCCTCCAGTTCCCAATTTGATACCACCAAAATAACGAACCACAACCACGGTAATTTCTCCAATATGGCTAGCTAACAACTGGGTGATCATTGGCTTACCTGCCGTTCCTGTTGGCTCGCCATCATCAGAAAAACCTAACTGTTGACAATCATCAGGTCTACCGGCGACATAGGCCCAACAATGATGTCGGGCATCTGGATATTTATGCTTGATAATTTGGATAAAATTTTTCGCTTCAACAACTCCATCAGTATGTTCCAAGTAAGTAATAAAACGACTTTTTTTAATCTCTTCGGTAACCACAACCGACTCTGCAGGTATTAAATAGGCATTCATTATTTTAAATGTAAATTACGCGTCATATTTTCAACTTTATTTTCATATATGATGATATTATCTTCAATACGAATAACACCATTGGGCATAAGGGACGCAATTTTATGCCAGTTAAAATATTTACTAAACGAGCCTTCGCGCCAAGGCGCTAGCAGTGTCTCTATAAAGTAGAGACCAGGTTCAATCGTTAATACCATACCAGGTTGTAAAATCCGCGTACAACGCAAGAAAGGATAACATTCAGGTGCAGCCAAAGAAGCTCCTGTTTCATCCTGCATAAAGCCACCAACATCATGAACTTGTAATCCCAAAAGATGACCTAAGCCATGTGGGAAAAAGGGAGTTGTAAGCCCCTCTTTTATCATTGCTTCTTCACTGATATTGCAAATAATGCCATGATCTAGCAGTAAAGATGCAATATGTTGATGCATCCGTTGATGATATTCAGTATAGCGAATCCCCGATTTAATTGTATCAATCAATATTTGTTGTTTACTATCCAAGTCGTTAATCAGATTAGCAAATTCATTATTATTTCTAGCTGCATAGGTACGCGTAATATCTGCGGCATAACCGTGATATTCAGAACCTGCATCAATTAAAAAACTATACATTTTTTTTGGTGGTTAATATTTCAATTTAGTGTAGTGGAGTACTGAACAATTTTCATTGAGGGCAATAATATTACTGTATGGAACGTCGATATCTCGCTGACCCGTTGCCTGCAAGTAACTAACATTAATATCAAATTCACTCGCTCCCTGATAAAAAGCCTGCCGCAGCATGATGACCTGCTATTGCCATTTTCTGCGCTTGCTGTAAGCAACTTAATTCATAGTTTGTCTTATAAGCACGATGAAAATGAAAATAATCTACTACCGGTTTACAATTAATATTAGTCGCTAAAATGCCTAATTCTTTAGCTCGAACAATAGATTCACCAATATAACCAATATGTTTTTTATTTAATTGAAATAACCATTTTTTAATTTCATTAGCTTCTTTTAAATGAAACAACTCAAACTCCTTTACCCAAAAGTTGTCAGGTAAAGGCTCAATACTATGCCAATAATCAATTGGCGAATAAAACCATAATTTAGGCTTACTCACGCCATCAACCAATAACCAACAATGGGCAACTTGAGTAATAGGTAGCCAGGCTTTGAAATGTGGATTAGCTCTAAAAGGATAATGGTAGTCATCAAGAAAAATGCCTTGCGGCTCTCCAGAATGAATAAGTAAGGCATTCAATTTATTATTTTTCAATACATTCTGTGTACGTTGCTGTAATATTTTAATATGTTCTTGATATTGACTAGCAAGATTTTCCATTTTTAGTTCACCTGTTATTTTTTATCTCTAATATCCAGCAAAATACTACATTAAATATTATCATTAATTTAATGAATGCTATTTCCCAATTAAAGTGTCTCATTTTTATTAATAAAAACAAATAAGTAAGTATTAATGCGGTTTTTAATAGCCCAGATAATTTGTTGTGATCAGGCTAGCATATTTCTTATACTTAATTTGCATTTTCTTAACAAAAAAATCACACTGCCAACACCTGGTCGTACCAGACGGAAATCATAGGAGAACAGTATGCTCTATCAAAGTAATACTATTCAGGTTGATTGGATAAAACCCGGTATCGCAAAACTGATATTTAATTCACCAAATGCCATTAATAAATTTGATATAGAAACCATTAACTCGTTAAATCAAGCCATTGATTCTCTGGAAAACAAAAATACCTTGAGCCAATTAAAAGGGCTTATTCTGATTTCACAAAAATCCGCTTTTATTGTTGGGGCAGATATTAAACAATTTCTCTCGCTATTTAATGCACCAAAGTCACAACTTCAGCAATGGCTTAATTTTGCTAACAGTATCTTTAATCGTATCGAAGATCTACCCATTCCAACAGTAACTGCAATAAGTGGTTATGCTTTAGGGGGAGGCTGTGAGTGTGCATTAACAACAGATTACCGTATCGCCGCACCCGATCTTAAAATTGGTTTACCGGAAGTTAAACTGGGAATTATGCCTGGATTTGGCGGTTCAGTACGCCTACCACGTTTAATCGGTTTAGATAACGCCTTACAGATGATCACCACAGGAAAAGATATTGATGCCATAACCGCTTTAAAAAATGGCCTGATTGATGCGATTGTTGCCAAAGAACAGTTACTGAATTCAGCACTCTTACTACTAGAAAATGCCATTGCAAACAAATTAGATTGGCGGCAAGTACGTCAACCTAAAACCCAACCGTTAAAACTGAATAAAATAGAACAAACCATGAGTTTTGATGTCGCAAAAGGTTTAGTCATGAAAGCGGCAGGTTCACATTATCCTGCACCATTGACAGCGTTAGAAACTATCAAAAAAGCAGCCAATTGTGGGCGTAAAGAAGCGTTATTATTCGAAACTGAAGCTTTCATTCCATTGACTCAATCCCCTGAAGCTCATGCCTTAATTAGAGTTTTTCTTAATGATCAATATGTTAAAAATTTAGCTAAACAGAGAAGTCAATCAATTGAAACTCCCATAAAAACCGCTGTTATTGGCGCAGGCATTATGGGTGGCGGCATCGCTTATCAATCAGCACGTAAAGGTGTACCTATCATAATGAAAGATATTAGTGAAAAATCTCTTCAGTTAGGCATGAATGAAGCCGCTAAATTGCTAAATAATCAGTTTGAACGTAAGCAAATATCAGCGCTCGAAATGGCGAAGATATTATCTTCAATTACTCCAACACTCAATTACGCCGGAATTGAAAATGCGCAAGTTATTGTTGAGGCTGTAGTTGAGGATCCAAAGGTTAAAACAGTCGTTTTAGCGGAAACAGAAAAATTATTAAATGAACATGCCCTATTAGCCTGGAATACTTCAACTATCCCAATCACAAAATTAGCTAGTGTTTTACAGCGGCCAGAAAATTTCTGCGGCATGCATTTTTTCAATCCAGTTCATCGCATGCCATTAGTGGAAATTATTAAAGGCGAAAAAACTAGCGCGAAAACTATCGATACGATAACTGCCTATGCCAATAAAATGGGTAAAACGGCTATTATCGTCAACGATTGTCCAGGTTTTTTTGTTAATCGGGTGCTGTTCCCTTATTTTTCTGGCTTTAATTTACTCTTACAAGATGGCGCTGATTTTTATCAAATCGATAAGATCATGGAAAGGCAATTTGGCTGGCCGATGGGGCCTGCTTATTTGATAGATGTTATTGGTATTGATACTGTGCAACATGCTCAACAAGTTATGGCCGAAAGTTTTCCAGCACGTATGACAAAAATTGATCAAGATGCCATTTCTGTTCTATTCAATCATCAACGTTATGGCCAGAAGAATGGTGTTGGTTTTTATCAATACGTTAGCGATAAAAAGGGAAAAATAGAGAAACAACGCGATCCTAAAATTAACGACTTATTAGGCAAATTTGGCGCTAGCAGCAAACAATTCACCGAGCAAGATATTATCATGCGCATGATGATACCGATGATTAATGAAGTGGTTCGTTGCTTAGATGAACATATTATCGCCAGTCCTGCTGAAGCCGATATCGCTCTAGTATACGGTTTAGGTTTTCCGCCATTTAGAGGCGGTGCTATTTGCTATCTTGATAACCTTGGTATCGAAAATTATATCAAACTGGCTGAAAAATATGCCTCTCTAGGCCCTTTATATACCATTCCTACCAGTTTAAAAACCAAAGCAGAAAAACACGCGAGTTATTATCCTGCACCAGAAAAAATCACCTTTAACAGCAAATAATAGGCTTAAGGTCGTGATCATGGAAAATATTGTAATTATTGATAGTATACGCACGCCAATGGGACGTTCTAAAGGTGGCGCTTTTCGCCAGGTCAGAGCAGAAGAGCTATCTGCCCATTTAATGACACAATTATTAAGCCGTAATCCTGCCCTGAATAAAAATGAAATTGACGATATTATTTGGGGATGTGTACAACAAACTTTAGAACAAGGATTTAATATTGCTCGCAATGCGGCGCTATTAACGGATATTCCCCATACAGTACCCGCAGTAACGGTTAATCGGCTGTGCGGTTCATCCATGCAAGCATTACATGATGCCGCTCGCTTTATTATGTCAGGTGATGCAAATGTTGCGCTTGTGGGTGGTGTTGAACATATGGGACATGTTCCTATGACTCATGGTATCGATCTCAATAGTAAAATAGCGCTTCATGTTTCTACCGCTTCGGCTTCAATGGGATTAACCGCTGAGATGCTCGCCAGACAGTGCCAAATCAGTCGTGTTGAACAAGATGAATTCGCCTTACGTTCTCATCAAAGAGCAACTGAAGCAACTAAACAGGGATGGTTTAATGATGAAATTGTAGCAACTGTGGGCCATGATATTGACGGTAATCTGGTTGCCATCAATCAAGATGAAGTGATTAGATTTGATGCAAGTTTAGCTAGCCTAACGGCTTTACCACCGGTCTTTGATCCTGTCTCAGGCTCAATCACAGCAGGAAATTCCTCAGCATTATCGGATGGTGCATCCGCCATACTCGTTACCAGTGAAAAATATGCTAAAACACGAGAATTAAGGATAAGAGCTAAAATCCGATCCATGTCTGTTATTGGTTGCGACCCTGCCATTATGGGCTATGGGCCTGTCCCGGCAACTACAATGGCATTAAAACGTGCTAAGTTAACGCTGCAAGATATAGATGTTTTTGAAATTAATGAAGCTTTTGCTGCCCAAGCTTTGGCTTGTTTAAAAGATTTACGCCTTATCGATAAGATGGAAGAAAAAGTTAACCTGCATGGTGGAGCAATTGCTTTAGGTCACCCGTTAGGATGTTCTGGTGCGCGGATCATCACTTCTTTATTAAATGTTATGGAACGGAAAGATGCTCAGTTTGGTTTAGCCACTATGTGTATTGGCTTTGGACAAGGCATCGCTACACTTGTTGAGCGAATTAAATAACTAGTCTACGCTTTATTGTATGTTGTTGCTATTTTCCCGCCCAGAAGGGCGGTTTTTTTTATTTTGTGATTTCATTTAGATAAATTCGAACGCATCGCCATAAAGATACTCAGGGCTAACGCCTCTTTCACTACAAAAACGTTCTCTCGCAATTTTCGCCATTTCAAAACGCCCAGCAATGTAAATTTCGTACTTGGTAAGAGAACCAAAGTCATCCAGCACCGCACTCAAAACCGTACCTGTCCGTCCTCGCCAATCTGCTTCAGGTTGTTCAACAACAGGAATAATTTTTATGTTGCGATATTGCTCTGAAAGAGCCTGCAATTCACCTAAATCATATAGGTGTTCTAACCTTCGTCCTCCCCAATAGAAGGTAATATCTCTGTCGGGATTTTCCTCCAATGCAGCATATAAAATTGCGCGGGTATAAGAAAATCCGGTTCCGCCAGCAATAAGAATTATTGGTTTTTTACTTCCTTCACGGAACCAAGCTTTACCATGAGGAATATCAATATTAATGCTATTTTGCGCAAAAATACGCTCCATCACCGCCATGGCATACAGATTAAACTCTGACGCACCAATATGAAGCTCAATGAGTTTTTTTTCTGAAGGAATTGAGGCCAAGGAAAATGGGCGCTTATCACGCTCATCCATAATGACCATTAAATATTGACCGGCACGAAAGGAAAATTGACCTTCTGGTAATAAGCGAACGCGATAGACCGTATCAGTGATAGATTCAATTGAAATCACCTTACAACTTAATGTTGTCATTCACATCCTCTCATCATTTTAAAATATCCAATTCATGCCAAATTTCATCTATCCGTTTTTTTATTTTTTCTGTCATAACGATTGGACGACCCCACTCTCTTTGTGTTTCACCCGGCCATTTATTGGTTGCGTCAAGTCCCATTTTTGAACCTAAACCTGAAATGGGTGACGCAAAATCAAGATAATCGATCGGGGTATTTTCCATCATAACGGTATCTCGTGCAGGATCCATCCTGGTTGTAATTGCCCAAATAACATCATTCCAGTCACGAGCATTAATATCTTCATCACAGACAATAACAAATTTTGTATACATAAATTGCCGTAAATAAGACCAAACTCCCATCATAATGCGCTTAGCATGCCCAGCATATTGTTTCTTGATAGTCACCACAGCAAGTCGATAAGAACAGCCCTCGGGAGGTAAATAAAAGTCAACAATTTCTGGAAACTGTTTTTGTAATATAGGGACTAAAACCTCATTTAACGCAGCACCTAAAATAGCAGGCTCATCAGGAGGACGACCGGTATAGGTTGAATGATAAATAGCATCACTACGTTGAGTTATATGGGTAACTGTAAAGACTGGAAATTTATCCACTTCATTATAATAGCCGGTATGATCTCCATAAGGCCCTTCGGGGGCAAATTCTGCAGGATCAATATAACCTTCTAGAATAATTTCTGCCCCTGCCGGCACTTCAAGCTCATTAGAAATACATTTTACCACCGCTGAACGATGTCCGCGTAATAATCCAGCAAATGCATATTCGGAAAGGGTATCTGGAATGGGTGTCACCGCAGCTAAAATTGTGGCAGGATCAGCCCCTAAGGCTACCGCTACCGGAAAAGGTTTAGCTGGATATTTATTACACCACTCTTGAAAATCTAATGCCCCACCCCGATGAGATAGCCAACGCATAATCAGCTTATTTTTAGTTAATAGTTGCTGTCGATAGATACCTAAATTTTGCCGCGCCTTAAAAGGTCCCTGAGTAACCGTTAATCCCCATGTAATTAATGGTGCAACATCTTCTGGCCAACAATGCATTATAGGAAGACGAAACAGATCAACATCGTCACCTTGCCAAATCTGTTCTTGGCAGGCGGCCGACTTTAACCTTTTAGTTGGCATATTAAGCACTTGTTTAAACTTTGGTAGTTTGTCAATTAAATCAGTAAATCCTTTCGGCGCATCCGGCTCCTTAAGGAAAGCCAATAATTTGCCAACCTCATGTAATGCTTGGATATTTTCTTGTCCCATTCCCATTGCAACCCGTTCAACGGTACCAAACAAATTGCATAGAACTGGCATAGTAAAACCCTTTGGGTTTTCAAATAATAGTGCCGGCCCACCCGCTCGCAGAGTTCTATCCGCTATTTCTGTCATTTCTAAATAAGGATCGACTTCACGGCTGATTCGCTTCAGCTCTTTTTTTTGTTCTAATAATGATATGAAATCTTTGAGATCACGGTATTTCATTATATATTTTCTACTTTTTAATTTGTTGGAACTTCATTATAAATTGTTCTAAGAAGGTTACCAATAAAGGTTCAATTCGTTAAGATTAGTAAGCCTTTTAAATTGAACAGTAAACTTAGATACAGCAATAAGGAACCCATTTTTTTAATATTTTGGTATCATATTGTTCTGGAAAATGTTGGTTATACTGAAAAATCTTAAAACCTTCATTTTTCCCACTAAAATAATGTAGTTCCCTATCTTTAATTTGTAAGCCACTGCCTTCCCGTAAAGCAATAACAATTTCATGGGGATTGATGACACAAAACTCAGCAATACGATCATCTCTAGTTTCTCCCATATGTCCACTAATACGAGTATCAATATAATGCGGATTAATTTGTATTGGGAATAGCCCCAACGAGGGCATTACAACCGCATTAGATACTGGCATATCATTGGTTGTTCTTATACTAGGCGTAGCGACATTACATCCAGCACTCCAGCCAATATAGGGAATATTGCGTTCAAAAACAGCGCGTTGTATAGCCACGATCAGTCCATTTTCATGCAGGCATTTATTCAACCACCAGGTATTGCCTCCACTAACTAAAATACATTCTGCTGATTCAATTGCTTTTACTGGCGATTCAAAATGGGCAATTGAAACCACTTCGATACCTAATGATTGACTAAGCTCCGAGGCACGCTGATCATGATCACCGCGTAAAACAGCATAAGGGACTAATACTGCTTTACGGATCTGTCGGCGTTGAAACATTTCTTGTAATTGTGTTGTAGCATAATTTAGCCATTGAGAACTGGTGGTTAGTCGACCATTACTGAGAAGAAATATATCCATCTATCATTACCTTTTATTTTTTAATTATCATGTAAAACTATGTTACCCAAATTACAGAGAATTAATGCTGTTAGTTTTAACTACATAATAAGTTATAATTTGATATAGTAATAAAGTGTAATTTTATTTTTGAGCCATAACATGGAAAATTGGTATCTTCTTTACTGTAAGCGTGGGCAAATAGAGCGAGCAATAAAAAATTTAAAAAGACAGCATGTTATCTGCTTAACACCAGAAGCTCAAATAAAAAAAATAGTGCGCGGCAAGCGCATCACCGTTACAGAAGCGTTATTTCCCAACTATCTTTTCGTAAAATTTGATCCTGAAGAGATCCATACTACAACGATACGCTCAACCAGAGGTGTTAGCCATTTTATTCGATTTGGTCTCTATCCTGTGATCGTACCAGATAATATTATTAACGAGTTAAAGTCCGCCACTAAACCTGAAATTGTTGCAGCAAAGACACCGGTAGCAGGTGATACTGTTATTATTACTGAAGGTATTTTTGAAGGCCTAAAAGCAATTTACTCCGAACCTGACGGTGAAAATCGTTCAATTATTCTACTTAACATTCTTAACCAAAATATAGCTAAGCTAATAGATAATAAACAATTTAAAAAAAGTAATTAATTAGGATTAGGAAAATAGCTCTTTATTCTATTATTTGATCAGAATTTTTATCATCAGCCGCCTTGCGTCCTTTACCAACATAGAAGCGTGATAACAACAAGCCTAATTCAAATAATAAATACATTGGTACTGCCAATAGGGTCTGAGAAAACACATCTGGTGGAGTCAAAAACATACCGACAATAAAAGCACCAACAATAATATAAGGACGCTTACGTTTTAACAAATCTGGAGTTGTAACACCTGTCCAGCAAAGAAGAATAATGGCAACAGGAACTTCAAAGGCCGCACCAAATGCCATAAAAAGTGTCATGACAAAGCTGAGATATTTACTGATATCAGGAATGAAATTAACACTTTCTGGTGTGGTTTTTACAAAAAAACCAAATGCTAAAGGGAAAACAACAAAATAGGCAAAAAGCATCCCTAAGTAAAAAAGTACACTACTGGAGACCAGTAAAGGCAACATTAAGCGCCGCTCGTGCTTATAAAGTGCTGGCGCGATAAAAGCCCATAACTGATATAAGATCACTGGAATAGAAATAAATACCGCCACCATAAACGTAAGTTTAATGGGGGTAAAAAAAGTTGATGCCACATCGGTTGCACTCATGCGAGAGCCAACCGGTAGCTGTTCAATCAATGGTGCAGCAACTAAATGATAAATATCATTGGAAAAATAGACTAGGGCAAGAAAAACCACTGCAACAGTCAATAAACTATAAAGAATACGTCTACGTAATTCAATTAAATGGCTAATAAGTGGTTGTGGATCATCAATAGACATAGACTAATTTTCACCGTTAGTTTGATCAGAGTGCTTTTTTACTTCCTGGGCAGGGAATTTGAGTGCTTTTTTATTTTTAATAGGGCGGCGGTCTGATTCAGTTACCAACTGATCAGTCTGCGCTGGCTGACGTTGTTTATTAGCGGTTATAGGCATTTCTTCATCTATTTTACCTGCGCTATTTTCTTCCAGATCACTGGTAAATGCTTTTACTTTTGCCAATTCTTCTTCAATACGACTGTTGGATGATTGATAATTTTTCTTTAATAACTCAGTAGATTCTCGCAATTCTTCCATCGATTGCTTAAGTTCCGGCGAAAGGTCTTGTAATTGTGCTTTTTCTTCTGCCTTCCTCAACGTTTCCTGCAATTCCTGTAATTTTAACTCTTGCGAGAGTTCATGTTGAACGTTAGCTGCCAATGAGCGCAACGCACGTATCCAACCGGCAACCGTTTTAACGGCGATCGGCAAACGCTCTGGACCAAGAACCACCAAGCCAATAATCATAACCAATAGCAGTTCACTAAAACCAATATCAAGCACGGTTCATACCTACTCTTTATTTTTTTTATTTTCAGCCGTTTCTTTTGTCTGACTTATGGTTGTTTTTTCAGTAATGTTTTTCGGTTTAAAGTCTGCATCAGCCTGCTGTTTTTCTGCTTTGTTACTATCATCAGTTTTACTATGATCATCACTCATTGCTTTTTTGAAGTTTTTTAATGACTCCCCCAAATCTGAGCCGAGTGAGCGTAATTTCTTAGTACCGAAAATTAAAACAACCAATAAAGCAATAATAAGAAGCTGACCGGGACTACCAAATGTAGCCATAGCAATTGTTGTTCCCATTGATATATACCTCTACGAAATTAGGTTCAACTATGTATAATTTCATTATAAACAACTAATTTTATGTAAGATACATACAGATCCTAAGATAAATTTGTTTAAAGACAAACTTTAGCCAATTTTACCTGTACGATACCATCCCACACCCCATGCAATTATACCGAAAAAGATAAACCCAATGGCAGCAATTTTTGAATCGAAAATCTGCAATAAAGTACCAGATATCAAGCAAGTTGCGCCAATTCCAAGTAAATATTGGCCTTGTCTTTGCTTTACTTGTTGGCCTTGTAGCTGGACAGAGAATTTATCAATACTATCTTGTAAATATTTATGTTGCTTAAGCGCTCCGTAAATAAGATCAGGAATTTCTGGCATTTTTTCTGCCCAATAGGGTGCTTTTTCCTTAAATGCACTAATAATCGCCGCTAATCCCATTTGCCGATGTAGCCAATCTTCAAGAAAAGGTTTGGCTGTCTTCCACAAATCTAGTTGTGGATAAAGCTGCCTTCCCAAGCCTTCAATATAGATCAAGGTTTTTTGCAGTAACACTAATTGAGGCTGAACCTCCATATTAAAACGACGGGCGGTATTGAATAAATTGAATAAAACATGACCAAAAGAAATTTCTGCCAGTGGTTTCTCAAAAATTGGCTCGCATACTGTTCGAATGGCAAATTCAAAATCTTCTACATTAGTATCAGCTGGTACCCAACCCGAATCGACATGTAATTCAGCTACCTTCCGGTAATCACGATTAAAAAAGGCGATAAAATTTTCTGCCAAATAACGTTTATCTTCTTTATTTAACGAACCGACAATACCACAATCAATACCGATATATTGTGGATCCTCAGGATGCTCTCGACTGATAAAAATATTACCAGGATGCATATCAGCATGAAAAAAGCTATCGCGAAAAACTTGGGTAAAAAAGACTTTTACCCCGCGCTCAGCTAATAACTTCATATTAATTCCCTGTTTCTTTAACGCGTCAATATCAGAAACAGGAATACCATAAATACGCTCCATAACCATCACATTCTCCCGACAGTAGTCTGAATAGACTTCGGGAATATAAAGCATGGAACTATTTTCAAAATTACGCCTCAATTGGATTGCATTTGCTGCCTCACGCAACAAATTTAATTCATCAATTAATGTTTTTTCATACTCTCGAACAACTTCCCGCGGACGTAAACGCCTTCCATCAGGTAAAAGTGGGATCCAATTAGCCAGCCGATACATCAAGTTTATATCGGCTTTAATAATAGGTAATATATCTGGGCGAATGACTTTAATTACAATTTGTTTATTATTCTGTTTTAATTTTGCCGTATGTACTTGGGCAATTGAGGCCGAGGCCAAGGGCTCCTCATCAAAATCATCGAACCAGGTTTCAAGAGAGCCACCTAATGACTGCTCTATATGTTGACGAGCCAATCGGCCATCGAAACTAGCAACTTTATCTTGCAATAATGCTAATTGGTCAGAAATTATAGTGGGAAAAAGATCGCGACGAGTAGATAGCATCTGACCTAATTTAATCCAAACCGGGCCTAAATCTTGTAAAGCTAAACGTAAGCGTTCACCAAGGGCTTTGTCTTTATGCTTATTTGATAACCAAAATAAACAATGGCGTCCAACCCTTAGTGGTAAAGTAAATTTAATTTTGGGAATGAGTTCATCTAAACCATAATTTAGAAATACTCGAACGATAAAATAGAGCCGTTTAATCTCTCCCGGTCTCATATTTTTCCTCCAATTTAGCCAAACGCTGTTCCAGTTTTGCAATATCCGCTGCCACTTTCTCAACCTTATCAGCAAAACTTAGCACTTCCAATGTATTAGGAGACATTCGCCATTCTTCCACCAATACATCTTTAAAATGATTTTTTTGTTGATATAACAAACCATTTATTCCAATTAAACCTTTTTTCACCCAGCGGCTCATCCCTTCGGCAAGGACATTACCGACATAAGGAGCAAGATAATGAGCGGGATCCCATTGCGCAGCATCAAGCAATGCTGACCAATGCTGCACAATTTGCATATCCCCTTCGATAACAATCTTGCCATCGTTGATAAGCGTTGAAAGTTGTTGTTTATCTTTAAGCTGCACTAGCGTTACAAACGCCGTTTTTATCACACAATCTGCCGGTGTAGGCCACTGATTTACGACATCAACTCGTTGCTCGGAGAAGATAAGTATTAATGGTTGAGATAACTCTTTTAAATTAATCGCCAACACTTTGCCAATCAACCTTATTCTGGCTGATTTCAACGCCACTTCCCGATAAAAAAATTTATTCAACATGTTCTGTAAAAAGGAAGCTGCTGCCGCATGTAATACAGGTATTGTTGAATCGCTTTTCGTTGACGAGGTAGCCATTTTAAAATTTGAACCCTCTATGTAGGGCAACAATTCCACCAGTCATATTGGTATAGGAAACTTGTTCAAACCCGACTAACTCCATCATTGCTTTTAACGTGTCCTGATCTGGATGCATGCGAATAGATTCAGCTAGATAGCGATAGCTATCGGCATCATTAACTATCATTTGACCAACGCGTGGCAAAATATGAAAAGAGTAGGCATCATAAGCTTTAGTTAATGCGGGTAAAATGGGTTTTGAAAACTCTAATACTAATAAACGACCGCCAGGTTTTAACACCCTAAACATTGATTTAAGTGCTTTATCTTTATCAGTAACATTGCGCAGCCCAAAAGAAATACTAATGCAATCAAAGTAGTTATCAAGGAAAGGCAGTTCTTCAGCATTAGCCTGGACATAATTAACATTACCAACAATACCCCGATCACGGAGCTTTTCTCGCCCCATCTTCAGCATAGAATCATTGATATCAGCAAGAACAACCTCACCTTTTTCGCCAACTATTTTAGCAAATTTAGCTGTCAAGTCGCCAGTCCCACCCGCCAGATCTAAAATATATTGCCCGCGGCGTGCGCCACTAGCTTCTATCGTAAAACGTTTCCAGATTCGATGGATCCCTAATGACATAAGATCGTTCATAAGATCATATTTCGCGGCCACCGAATGAAAAACAGCAGCAACCAAATTCGCTTTCTCATCCTTGGCTACTTTACGAAAGCCAAAATCAGTGGTTTCTTTAATTGGATCTACCATATTCACGCTCATTTAATCATTAAAATAATCGAAAGTGTAATCATGTTTATCGCAAGCACTTATTTACGATCTACCGATTTTTGTTAATTATGATTTAGCAGTTTGTTTGCTAAATTCAGTATCAATCGGACGTTTCACTTCTATTCCCAATTCTTTTAAACTTTCCGCCTGACTAATCAAATTACCTTTTCCTTCCGCTAATTTTTTGATCGCCGATTGATAATTCAGCTGTGCTTTGCTCAAACTCTGACCCAAAACCTGTATATCATCGACAAATAATCGCATTTTGTCATACATTCTAGCGGCACGCTCAGCAATGACTTGCGCATTTTGACTCTGTCGTTCATAGCGCCACAAATTATTAATAGTGCGTACTGCCACCAATAAGGTTGAAGGACAAACCAGTAAAATATTATTTCTCAACCCTTCGTCAATCAGGTCAGGGGCTTCACGTAAAGCAATCAAATAAGCGGGTTCGAGTGGAATAAACATTAATACATAATCTAGCGATCTTAATCCATTTAATTGATGATAATCTTTTCGTCCAAGCTCTTTTATATGGTTACGCACAGAATTAACATGCCCCCGCAATGCCGTAGCTCGCTGCTGCTCATCTTCACTATTAAAATAGTGCTCATAAGCTGTCAGAGACATTTTAGCGTCGATTACAACATCTTTACCTTGTGGTAAACGAATAATCACATCCGGCTGATAACGGCTATTGGAGGTATTGATACTGACTTGAGTTTCAAATTCATGCCCCTGCCTTAGCCCAGAAGCCTCCAATATGCGAGAAAGAATTGTCTCTCCCCAATTGCCCTGAATTTTATTATCCCCTTTTAGCGCTTTAGTCAGATTAATCGTTTCTTTTGCCATCTCTGCATTTAACTGCTGAAGCTGACGAATTTCATGCGCTAGGGTATGACGCTCACGCGCTTCCTGACTAAAACTTTCATGTACCTGACGGCGAAAACCGTCCAGTTGTTCACGGAAAGGTGTTAATAGTGCAATTAAACTCTGACGGTTCTGCTCAGAAGCGCGACGTTCATTCTGTTCAAAAATACGATTGGCTAAATTCTCAAATTGAACATTTAACCGCTGCTCACTATTAAGTAACAGCCGCTGTTTCTCTTCAAAAGCCAGTCGTGTCTCTTCAAGCCGTGTCATCACTTCACGTAATTCAACTTCTTGATTACGATTAATTTCCCTTTGTGATCTCAATTCTTGCTCACGTTGTTCACACTCAATTTTCCAATATTCGAGGTGGGCGATTTTTTCCTCATAGCAAGCCTGAATACTATAAAAGTCGCGCAATTCCGACTCTTTTTTATTCATTTTCTGCGCAATAACTAGCCAGATCAAACTGCCACCAAAGAGTGTGCCGGTAAGAAATCCAATAATTGCATATAATAACTGAATATCCACCTGGGTTTCCTTAAAATAGTCTTTATTTTATAAAGTAACTTAGTGGTCTACTGTATAAATGTCCAGAATAAAATTTGCTTATTTTGGTCAACCAACTGCGTGAGGCTGAAATTTAACGACTGTTTTACCCCATCCACTGAGCAAGCCAAGATAAACCAAATGCCCCTGGCGCTAAAATAGCAAATGCCCAGATCATGGCAGAAAGTAAATTAGCCAGCTGAAAATAATGTTTAGGCATAGCACAAATACCTGCTACTAAGGGAATTACCGCCCTTAAGGGGCCTAGAAAACGGCCAAGAAAAACACTCCATACTCCCCAACGGTCAAAAAAACGATGACCCCGATCGAGCACTTCAGGACGACGAGAAATTGGCCACATATGGCGTACACTGTTCTTATAATGAAAACCAAACCAATAAGACAACCAATCACCCAAAAAAGCACCACAAGCGGCAGCAAACCATATCGGTAAAAAAGCAAGTCCATTATCACCAATTAATGCACCTAAACCAAGCAAAATTACTGTTGCTGGTAACAATAGAGAAATAAAGGCTAACGATTCGCCAAAAGCTAATATAAAAACAATAATAATAGCTAATATTTGATGATGACGGGAAAATTCGGTAATAACATTAATAATCTCAGACAAAGTCAATTTATTATTCCTATTACAGTTAATCCTTCGTTATTATGTCGGCAATAATGTAAATTATTGTCAGCTTGAAATATAATAATGCGACAAGTTTAACTTATAAAATGATAAATTTAAGTTATTTTATTCTATGCTATTATCCGCCAGTTAACATTAATTGGTTTACTAAAAAAAACGAAATAAGAAAATTAGCCGTTAATTGATCAAAATAAAGCTTATTGAATACCTACGATAATAAAAAATAAAACGAATATTACTTAAGACGAATAAAAACCGCGATTAAATAAAAATATATAATAAAATAAATTTATCCTAATTTTATAAAAATAACAAAAAGTTATACTCGTTTTATCAAATAAAGTAGCAAAACAGGTAGTATTTATTAATTCAATAACCGGCGCACCGCATCAACAACGATCCCTAAAACATTTCCTTCAGTTTGGCGTAATAAAATTTCATCAGGCGTTTCTTGTTGTGTCCGGTTAACAATCACACCGGCTATCATACCTGCTGATAATCCTTAGCTAGAGCACATAGTCAGTAAGGTGGCCGACTCCATTTCATAATTAATCACTCCCATCTTTTGCCATTCTTCCATCGATCCGCGAAATCGACGAACAACCCGACCACTATAAGTATCGTAACGTTCCTGACCAGGATAAAAAGTATCTGAAGAAGCGGTAATACCAACATGGGTTGTGATCCCTGCTGCTTTAGCAGCTTCATAAAGCGCATTGGTACAATTAAAATCCGCTACGGCAGGGTATTCTAAAGGGGCAAAATGTAAGCTGGCACCATCTAGGCGTACCGCGCCAGTTGTAATGAGTACATCCCCTACATTGATATTTTTTTGAATGGCGCCGGTAGTGCCGATACGAAGAAAAGTACGTATTCCTAATTGCGCCAATTCTTCAACGGCAATTGAAGTAGAGGGGCCACCAATGCCGGTTGAACAAATAATAATTGGTTTACCATTAAGTTCAGCACGCCAGGAGGTAAATTCACGTAGCGATGCCAGATATACCGGATTATCCATTAATTTGGCAATCCTTTCTACCCGATTTGGATCGCCGGGTACAATAGCAATTGTTGCACCTTGTAAATCATTTTTAGTGAGTCCTAAATGAAAAACATCAGACATAATTACACCATATTGTATTTTTAATTTATTTAATCCATTAATTTAATAATAAAATGATCAGTTTTTAATGATAAGGATCATTTAAAACAAAAAAGAAAAGCGGCTTTTACTTAAAAATATGATCAAATTATTTATGCTAATTTGATCATATCGTATTTTTAATAAATAAAAATCACTTGATTAAATAAAAGGATCTGGTAAATCTTTTAGGCTTTTATTGTATTTTTAGCTTATCACTCACTATTATTAACGTAAGACTAGCAAAAATTTTAATAATTTCTAACCTTGTTAAATTTAAAGGTTGGAAGATACGAATCGTTTAACCAATTTTTATGTTGCAAGGGGGTTATCATGGGATTTTTAGATCAACTTACCAGTATGGTTGGTGGTGAAAAATTTAATCAATATAAAAATATTTTAAGCTGGATTGAAACACAAGGTGGCATACGTGGCTTAATTGAGAAATTTGAACAACAAGGATTTGGTGGAATTATTCAATCCTGGATAGGTTCAGGTGAGAACTTACCCGTAAGTATGGAGCAAATTAGTTCAATATTTGGCGCAAGTAATATTTCTACCCTCGCCAGTAAAGTCGGTTTAAATTCAGAACAAACTTCTTCCTTAATTGCTGAGTATTTGCCTAAATTAGTTAATACAGCAACCCCGGATGGCAAAATACCGGAAAAATTAGATTTAACGTCGATTGGTATGAAATTACTAAAAGATAAATTTTTTGGTGGTTAATCATTATTGCCCATCGCTGTTAGATGGGCAAATTTCATTTAAAAGCTAGTGCTAATTTCCGCCTGGCTGGATCCAATCGTTAGCACTTAATTTACCTTGCGTAAAGTCGATCGATAGAGCCAATGTCGATGCACCCAAAGTGATAACAATAGTAAACTACTACCTAAAATAAAGCTAAGCCAATTGGGATGTTGCTGCCAAATGACAAAATTAACCAATAAGCCGGCTGGTACCAACATATTATTCATAATGGCCAAAGTGCCAGCATCTACCTGTGTCGCACCATAATTCCACATAAAATAGCCAATACCGGAAGCGCCCACCCCCAACCAAATTAAAACGCCCCACTGTATTTTTGTCATGGGTAATTTACTTACATCACCAAATATCATCCAACCGAATAATGCCACCATACAGGCGCCGATATAGAACCATGAAAAGGCTTGCCGCTGTGGGATTGGATAAATTTCCATTATTCTTTTGTAACCAACTTGGCCAATTGCAAAGAAAATATTCGCCAACTGCACATAAAGTAACCCTAGCCAAAAAGATCCACTCAAATGATCATAGCGAATGATAGCGGCACCTATCACTGCCAACATTGCACTAAACAAGTATCCCCAGCGTAAATGTTGTCTTTCCAATAGATCATAAAATAACGTTATATAAAGCGGGGTCAACACGGTAAAGAGTAAAAATTCGACTACGCTAAGATAGTTATATGCTTGAAAAACAAATAGATACATAATGCCTAGCTGAAAAGCACCCACTAGCATATAAAGTAAAATAATTTTCAATGACAAGCCACGCCAGCGTAGAAAAGGTAAAAAAACTAGCGCCGCCAGCGCAATACGAACTAAAACGGCAAACCAACTATCAACCTGGCCAGCTAAATATTCACCAATTAAACTAAAAGATGCTGCCCATAGCAGCGTCGTAATAACTAGCAATCCCATGGTTTGTCTCTTAGTAGATTAATGTTCTTTATCAATCAATAAAGCTTCCATCAAATCAAGATCTAATAATAGCGTTCGCATGGTTTCATTGCTGATCTCTTTCGTTGCACGTAAGTGATATAGCTCTGCCCGCTCGGCGCGTAACGCCGTTAAACGAAAACGACGCTCTAAATCTTCTATCAGCAAATTATGTTCCATCTCATCCTGACCCGCAGTTCTACGGCGAAGATAACCTGTCACACGGGAAGCAACTTCACTTATAACTTCAGGATCTAACGCTTCTTGTGCATCGGCCGAAAGGCGCTCTTCCATTTTATTTAAGCTCACAATAGCCACTTCTGCCATCGCCGCTTTTGCCATTCGCATCTCATTAATATCTGCCAGTTTGTCACCCACTTTAAAATTATGCAATAAAAGCGGCAAAGCAAGCACGCCAATAAAAATCGATAGCATGATCACCCCTGTCGCAATAAAAACTAACTGATAGCGAGCCGGAAAAGGCGTACCATCGGTAAGGAATAACGGTATGGAAAGGACACCAGCCAAGGTGATCGCGCCACGTACTCCAGCAAAGGAAGCTAACCACAATTCACGATAGGTGTAAGACGCAAATTGTAACGGCCGTTTTTTTAATAGCAGCCGGCTAAAACGCTTCATCAACCATAACCAACTAAACCTTAACAATAATAAAGCAGTATAAATAATCAAAACAGCGACAAATAGCATCCAAGTTTCAACACTAGGATCAAGCTCAGCTTGAATAACAGAAGTTTCCCATATACCTGGTAACTGTAAGCCAAGCATGATAAAAACTAAGCCATTAAAAACAAACTCCAGCATCGACCAGACATTATCCGATCTCAACCGCATCGCTAGTGGTGCATTGCGAATAACACCGGCTTTACTGATTGTCATACCGGAAGCGACGGCGGATAAAATACCGGAAAAACCAATATGCTCAGCAATAAGATATGCGGCAAAAGGTAATAGTAACATTAAGATCATTTGGGTTGCCGGATCATCACCACTCCAGCGACTCATAATGCGCAGTGATTTGCTATAGATCCAAGTGACCGCAATACCAATCAACAAACCACCGACTGCGACTTTAAAAAACTCAAGGGTGACACCAGACACAGTAAAAATCATGGTTCCCATAGCAATGGCGACAGCAAATTTTAGTGCCACCAAGCCGGAAGCATCATTCATCAGAGCTTCACCCTCTAATACACTCATCATCCGCTTCGGTATTCGATCTCTACCAACAATCGAGGAGAGTGCCACTGCATCAGTTGGTGAAAGAACGGCTGCCAAAGCAAAAGCCGCAATAAGCGGAATACTTGGTAATAGCCAATAGATCACATAACCTATTCCTACTACTGTTACTAAAACTAAGCCTAACACTAAGATAAAAATTTCACGTCCATTTTGGAAAAATTCACGCGTTGGGGTTTTCCAACCATCAACAAATAATAACGGCGGGATCAATAGAACGAGAAAAAGCTCTGGGTCAAAATCAACATGCAAACCAAAATGCGGCCAAGCTAACAATGCTCCTATCGCAATTTGCATAATCGGCAGCGGTATACGAAACGGAATAACTTTTGTAATGACACCTGATACTGAAACCACCAAAATTAAAATCAGGATGGTAAAAAATATTTTCATATTATCCTTACTGATAAGTCTGAGTTATAAGCCGAGCAAAGTATTATTATGCTTAACAGATATTAATAGAAAATAAGACTATGCTATCAAAAAAAGAGCTAGCCAACCGCAAAACGACTATATTTCGCCATATTCTATCCTTAACAACAAACTATCATTGGCAATATTTTTGACTTTAAGATTAATCGTATCAGTGAACTTTATGTTCCATTTCACTGAGTAATTAACATCAACGTCTATAAACTTAAATAGCTAAACCACTCATGTAAAAAGCGACTAAGATTATTGCGATTAGAACGGTACCCATATTTAATTTACGCCACTCTCCGGCGCAGAAACGGCCAATCACTAAGCCAGCAAAGCCAATCATGATACCAGTGACAATATTACAGGTTAAGACAATGAATACTGCACAAAGTAAACCGGCAATAGCATCAATAAAGTCATTAAAATCCAGTTGGGCAACATTACTCAACATTAACAAACCGACGTACATCAATGCTGGAGCTGTCGCATATGACGGCACTAAATAAGATAAGGGCGATAAAAATAAAATTAACAAAAATAGCAAGCCAACCACTACTGCAGTTAATCCGGTTTTGCCACCCGCAGCGGTGCCCGCTGCCGATTCAATATAAACTGCTGCGGGTGAAGCGCCAATGACACCAGCAAAAATACTACTCACTGAATCGGCGGTTAACGCCTTACCTCCATCAATAATTTGACCATTTTTGTCCAATAGATCAGCTTGACCGGCTACGGCACGGATCGTCCCTGTGGCATCAAAGATAGCGGTCATAACTAAGGCAAATAAACTCGGTAAAACGAATGGCTGTAACGCACCAACAATATCCATACTAAACAACAACGATAAACCGTCTTCACCCAGGGTTGGCAATTTAAAGAAACCTTGGTATTTCACTTGCGGATCAAAAATCAAGCCAATAATAGAAATCGCAATGATCACCATTAATACCCCACCCGGCGTTTTTCTTTTTTCCAAACCAAAAATAACGGCCAAGCCAATCAACGACATGAGGACAGGAAAAGAGGTAAATTGTCCAAGCGCAACTGGCAAACCGGCCTGCTCATTTTTTACCACCAACCCAATACCATTGGCGGCTATCAATAGCAAAAACAGCCCGATACCAATTCCTGTACCTTGAGCAATCCCCTTTGGCATACTGTGTAGAATAAAACTACGTACACCCGTAATGGAAATAAAAGTAAATAAGCATCCCATCAAAAAAACAGCGCCTAAAGCGACAGGAATGCTCACCTGCTGACTAAGTACCAGACTAAAGGCGGTAAATGCAGTTAATGAAATAGCACAACCGATGGCCATCGGTAAATTAGCCCATAATCCCATCAATAATGAACCAAATCCTGCTACCAGGCAGGTGGCAATAAAAATCGCCGTGGGTGGAAAACCAGCCTGGCCTAGCATACCTGGTACCACAATAACCGAGTAGACCATGGCTAAAAATGTGGTGAGACCTGCAATAATCTCGCGACGAATTGTCGAGCCTCGTTGCTGTATTTTAAAAAAATGATTTAGTTTGCAACTCGAAGGCGTTTGTCTAACAGACATGTTGATCCTCTGTTTAGAAATTGATGGTAACTTTCAACTATAGAAGAAAACGATTGCGTCAAAAAATAAACCATTTCAATTATACGCAATCGTTTGGCATCATAAAAAGAAAAAAGAAATTTTTAAAGGCGCAATTATCTGGTGATCCTAAGGAAATAATCAAGTATTTTTCACTATAAAAACAATTATCGCTATTTTATTTTTATGAAAAACAAAGCAATTTTTTATTTATTTTTTTACGATATGGCGCCTAAAAGTAGCGCCCTATTACTGGATAAAATAATGATATTATTTTGCCAGGCAAATAAATTTACCAATAAACTGACTAGGTTCGTCTTATAATTTCTTTCAAATATTAATTAAATGTAAAATGTTTATTTTTATTTCCTACCAGAGTAAGCGCTGGTACTTTTAAATCAACAATGTTATTAACATTTATGCTAATATGATTTATCGATGATTATTATATTATGTAAACCGTTTGAGTATGCTATAAACATAAGTCATGGCAGAGTTTGATGACAACGATATTTATTTTAATTAACTAATTTTATTTCATGGCAATAATAAATAATGACTCTTTATCTAAAACAGATATAAAAACGCTATTCGGTTTCTTACTGTTTCTGTTGATTTACCTGCTACCAGGTATCTTTGGACATAACCCGTGGAAACAAGATGAAAATTATAGTTTTGGTATCATACAAACTATGTATGAAACAGGTAATTGGCTGATACCAACTAACGCCGGCCAACCTTTCATGGAAAAACCCCCGCTCTATTATTGGGTTGCAACCATTGCTGTTCATCTTTTTTCCTCTTGGTTACCGATGCATGACGCAGCCAGAACTGCCTCGCTATTTTTTTCTGCTGTAAGTCTATCCTTTTTTATTTTTTTAGCCCGCCGTTTTTTCTCTGCTGACAGCTTCTCTGATCATCGCATCTGGATAGCACTAGCCCTATTCGCATCGGCGCCGGGTATATTACGTCATAGCCACGATATGTTTACCGATACCGCATTGATCGCTGGCACTATTATTGGTTTATATGGCTTATTAGGCCTCATTAAACAGGGAAAAAATCTCTTTTCCACCCTTTGGTTAACAGTCGGTACCATCATTACTATGTTATCAAAGGGAGTTTTTATCCCCGGCTTAATTTGGATCTGTTTAATTCTGGCCCCAATTTGTTTAAAAAGTTGTCGTAATAAACGCTATTACTGCCTGGCAATTATTGCTGGTCTGCTATCTTTAAGTTTAATTTTACCCTGGCCAATTTTACTTTTTCGTGATAGCCCTGAGCTGTTTAAAGTTTGGTTTTGGGATAATAATATTGGTCGTTTTTTGGGTTTTTCAGTTGAACATTTAGGCGCAAAAGCCAAAGCCTTCCGTATTCCTGAAGCAATACTTCTTTTCGCCTTACCATCAGGTATCTTAGCTTTTATTTTTATCTTGAAACAACCAATAAAAAATCTAACGGATAATAGGTTTTTTTTACCCACCTGCTTTGTATTATTAGGCGTTATCTTATTACAAATTTCAGCCTCTGGCCGTGCGTTATATCTATTACCTTTTATTGCCCCGATGGCATTATTGGCAACCCACTGTTTTTGTCGTTTACCCTCACTAATATATAAAATTGGTTATTACTTTAGTCTAATTTTGTTTTCCCTAATCATTGCGTTGATATGGATTGGCTATGGGTTATCTTTCTCCACTGAACACCACCAATTACTAGCAATCTTTCGTCAATGGTTGCCTAGTGGTTATCAGCCTCATTTTTCTTGGTTAGCCTTTTTATTTGCCTTAGCGATCACCTTAATCTGGTTGGTTAAAAAACGTTTCCTGGCCGACCAATTGGCTTTAAAAGCCGCCCAAATATGGTGTCTGGGATTAACAGTTATCTGGGGATTAATCTTCTCACTCTTTATTGGCTGGATAGATTATGCTAAAGGTTATCAGAATGTGTTTGCAGATCTAAAACAGCATATTGCCAGCGAATTTCTTCCTACCGACTGTATGGTCTCCCATGAAGTAGGTGAATCAGAAGCGCCAATGCTTTATTACTACACCGGAATATTACATCAATCACAATATCACTACGAAACACCGCCTAATTGCCGTTGGTTACTCGATCTTTCCAAAGAGGTTAGAGAACCGCCTCCAGGCATGGAAATATTCTGGATCGGTCACCGTCCCGATGAAACAAAAGAGAATTTGGTGCTGTATAAGAAGATCGAACATTAACTACGCCAGTAATGGTTATGATGGAGAACCGCTATGGATCACATAGCGGTTTTCGGTTGTTGTTGAGTTACACAATGAATACCACCCCCGCCAATAGCGATAGTATCAATATTAACAGTGACAATTTTACGGTTGGGAAAACAGTCCGTTAATATTTCTACAGCGGCTTTATCTGCCTTTTGATCACCAAATTCTGGCATTATCACTGCCTGTTGACAGAGATAATAATTAACATAACTGGCAGCAAATTCAGGATAGTGCTGACGGTTAACTCTGACATTTTGCGGCGTATTTAATATAGTTATATCTTTAATTTTATTCATCGCTATTAAGCTGTCTTGATTCTCTTTGGTAACACGATAATCAAAAGAATAAGTATCATTTTCCAAGTTAATAATAATACTGTTTTCATTAATAAAACGGGCATAAAAATCGATATGGCCATCGGTAATATTATAACCTTTAATACCTTTTAACCAGATAATATCCTTCAATCCTAAATAGATTTTTAACTGATCTTCTATTTGCTGGCGTGTGCAATTAGGATTACGAGCACTATTTAAGATCGAGCTTTCGGTAAATATCCCTAATCCCGAACCATTAACTTCAATACTGCCACCTTCAATGTTAATATTTGCTTTAATTAGTTGGCTTTTTGTGTAGTCCGCCATAATTTTGGCTACATGACGGTCAAAATTATGCCGCTGTTTGTTGCCCCAACCATTAAAATTAAAATCGATAGCCACCAGTTGCCCTAAACTTTTATCCAGCACAAAATTAGCGCCGCTATCCCTGATCCAGATATCATTAAGTGGTGCTTCAATATAGTTCACCGAACTGCCGAGTAAATTCCATGCAACGGGATAATTTTCAGGCGTAACCAATAAATTAACCGGTTCAAATTCAGCAATTGCTAAGGCAATATCGGCTAAATTCTGCTGTAGGCTGGCAATTAAGTGTTTTGGCCAAATGGTTGCAGACATACCAAATGACATCCAGGTGCAAGTATGTGCCTGCGATTCGTGCGGAAAGTAATACATTTTCACCTATCCTACTAAAATAATTTAACAAGCAAGCAAATAGCTAAAATTCACTGTTGTTTAAGATTAATCAGCGAAAAGCCCTTTATTTCTGGCTTAAAAGTAGATAGAGTAATCGGTCTAAAAATTATTGTCTACTGTTTTGGAGATCAATATGGCTGACCAAACGGAAAAACAACGCGCTAAGAAAAAACAGATCATTACCGCCGCCATTCACTGTTTTGTTGAAAAAGGGTTTCATGCCACTTCAACGGCGGAAATATGTAAAGCCGCTGGCATGAGTCCCGGAAATTTATTCCATTACTATCCAACTAAAAATTCCATTATTGAAGCCATTGCTTTACAAGATCAGGCCGATTTTGCCACGCTACTACAGATAGAACAGGCCAATAGTTCGGCCATTGAAACTGTTATTACTATGATGACCAGGCTATTACAACTTTATAATGAGCCAACCTATGCTCGCTTAAGTCTGGAAATTATTGCCGAAGCCAGTAGAAACCCGGTAATTAACAGCACTTTTATTGAAAATGAAAAAATTGTCAGACAACAACTGGTTGATGTCCTAAAGCATGGCGTCAGTAATGGCGAAATTGATCCAAAATTATCGATTGAAAATACTGCTTCCTGGTTAATGACCATCGCTGACGGCGCAATCGGACGTGATCTTATGGAGCCAGAGTTTGATTTGGCCAATCGTTTAGAGTCATTTATCTATATGATCAAGAAGATATTGATACCAATTAAGTAGGAGTTAATAGGATAATTGGCAAGCAAATAAAACTAAGGTATTAGCATGCGATAACTTTGATGTGGGTAATAAATTGACTTTTCAATTTAATTTATTGATTAAAAGTGACAATAGATTTTGATGACGATATAAAAAGTTCTCTGATAGAAAGTATGCTCTATATTTTGGTCAAGAAAGTCATTATACCAACCATGATTAGAATAAATCTTGAAGCAATATGTACTAGCATGAAACATGAGCCGAAGAAACAATTGCTATTTCCAATTATTGAAATTAGGAAAACAAAGCGAATGATTTACTCCTCATGTAAACAAATTGATATGGATATCTACGAATATGTTGAGATGTTCTGCAATGTTAAGCATCAGAGCGGTTTCAATAATTAGCTGTCTTTTATTGAGTATGAAAAGCGATATAAAAAATACTAATAGTAGTCTACTTAAGTAGAAAGAGATTCAACCTAAGCTTTAGAGGAAGAATAAGACATATTAGCAGCAATCTATACAGATGGAATGTGAACTAAACTAAAAACACAGTAGTAAAGAAGTTCGATATTAATAGCTAACAATATAATTCAAGTTATGAAGAAGACTTTTCAAGAAGCAATATGTCCCACTTTTTGTATATTAATAGCTCTAGGACCTTTTGGTTTTTTTTCAACACCGAAACTGACGAGATCTCCTTCCGAAAGTTCTGTTCCCCCTTTTGGCAATTGATCATAAAAGAAAAATACATCTTTACCTTTAGTCCTTCTGATGAAGCCAAAACCTTTAAAAGGATCGTAAGTATGTATAACTCCAAACTCACGAGCAACCGTTTCATCACTCAAGCCAATACTCCTTATTGGTCGGTACATTTAAATAATGAGATTTCAATTTTTTAATTAGTACTTTTGCTAAAGCGGGGTGAGAGCGCTTTAAAATACCCAACTTAAATATCAGTCTATTATAATCTCTTATTCGACCAATTTTTTGATGGTGCTCTTTGGGTACTTGCAGTGATTTATTTGTTAATTTTTTCAATTTATAAGCTGTATTATTATCGTATTGGGGCAATACTAATCTAAGCCGTTCTCTTAAATTTTTGGCTTGAGAGTGATCTAACCTCACCAATTTAGCCACCTTCCCTGAAGTTTTATTCCAAAGCTCATGATATTCTGAATTAGTTTTCCTGTCATTATACTGCAGCTCACAATTATATACTAACTGCCTAATATAACGCTGCTCTTTTCTCCTTACTTTCGGTTTTTTATGCTCAACCCATAATCCAGTAACTTCAAAACCTTTATTTGCCTTTCCTCTATATTCAATTTTTGTTTTTTTTGTATTTAATCTCAATTCGTAGGATCTAAACATTGCCACAACATTTTTAATTAAATTAGTACACTTAATACTATCTAAATTTTTTTCAGAAGAAAGGGTCACGTCATCAAGCAATCTTGAATATTTAACATCCTTACCCCTAAAGGCTGAAACAAGGCTGTATTCTGAATTAAAAAATACTAAATTTGCGAGATAGCTAGAAGTACATCCACCTTGTGGAACACGTCCCCTATAAGTTGTTAATGTTGTTAAAATAGTAGAAACATCGTCTGGAAATTTAAAAAAATATTTAAATACAGAAAATACTTTATCAGCTTTTATATTTGTATAAAATTTTTTAATATCGAGGCTAATTAATGTTTCCGCATGAGAGTGTATCTTAGCGTTCTCAACATAATCCCGTTTAACTTCGGATTTTATTCCACCTTGTAAATATAAAGGATATTCAACTTTTTCGAAAATTCTTGAGTTAATTCGTTTCTGTATTTTTTTAAGTTCATACTTAGGTTCAAATACTGTTCTATTTTTATTAGCTAAATCATAAGTAGAATAAGATGATTCTACCTTATCGGCAATAGAACACAGTAATTTAGGGTGTATACCTAATGTTCTGGCAAGAGCTTCAATAGAAGCAATAGCATTAAAAGGGTAATAAGGCTTATCCATAAACCACCAATACAAAAAGAAAGGAGTCAATCGTTAGAAGTGGTTAAACATCTGCTTAAAGAAGATAACCACTACAGTAACGATCACAGGAATATAGTCTGATACCAGTCCTATTTTCCGTGAGCTCTGGTCAACTTGTGTTTTTGTCTCGTACTCGGCTTCGAATATCGATTCAGTGTTCTTTGTAATGCGTTTATATTTGAGTGTTAGCTTACGCATAAACATAAATCTCCTTATTGTTGGTTTAAAATTCGCCAGACCAACCAAAAGAGCCACAGAAATAATTTAATTGACCACTGAGCTGACTCCTAACTTATCGCCAGACAACTGTCGCTTATTAGACCTATCTATATCTGCCTTCAGCTGAGTTCGAGAAAAATTCCCATAGAACCCCAGGAGTCCGGTCATGATCCTTTCGGATCGCTCATGTTAGAGAGCATCGATTTTCTGTGTAAATCAACAAATATAAAACACTAGAACCACAAATAGGCGAATAACACCTACGCATACATGCTAAAACGGCATTCATGCATAGTCAATCACTTATATCCATAATAAATAAATGGATTTTAAAAAATATACATCGATCACATCAATAAATTAGGTGTGCGCAAAATCTTTACAAAATACAATTGAAACACTCGAATCAATGTCACAATAATTCAAAATAAACCATAACAACAAAACAAGGATAAAAAAATTTACAGAAATCCTAATACTCCTGTAAACTTTTTATCTAACCTATTATTAATATATATATATTTAAAATAAAACTTAAACCAAATCAAGTGGTTAGCATCTCTCAAAACGGAATATCATCATCAAAATCCATTGGTGGTTCAGCCGGTGTCGCGGGAGCGGTTTTACCGGAATGGGCAGCTGGCGCTGATGCTGGCGCGTTACCACTAAACTGCTGGCTTGCTTGTGGCTGTTGCGGTTGTTGTGGTTGTCCCCAGCCACTGGCTGGATTATTTTGTGACATACCCTCTTGTGAGCCACCACGCGCCCCTAACATTTGCATGGTTCCACCAATATTCACCACCACTTCGGTAGAGTAGCGATCCTGGCCATTTTGATCTTGCCATTTACGGGTTTGTAGTGAGCCTTCAATATAAACTTGTGAACCTTTACGTAAATATTCACCTGCCACTTCCGCCAGCTTGCCAAAGATCACAACACGGTGCCATTCTGTTTTTTCCCGCATTTCGCCACTTTGCTTATCACGCCAACTTTCAGAGGTGGCCAGCGTAAGATTCGCAACCGCACCACCATTTGGCATATAACGAATTTCAGGATCTTGTCCCAAGTTGCCGATAAGTATGACTTTGTTAACGCCTCTGCTGGCCATTCGATACTCCTGATGTATTAATATTTTTGCCTAAATTGAAGTGTCGCTAGTTTAACATGCGAACACGCTATTGAATATGGAAACCAAACCGTTGCGATTAAGGTTTGCGAAACGCCTTAGAAAATTATACTGCAATATTGCTAAATTTTTTTAAGTTTGACGATTAAATTGCAGAATATGAACGCCTATACTGTACTGTATATTCATTCAGCCAAAATTGTGTAATAATAAAACGTTTTATTTACTGTTTGAATGTGTTCTCATCCGGGATGTGGTATATGGATAACATTGAAGTCAGAGGTGCGCGCACCCATAATTTAAAAAATATCAATTTAATTATTCCTCGCGATAAATTGATTGTTATTACTGGGTTATCAGGCTCAGGAAAATCTTCCCTGGCATTTGATACCCTGTATGCAGAAGGCCAGCGCCGCTATGTTGAATCACTGTCTGCCTATGCCCGGCAGTTTTTATCCTTAATGGAAAAACCGGATGTTGATCATATTGAAGGACTATCACCGGCCATTTCGATTGAGCAAAAATCCACCTCACACAACCCACGCTCAACGGTAGGTACGATCACCGAAATCCACGATTATTTGCGGTTGTTGTTTGCCCGGGTTGGTGAACCTCGCTGTCCTGATCACGATACGCCGTTAGCAGCGCAAACAGTTAGCCAGATGGTTGATAACGTCCTGGCGCTGCCGGAAGGCAAGCGGTTAATGTTGCTGGCACCGGTAGTTAAAGAGCGTAAAGGTGAACATATTAAGCTATTGGATAATCTGGCCGCACAGGGTTATATTCGTGCCCGCATTGATGGCGAAGTTTGCGATCTCTCCGATCCGCCTAAATTAGAACTGCATAAAAAGCATACTATAGAAGCGGTCGTTGACCGTTTTAAAGTTCGTGCCGCGCTAGCGCAACGGCTGGCTGAGTCGTTTGAAACTACGCTTGAGTTATCAGGCGGTACTGCGGTTATCGCTGATATGGATGACAGTAAGGCAACTGAACTCGTTTTCTCCGCTAATTTTGCCTGCCCAATCTGCGGTTATAGCATGAGTGAATTAGAGCCGCGCCTGTTTTCCTTTAATAATCCAGCAGGAGCTTGTAGCTCTTGTGATGGACTCGGTGTACAACAATTTTTCGACCCGGAACGCGTGATCCAAAACGAGGAAATTTCTTTAGCTGGCGGGGCAATACGCGGTTGGGATCGACGTAATTTTTATTATTTCCAGATGCTACAATCGTTAGCTAAACACTATAAATTTGATGTCGAAGCCACGTTTAGTTCGTTAGATCCGGCGATCAAGCAAGTGATCTTATATGGCTCCGGCAAAGAAGCAATTGAATTTAAATATCAAAACGATCGCGGCGATGTTACGGTAAGGTGCCATCCCTTTGAAGGGGTGATCCATAATATGGAGCGCCGTTATAAAGAAACCGAATCAATGGCCGTGCGCGAGGAACTGGCAAAATATATCAATAATCGGCCATGTATAGCCTGTCATGGCACCCGTTTACGGCAAGAAGCCCGTTATGTGTTTATTGAAAATACCACCCTACCAGAAATTTCAGATTTTAGTATCGGCCATGCAATGGCATTTTTCCAAACTTTGCAGCTCAGTGGGCAACGTGCACAAATTGCGGAAAAGATTCTGAAAGAAATTAACGATCGATTAAAATTCTTGGTCAATGTAGGATTAAATTACCTGACCCTCTCTCGCTCAGCTGAGACCTTATCCGGTGGCGAAGCGCAACGCATACGGCTAGCAAGTCAAATTGGTGCCGGTTTAGTTGGTGTCATGTATGTATTGGACGAACCTTCGATTGGTTTACATCAACGAGATAATGATCGGCTGTTACAGACCTTGCTGCATTTACGAAATTTAGGCAATACGGTTATTGTGGTCGAGCATGATGAAGATGCGATCCGCGCCGCCGATCATATTATCGATATCGGCCCGGGAGCAGGTATACATGGAGGATGCATCGTTGCTCAAGGCAGCCTGGACGATATTATTAGCAATCCAGATTCATTAACCGGTAAGTATCTTAGTGGTGAGCGCAAAATTGCCATCCCACTCAAACGAGTACCACTCGATGCAGAAAAAATCTTAAAGTTGATTGGTGCCCAAGGTAATAATCTAAAAAATGTCACACTGGAACTACCTGTTGGCTTATTTACCTGTATTACTGGCGTTTCCGGCTCAGGTAAATCAACCTTGATCAATGATACCTTGTTTCCTATTGCCCAGCGGCAATTAAATAAAGCTACCAATGCAACCCCGGCGCCTTATACCGATATTGAAGGATTACAATTCTTCGATAAAGTGATTGATATTGACCAAAGTCCGATCGGCCGAACCCCCCGCTCTAATCCAGCTACCTATACCGGAGTATTTACGCCGGTACGGGAATTATTTGCTGGTGTACCTGAGTCTCGGGCGCGAGGTTATACCCCTGGACGGTTCAGTTTTAATGTCAAAGGTGGACGCTGTGAAGCTTGTCAGGGGGATGGAGTGATCAAAGTTGAAATGCATTTTCTGCCCGATGTCTATGTTCCCTGTGATCATTGCAAGGGCAAACGCTATAATCGTGAAACGTTAGAGATCAAATATAAAGGCAAAAATATTCACGAAGTGTTAGAAATGACTATTGAGGAAGCGCGTGAATATTTTTCCGCTGTCCCCTCGCTAGCGCGAAAATTGCAAACATTAATCGACGTGGGACTTTCTTATATTCGTTTAGGCCAATCGGCAACCACTTTATCCGGAGGTGAAGCACAACGGGTTAAGTTATCTCGCGAACTTTCCAAACGCGGTACCGGCCAAACGCTCTATATTTTGGATGAACCGACCACCGGTTTACATTTTGCTGATATTCAACAACTGTTGCATGTATTACATCAACTCCGTGATCAGGGCAATACAATCGTGATCATTGAACACAATTTAGACGTGATAAAAACAGCCGACTGGATTGTTGATTTGGGTCCAGAAGGCGGTAGTGGTGGTGGTGAGATCTTATTCGCCGGTACACCTGAGCAGATTGTAAAATGTAAGCAATCACATACCGGTCAGTTTTTAAAACCGATCCTAAAACGTGGTTATTAATAAGCCATTATTTCCGCTATAGAAAACTGAACAATCGCCCGGCTCTGCTGCTGGGAGCACTATTGCTCAACATTATTGTTACCAATGACAATCAGAACGGAATATTTGCTATAATAAGAAACGCTTTGTAGTGCTAGTACCTGCCAGCCCCTTTTCACGCTCTTAATCTGTTTGAGTATCGATTTTGATTGATTGCATAAACGCAAAAATTTCCATCCATTCTATTATTAACACAAAATTAACAATGTGAACGCGTTTATCAGCAAAGATAATGTTAAGTTTATCATTTTTATTTATCTTGCTTTTTATCCGAGTTTCAAGTGTCAAAGATAAATAGCGCTTTTCAACTCTATTTTAGCAAACAGTTTATCATTACAGTATTACTCTATATTTAATTAACCCGCTATTAGATTCTGTTAAGACAAAAATTACATTATTGAGTGATTGCGTTATCTGGTTAAAAAATTAATAAATACGATAGTTAACACCCACAAAAAGAGAGTGAAAAATGAACAATTTTGACAAGCATGACTTAACTAATTTGGTTGGCAAACACCTCGTATATACTTATGAAAACGGCTGGCAGCATGAAATTTACATAAAAAACGACAACACCGTGGATTATCGGGTCTGTAGTGGTTCCGCCAGTAACCGATGTGTAAAAGATCAATCTGCCTATATTGTACAGATCGGACTGAACATATATAAAGCATCCTGGACAGAACCAACCGGAACAAGTATTAGTGTAATTTTAAATCTTCGGATCCAATTGTTGCACTGTACCGCATTCTTTCCGCGCTGGGTCATCGAGGAACCAGAAAAAACCGCCTGTTTTCAGAATGACCATCTAAATGAAATGGAAGCCTATCGTGAAGCTGGGCCTACCTACCCGATCGAAATCATGGATGAATTTGCCACCATTACTGCTGTGCATAGTTGTGATTTAAATAATGACGGCGTAATTTCCTGTGCCACTAATGAACAAGCAAAATAACGCTAGTAAAAGCTTCGATAGGCCATCTACCGACTGATATGACAGAATAAAATGTGGATAGTTAAGTTCATCAATATAAAAACTATTTTGTTAACCAAAAGCTATCGCAAACATTTGATACCACGGATGGTGATGAAGAATTTGATAAAGAAAACCGCTAAATCAATTAATGGCTTATATTAAACCAGCAATGCACAAATAACGTGCCGACTTTTTTGCTCATAGTGCCCATGCCATAAAATTGTTAATAATTTGTTATTTTTTTATCAATCCGTTCTATACTATTAGCTCACTAATTATTAAGGAAGAAAATGTTGGCTTTTGCTTCTTATGCCGCCTTCCTCCTTACACAGATCGCGAAAATGGTGAAAAAAGTTGCAAATAGTCATTTAAGAGTAATTTACATGCTTAATATACCCAGCTCTTTATCAGTAAAGGGTAAATGTAAAATACTTTGATTAGTGACTTAAATTACAACTGTTTTTGGGCGGCAATAGAACCGGTTTAGCAAATAAAATAATCGTGTTTGTTAGCGTTTACTTTCTAAAAAATTATATAAAAATCAATATTCTGGGTTAATTAACCCAATAAATATTTTAACATAAATAAAATTTACGAGAGCTATCAATTATGTTTGATAATCTTTTTTATCCCAATAATGAAAAAAGAGCGGTAAGACTGACAGAACTTGTCGCCGACAATTCCACGGCAGTCGGTAATATTTCACAACAACATACCAAATACGAAATAGCAATAAATAACGCAAATGAAGCGATACGCAAAGCATACAAGGTTGTTGGAACACCAGTAAAATTTCATGATATCGATTTTGTCGCAGAGTCAAAAACACATAAAATTTTAATTAGTGTTGCTGACGTCATTACACCGATGCTTACCTATGGCATCGCTAACAAAGCCTTGTCTCTAGCCGCTAAATCATATCTTCTGCAACAAGGGCGTATTGGTGAAGCTGCCTTTATTAAATTAGTAGGTCTACCAAAGTGGTTTAGAGTGGGCACTGTATTCGGTGGGATCGCAGCGGCTGTTCTAGTTCAAGGCATTATTGATTCAGTCACAGGGGCGGTACAACGGAAAAATTTGCAAGACAAAATTAAAGAGTCGGTTGATCCCAGGTTCAAATTAAAAAAAGCTGAACTGACGAATGAAATTGTTATCAGTAAACTGAATGTTGTCACCACGTCAGTTTCAGTCGTCTTAGACGCCTTAGGGCCTGATGTATCGAAAGAGCAGATAGACAAAATCATTGACAATTCGATAAAACGAAACCAAGTTGAACTGAATAACATCGATTCTTTAACCAACACGACTCTGGCTGCTCTTGACAAATCCAGAGGTTCTTGGACCGATGAGGATTAATGGTTACTTAACCAGTATTTAATAGATCTTATTGAATAACAAATCTAGTCACGCAATTTTATCGCCTGAAACCAATGCTCAGTTGCTTGTGACGCTTATTGCGCTAGCGAAAACCAAAGATGATTGCAATGTAATTTTGCTAAAGCTTAAACCGCTATTACCAACATAATGGCAATCATTGGCGTTTTTAAATTAAAACTAATTAATTGAATGAGGTGAAAATGAGCTTTTGGAGTGATTTTGCCGATGGCTTTACCAGTGTCTACACAAAATATCTTCCCGGGTTATTTACCGGCGATACCTATTTCCCAGACAATCCAGTTAGGGAAGCCCGAGCGCATGAAATAGCGGTAGATTGTCAAACCTATGCCAGCAAAAATGCGCTATCGATTAAGGAAATCCAAGACAATGTAGTCGAGTTGAATAATTATCTTAAGGGAATGTATGAAAAAGAAATAAATGATGAAAAGATTAAATTTGAGAAATTCTCCTTTAACACATTAAATTTTGAAATACCAGCAATGATCGCCCCAATTATTACCGCGAACATTGTATCAGAGTCTATAACTGTCGGTGCAACAAGTTACTTAGTCTCTACAGGATAAATCGGCGCAGCAGCGCTTGTTGAGTTAGTTGGATTACCTGCCTCCTTCGAAATCGCTTCTATGGCAGCATCTGGAGGAGCTACCATCGGGGTTGTACTTGCTATCGGTTCGGTGGTTGGAAAAATTAAACGAGATAAACTGCAGAAAGCGATTCATGACGGCTATCAATCTCGCTTTAAACTAGCAAAAGCAGCCAATATTAATCACTCAATTTCTCAATCTATAAAAGTGATCAATGCCAGTATTTCAGAGCTAAAGGGAGTCGATGTGCCTTTCGCTGCGATAGAAGAACATATTTCTGAATTGATAACAAAACAACTAAATAGCATTAACGAAAATAGTCAATATTCAACAATGATTGAGCTACAAAATTTGGATGTAAATCGAGGTTCTTGGACCGATGAGGACGGATCTGTTTAAATAGCTAAATAATGTCTGTACAGATCCAACCCCCTAACCGCATCAAGAAAAATTAAACTGACAACAGCACAGAAAAATTTCGCGCGTAACGACAAAGTCATAACCCTTGGTTGTTAATAAAGTGTGAAAAAAATCATAAAATAGAACGGCTCTTGCTACTAGACTCCTAATCTTAAACTACAGTTAATTCATTTAATTATATTAAATATGAGTTTTAATGCCATTGAGTGCAATGGCATTAATGTTAAATAATTGTAAAAAAAGAGGAAGCACTAAATGGCTTTGACTAAGGAAATAAACGGTACTAATAATGATGACATATTAATAGGTAATCAAGGAAATGATGCCATTTCAGGTGATGCAGGCAATGATATAATATCTGGTAATGCCGGAGATGATACCATATCAGGTAATGCCGGAGACGATACCATATTAGGTGATGCAGGAGACGATAACCTATCAGGTAATGCGGGCAACGATACCATATTAGGTGATACAGGAGATGATAACCTATCAGGTAATGCCGGAGATGATACCATATTAGGTGATGAAGGAGATGATAAACTAGCAGGTAATGCTGGAAATGATATCATATTAGGAGATGCCGGAGATGATGAAATATTTGGTGATGCAGGAAACGATCAAATATCAGGCGGATCAGGAAACGATAGCATATCAGGTGGTTCTGGCGACGATATGCTATCAGGTGGCTCCGGTGATGATACACTAAGAGGTGACTCTGGAAATGATAGAATATTAGGCGGTTCTGGCGATGATACAATGTATGGTGATGCTGGAAATGATATCATGTCAGGAGACTCTGGAAACGATATACTATCGGGTGGTTTAGGTAATGATACCCTATTAGGCGGTTCTGGAGACGATAAAATATCGGGTGATGCAGGCAATGATATAATATCAGGTGGCTTAGGACGGGATACACTAACAGGCGATTTTAGTGATAAACAATCAGAAGGAAATAAAGGAAATGATACTTTTAAGTATCTATCCTTTAATGATTCTCTATCCGCATCACCAGATAAAATAACTGATTTTGAAACTGGTAGCGATAAAATAGATATCTCTTCTTTAAAGAAAATTAATAATTGTGATGTTATGATTAAGTTGGTAAATAAGTTTTCCAAGCAAAAAAATGAAATGATAATTAATTATAATAAAACAGAAAATTTAACCAAATTAATGCTTGATCATGATGGCGACGGACAAGCAGAGTTTCAAATCGACATCATCGGCACCGTTGATCCGGCAAAGGATATTATCATTTAACCTGCAAAAAACTAATTTTAGCCAGCAGCCCACCAACTTATTACTGATTGAGCGGGTTGCTTTACTCAGCACTGCATCTTGTTACGATATATTAATTGGCTACCAATCTTCTTGCTCAAAGCACACTCTCTTATCACCAAGCGCCTTAATTAGCTTGATATGGCGGTCTGTTACTTTTAATCCCTAGGTTCGAAATCCTAGCAACACTTCTGGCACCCAAACTATCAAAGACTTCCTTACCTTTTAGGGTAAGCTGGACTGTATCTAGCCGCAAGGCAGAAATTGTTTATGCACTTTGCGCATTTAATATAGAAATTATTACCGGCAAAAATTCGACTAACGACTAGCCGGGAAGCTAATTTGTAAGCCACTTTTTCCGATTAAACAAATTGCCTTAGCACTGGAGCGATTTCAGCAAACCAGTCTATTTTCATTTGATCTCAGAATTAGGTTTTAGATTTTTGCTGACACAAGTACTCATGCCAGCGCCATTTGTTCTGACAATATATGCTTTAACCTTGTTACTTATCCGGTGTTATTAATTGTGCCGTGATGGTTTCGTTATTGCTGTAGTTAATCACTTGTTTGGCTTCTAGGATCAGATTACCGGTTTGCGTTGAGATAGCCGCCGCATTACTTTCAATCCTTTCACTTGGCTCACCTCTGGCATTTTTCTGCAGCCAAAGATTGTTATAGGCTTCAATTTTAGCGCTTTCACCCTGATTGCTGATGATATTACTAAATAGATGCATATTTTGTTGAGCGGTTATTTTACCTTGATTAATTAGGCTATTGCTTTCAATTAATAGATCTTGCTGAGATAAAATTTCACTAGTTGCAGGGATTATAACGGCTGGCGCTTTGGCAGTTAAATGACGTTTAGTGGTAATATGGCCTAGCGTCAGTTTGCCTTTAGCAGAAACAAATAAATCTCTTTCACTAGTTTTAATATTATCCAGCTTAACTTCACATTTTGGCTCGGTGGCAATTATTTTAACTCGATTGGCATAGATCCCACCCGATCCTGTAATACTAACAGCAAATTGTGGTTTTAGGCTCGGGCTAGTTATTTGGGAAATCTTTCCAGTGTGATAATCAATCGCATTACTGCCTGGCAATAAGCTAATAGTTTTGCCGAGAATACTGGCATTGATAGTAACAGTACGGCTGATCATCTCTGCATAATCTTGACTACCACTATAGAGTCCTTTATTAAGGATCCTAATATCACCTTTTTTCACCCTAAGATGGGCAAATTCGCCTCGTTGATTCAGTGCCGGCTGGCCCGTTGTTAAGGTTAATCCACCAATATTGCTGAAATGACAGCCATCACAGCTGATGCCATTAGGATTAGCGATGATCACATCCGCTTTCCTACCTGCAATTTCCAATTTGCCCTTAAGCTGTGAAGAAGATGAGCCGGTTACTTCATTAATGATCAAGCTTGCTGCCCGCTCAACCAGCTGTTCATTTTTAGCCAGTTGACCAACTAGTTCACTATGAGTGGATCGGATGGCATTGTTCAAGACCGCACCTTGCGGCGGTATATTGAATTGCTGATAGTGATTATGAGAAATACCCGCCTGATTTGGCGCAGCTATATTGATGATAGGAATTTGATTTTTAACCGATAGCTGAGTTTGGTCATTTATCGCTTGGATAGTGGAACTGAAAACCGGCAACAGAGGATAACTGGCAATAAGATAAACTATTTTGGTGCTATAACGAATAATTTTATTTTTCATTGCATTACCTATATTCTATTTTTGCATAAATATGAGGGTGAAAATTAACGTCTCAAAATAGAAAACAAAAATTTAATAGGCAATATATAATAATCAACAATTTAATTAGTTATTCTAATAATGATCATTATTTTTAACTATAATTCAATATGTTAAATTTAATTAATGGTATTTTGTTTTTATTCCTAGAATTAAATATGATTTCTATAATTTTATGTTTAATAAATAAAAGCCAGTGTTTAGATAATCACTGGCTTTAATAGAATCATTGATGGTAATTAAATTTAGTTAACGACTTACTGCGGCAAAAGCCTGAGCAATCCTTTGAACATTATGTTGATTAACACCCGCCATACAAATACGCCCTGTGCTAACCAAATATATCGCGAACTCCTCACGTAAACGCGCAACCTGTTCTGGGCTAAAGCCGGTGTAACTAAACATACCATGCTGCTTTAGTAGGTGATCAAAGTTTTTCTCAGGTAACACATTTTTCAAATTGCTAACTAGCATTGTACGCATAGCAAAGATGCGCTGGCGCATCGATTCTACCTCACTTAACCATTCAGTGCGTAATGAATCATTGGTTAGCACATGTTCGACAATTTTAGCGCCATTTGACGGCGGGCTCGAATAGAGACGACGTACACCCGCCTTTAGTTGGCCAAATACCCGTTCACACTGTTGTTGATTTTGGCAAATAATAGATAGACCGCCAACCCGATCACCGTATAAACCAAAAATCTTGGAAAATGAATTACTGACAAATACCGGTAAGCCAGCCTGAGCCATTGTGCGAATAGCATAAACGTCCTCATCCATACTTTTAGCAAATCCCTGATAAGCCATATCAAGAAAAGGAATAAGATGACGCGCTTTTGCCACTTCGGTTATTTGATCCCATTGCTGCGCTGTTAAATCCGAGCCGGTCGGATTATGACAACATGGATGCATAAAGATAATACTTTTGCTGGCAGTTGTTTGAATGTTGCCAGCATTTCTGCAAATTTTACCCCTTTGGTCTCGACATCAAAATAGGGGTAATAATGGACGTTAATGCCTGATCCCATAAAGATAGAAGCATGATTTTCCCATGTCGGATCACTACACCAAACCTCTGAAGCAGGAAAATAACGATGTAAAAAATCGGCTCCTAGTTTTAAGGCTCCTGATCCTCCAATAGTCTGTACTGTTGCAATACGTTGCTCTTTTATTAGTGGGTTATCCGCACCAAAAAGCAGCTTTTGAACCGCTAACCGATAGTTATGTAATCCTTCCATCGGCAAATAGAGGGAGGCTATAGCGGGTAATTGGTTAAGCTCTGTTTTTGCTTTACCAACAGTTCCAAGTTGAGGAGTATACCCTTTGCCGTCATAATAAAGGCCAATGCTAAGGTTAATTTTATTTTCACGGGGATCCTTATTAAATTCATCCATCAATGATAGGATAGGATCACCCGCAAAGGCATCAACATTCTGAAACACTTAAAATTCTCCCTACTATCAGCACAGCCATTTTTTATTAAATAACCTACGACAAATTTATTCGTCCAGGTATTCCATTGCTACCCGCGAGGTTAGCTTTGTTAGTAATTCATAATCACTGACCCCAGTATATGCTGCCACTTCTTCAACAGGCAATAGTTCTCCCCATATGATCGCTTCATCGCCGACCTTATCTTTACTTTCAAATCCTAAATCTACTGAGATCATATCCATAGAGACTCTACCAACAATCGACACTTTGCGCCCATTTATTAGTATTGGTGTACCAGATGGGGCATTGCGGGGATAACCATCGCCATAACCAATAGCAACTACACCCAGATTGGTATCCTGCTCACTAACCCAAACTCCACCATAACCAACCGGCTCTCCGGCTTTATGTTGACGAATAGCAATTAAATTAGATTTGAGTGTCATCGCTGGTAGGAGACCAAAATCTTTGCCTTGTTTACCTTCTTGTGGTGAAGCACCATACATCATAATGCCAGGGCGCACCCAATCAAAATATGATGCCTGCCATAATAAAATACCGGCGGATGCCGCGATCGATTTTTCACCCGGTTTATCTTTTATAAAAGCATTAAAACAAGCCAATTGCTGATTGGTAGCAGCCGGGAGCCCTGGCTCATCCGCACGGCTAAAATGGCTCATAATATTGATAGGCTTTTGGATATTTTGGCATGCCATCAAGCGCGCATAAGATATTGCTGCCTCTTCAGGTCTAAACCCCAAACGGTGCATACCAGTATCAAGTTTCATCCAAACTTTTATCGGTTTTTCTAATTTAATCTGTTCTAACGTTTCAAGTTGTTCAATACTTTGTACAACAACGTCAATTGCATGCCTAGTGATAATAGGTAATTCAGCCAGATCAAAAAAACCTTCTAATAATAAGATGGGATTGTTGATCCCATTTTCACGTAATGCTATTGCTTCGCTAATACGAGCAACCCCAAAACTATCAGCCAGATCTTTAACTGTGTGCGCTGTTTCTAATAAACCATGCCCATAAGCATTAGCTTTAACGACAGCTATTATGCGGCTATGAACCGCAATTTCCCGAACTCGTTGTAAATTGTGACGCAGAGCGCGGCGGTCAATGACAGCGGTTGCCGCTTTCATTTTACTCTCCGTATTAAATTAAATAGATTGACTATTCGTCGTGGTAGATTGGCCCGGCATAGTTATCAAAACGAGACCATTGTCCATTGAAAGTCAGACGTACTGTTCCAATTGGGCCATTACGCTGCTTACCGATAATAATTTCTGATACCCCTTTAAGATCTGAATTATCGTTATAAACCTCATCTCGATAAATAAACATAATTAAATCCGCATCCTGTTCAATGGAGCCGGATTCCCGTAAATCTGAATTGACCGGTTTTTTATCCGCTCGTTGTTCCAGGCTACGGTTAAGTTGTGATAATGCAATCACCGGCACTTGTAACTCTTTTGCCAATGACTTAAGCGAACGGGAGATTTCGGCAATCTCAAGTGTGCGATTATCGGACAAGGAAGGAACACGCATAAGTTGGAGATAATCGATCATAATTAAACTTAAACCACCATGTTCACGGTAAACACGGCGAGCACGTGAACGGACCTCCGTCGGTGTTAATCCGGCAGAGTCATCAATGTACATATTGCGCTTTTCCATCAACAGTCCCATGGTACTGGAGATACGAGCCCAATCTTCGTCATCAAGTTGGCCAGTACGGATACGCGTCTGATCAACGCGCGACAGGGAAGCTAACATACGCATCATGATTTGATTAGCCGGCATTTCCAAACTAAAAATCAAGACCGGTTTTTGTTCCGTCATTGCTGCATGTTCACATAAATTCATCGCAAAAGTAGTTTTACCCATTGAAGGGCGAGCTGCCACAATAATTAGATCAGAGTTTTGTAATCCTGCGGTTTTTCTATCTAGATCCTGGTAGCCAGTAGATACACCTGTCACACCATCATGAGGCTTTTTATAGAGTTGTTCAATTTTTTCCACGGTTTCCGATAAGATCTCTTCAATCCCTTTCGGACCGTCATCTTTATTGGCTCGGGTTTCTGCAATTTGGAAAACACGTGATTCAGCTAAATCCAGTAACTCTTCACTAGTTCGACCTTGAGGATCATAACCGGCATCAGCGATCTCATTTGCCACCGCAATCATATCACGGACGACAGCACGTTCGCGCACAATATCAGCATAAGCGTTAATATTGGCAGCACTTGGGGTATTTTTAGCTAATTCCGCTAGATAGGCAAAGCCTCCGACACTATCCAATTCCCCTTGCTGCTCTAATGATTCAGATAAAGTAATTAGATCAATTGGTCTACTCTGCTCAAGCAGACGTTGCATCTCAGCAAAAATGGTGCGGTGCGGTCGACTAAAAAAATCTGCGTTAGTTACGCGTTCCGAGACATGATCCCAACGCTCGTTATCTAACATTAATCCACCAAGTACAGATTGCTCAGCTTCTAAGGAGTGAGGTGGCATTTTTAGCCCCTCTATTTGACGATCTTTCTGACCAATAAATACGGTTTCTGCGGAATACTTCTTCGCCATAGCACTTTCTTTACCCATTAATCAATAGAGTCGCTCATCAGTATATGCTATTTACTGCTATTTCGTGACAATTTGATCATTTAATGTGAGATTGAACCTTAAGAATTGTTCCCTGTTATCTTTTACAGAAAATCTGAAAATGTTGCAATGTTCCTCAATCAAACATAGCAAAATATTGGCAATAAATCTGAACTTTCTGAAAAATATTGCAATCATTGCTAATGATTCACTAGTTAAACGTCACCATTAATCAACTGTATTTTCAGATCGTATATTCGCGAACAATTATATTGTTTATTGATTTTTTAATAAGTAAATTTTTTTAATTAAACAGAGTTTAATTATTATGAACAGCTATCCAGAGAACAATACATTTATTAATCATGTTGATAGCAAAGATCGCTTTTCTAGTAATGAATTTCAAACTATTTGTCATTATGCTAAGCAAAAATTTAACACCCTTCTGGAACAATAGGGTAACAATGTTGAATTAGCTGATTTTCTGCAATTAATTAATCTCACTGTACAATTGATGGAAAATAGTTTGCCAAAAATGGGCCAAAACCGGCAAATAAAATGCGAATAAAAATAAAATTAAGGCCGCTTTCATTAGTTAGATACTCTATATGTTCGCTAATTTTGATCGCGCTTTTAGTTCCCTTTAATTAAACCGCCCCCAGGTCTGGCATAGGTAAAATAACCTGGGTTAGTCAATTATTTACCAGTAATAAACTCAAGTGCCTGCTTAACCACAGTCACATCAGCGCCCTTTTTATGGGCATTTTCACTCAAGTGACGGCGCCACTGACGGGCACCAGGAATAGCTTGAAATATGCCCAACATATGACGAGTAATATGACCTAAATAAGTTCCCTGTTTCAACTCGCGTTCAATATAAGGATACATTGCTTGTACTGCAACAATCGGATCAATAACTAGGCTACTTTGGTCAAAAAATTCAACATCAACCTGAGTTAATAATGCCGGATTTTGATAAGCTTCTCGTCCTATCATAACACCATCAAGGTGGTGTAAATGTTGTTTAGCCTCATCAATGTTTTTAATACCACCATTAACCTCAATGGTTAACTGAGGAAAATCTTTTTTCAATTGATAGACACGTAAATAGTCTAACGGCGGTATTTCCCGATTTTGTTTCGGACTTAGACCTGATAACCAAGCTTTACGCGCGTGAATGATAAATAAACGACATCGACTATCTGTCACAATTTTATCAATAAAATCGGTTAAAAAAGCATAACTATCATCATCATCAACGCCAATGCGGGTTTTAACTGTTATCGGGATCGTCGCAGCATCCTGCATTGCTTTTATACAATCCGCTACTAACCCGCCTTCACGCATCAAACAAGCACCAAAACGGCCATTTTGAACACGATCCGAAGGACAACCTATATTCAAATTGACCTCATCATAACCATTTTGCTGAGCCATTTTTGCACATTTGGCCAAGGCCGTAGGCTCGTTACCACCCAACTGCAAAGCAACTGGATGTTCTTCCTCACTATAAGCCAGATAATCACCTTTACCATAAATAAGCGCGCCAGTTGTCACCATTTCGGTATAAAGTAACGCTTCCTTAGTCAATAAACGGTGAAAATAGCGGCAATGGCGATCTGTCCAGTCAAGCATCGGTGCCACGCTAAAACGGTGGTGGTCATGGTAACCTGTAGATGCGGTTAATTCGTTGCCTGGCGTTAATTTTGGGTTAGTTGTATTATCGTGCATTTTTTGCTGTTTTGCTATGTTGTTTTTTATCGCCTCTAAATGGCATCACTGGTTTTTAGCAACCATTATAGAGAGGGTTTATTTGTTTACTTGCTGATTATACCATAGAGAAACATCTATATGTGGAATGGCTCTATATACGCACTGCCATTTCAGACTTGCAACCTAGTAGAAAGTCCTTAACGACTGAGGTTAGGTTATCTATTAATGCATTCATGATGAAATCATAGAAAATTAGTTCCCTCCATAGCGGGGAGTTTTTAAACATCATCTGGTATAAAACTTATATAAAAAATTAAAAAAATTTTATTGGTGACATTATATTGTATTTACATAAATGTTATTGAATTGTAGTTAATTAAGGCTGAAAATGTTTTTTTATAGAATCATTAGAGAATAAATTATGAAATCGTTATTTAAGACATTGACTATTATCTCACTCTTCGGACTTAGCTTTCTTTCTTTAGCTAAGAATAGTGATATGAGTAATTCAGTTTTACAAGGAGCAAATTTAACTAAGGCAAATCTAGCTCAAGCAAATTTGGATGATGTAAAAAAGCAGTTATGTAAGTCCGCTGAATATAGTTCTCCCCCCTTTTGTATCAAGCAATTGAAATGACCAAACAAGTTTTCCCTCCTGCTTCTTGCGCTCCATTTAGCTAAACTAAATCTACCTCTTCAGTTTAAGAAGAGGTTAATTAGATAATTGACTGTTTTTATTGCATGTAAATTAAGATAATAACTGCTATAGAGATAATGATAACTACAAAGATACTAATTAATCTTTTTTTTATAAACCTATCTTAACCGTTTCTCTTGCCAATATTGTGCTGCTAAAGTTTTAGATTGATGTCTAAGACAAAATTAAATTCGCTTCGTGCTAAGTGCTTATCTAAATAAACTCATATTGTTAATGTTTAATAAAAATATCAATTAAATTAGTTATAAGTAAAATTTAATTGACTTTAATGTTAGCTAAACTAATGTTAATGAAAATTTTTATTTATACGGAAAAAAGATGAACAAATTAGGTAAGGTATTAATGACTCTATTTTTTATCGCGGCCAGCGACTTTTCATTTGCAAATCCAATTGATTTTAATTGCTCCAGATCTCAATGACCTTCCATTAACGCTTTCTGAGCGTGGTATGGTATTAAGTGATAAAAATCGTATTATTCCCTGCTCAGAAGTAAAAATTAATTTGCCATCTCTAGATAAATAAACTATATCCCGTTAAATTTATAATCAATGAAAATAAACATATCTCTTTTACCAATGGTGAAAGAGTTAAATAATAAACTTACTTCTATTTTATTATCGATATGTTGATTTTTATTATGTTTAACTTATTGAATTCAAAATTTATTAAAATCATCCGAACAAAACTTATATCAATTATAGTTAAAAATATATAGGAGATAATAGTTTAAGATATAACAAAATAAATAAGAGTAGGCGAGATACTCAAAAGCAATCTACTTATTTAACATTATTAAATAAAATCTTCTATATTTTTAAATATTACTTTAGTTACTAATTATTAGCGTTTAAAATTTTTTCAATACCATGAATGATTAAAAAGCACCAAAAATGGTGCATAGTAATTATTAGTAAAATGATTAACAAAGACAAAAATAAGATAAATTTGATTTTATTAAGAGTAAATTTTTATTTTTCACCGCTTATTTAACGTATTAAAATATTCAAATGTTCAACTTTATTTCTGGCTTTATCTAATAATTCTTTCTTAAATAAAGGGACATAACTTCTACTTTCTGTCGATTTACCAGGTAACATATTCTGCAATTGTGTTCTACATTTTTTACTTTCATCAGATACAGATTTGTCAAGAATCTTTAATAACAAACCTTCAAGACATGGCTCTGAACCTACTAATTTTATATTATTATATTCTGCTTCGTTTATTTTTTCTTTTTTCCACGCTATATCTGTATCGAGCAAAACAACAATTTCATCGTATTCACGTTGTTTCTTATATGATATCGCTTCGTCGATAGGACCATCTGGAGCTTTTCCACCTGCTGAAATCAGACTAATACTGGGTCCAGCAGCCGTAGAATATAATGATTTTAAATGTCCTAAAAATGCTTTCTCAGAGGATCCCTCACCTACTATTAAAAGTGTTTTTCTTACTCTGCGCTTGTTATTTCTAGAAGCCATCATCTATCCCTTATATGCAAATATCTGGAATTCCGCCCAAGGCTCCTGTTATATATTTGTTATATAAATTATCTTGACTTCTTAAACCCTGGATATCATCCATTCTCCAAGCTGTACTCTCACAATCACTCTTCTCTACTAAATATACGTTATGTTTCTTCAAATTATTTAGTACTTCAGGCGTATGGCAACTAAAAATTAATTGGGCATGATTTTTATTTATCTCGTCATCTTTGAACATATTTAATATTTCAGATACCATAATTGGATGTAAATCTCCGTCTAATTCATCGATAACAGCTACACCACCTTTATTTAATGACACTAGTAAATAATAAATAAGTGTAAAAAATTTCTGCGTGCCTGCTGACTCCAACATAAATGGTAATTCAAAATTGTCCTCGTTATTGGTATGTGTACCAAACGGTATAATAATTTTATCTTTTTCACCATTTTCCTCATTAATCCTTTCTCCAATTCTTAACTTAACTCCATCTAAGCCAAAATCCATTTTTTTTATGTAATTTATAGCTTGTGAAAATATTTCCGCATTCTCACTATATCTCTTCGCTGTCTCTATGATACTACCAGTATTAAAATAATTTTTACCATAAATATTTAAATTAGAATGAAAACTCATCGATTCAACAATATAAGAGGCTAGTTTGTTGCTCTTTCTATAGTAATAAGACAAAACCGTCGCATTGGCAGGTATCGTCTCCATTTCACTCTTTTCTAATAAACTTCTCTCATTAACTATTTTCTCAATTGCGTCCTCATTGATTTTTATTTCTTGTTTATCACCTTTGAGCTTTCTGTAGAAACAAGACAAATATTGTCTATTATCAGCCCTCTTCACTTTCAATTCTTCATGTAAAATTTTATTCTGATTAAATTGAATAAAATATTTAAAATAAAAGTTAATATTATTGGGGTCTCTGTTCATAAAAGACACTTCTATTTCAGAAACTTTATCTTCTTTCATCATATACGAAAAAAAAGGTAATCTTTCATTTTTACTTAAGTCTTTGAAAGCAGAAGTGCAAATCCAATGTATAAAAGCTAAAGGCTTAAGTAAATTAGACTTACCAGCACCATTAGCACCCATAACTACCAATACCTTAGTCACTCTTTCCTTTTCAAATTCCACATCATAGTATGTTTCTGGTGAATTCTTTTTAAGAGTAAAGGAGACCTTGGTTTCCTCTTGAAAAGAGAAGAAATTTTTAAATCTATACCATAGCAGCATAAACTTACCTCATTTAAACAAATTTTTGTCTATTTCAGTTGAGTTTATACAAAAAACAAGCGATGTCTATATAAAAAAGTCTCAGATAGATGAAAAATTATTAAAATTAAAAAACATCAGCACCCCAATAGCACACCACAAATTTGTAACTACTTGATTTTTATTAGCCGCTGATCCTATCAAGCATCAGTGCCATGCTAAAACGGCGGTGATTCTGATTACCTGTAGTTGCGGTTAATTCATTGTCTGGCGTTAATTTTAGGTTAGTTGTGTGGTCGTACATTTTCGCTGTTTTAATATGGTTTTTTATTGCTTCTAAATAATATTCCTGGCTAGTAACAACCATTTAATGAAGATTGCTATCAAATGACTCTCTTATACTTAGCGTAACGTCAAACTCTAGATGGTTCTATCTCATACCGTTAAGCACTGGCAATAATTTCAAACAGATAGGAAATAAAAATTTAGTGGGTAACGCAGAATAAACAAAAAGTTAACTTAGTACCTAGGCTATTTGTTCAGAAAAGTTATTTGCCATCCGTCCAAAAACCAACAATGAGAATAACAACAGGTTAAAGGAAAAATGCTGTACTCAAGCAAAGTCATGACAATAAAAGATAAAATAAAACTTAACCTTAACAAATTGTTGCTTTTTAAGCAGGGTATTCTGCTATAGCATCATGCTAATGCTGTATTGCTTATCTCTATGTGGAAAAACAAATATAATTTTTAAATCAAAAAATTATTAATTACATTCAATTCTAACTATAAGATCAATAAATTATGCAATATACTTACCTTTTTATACATGGCTCTTGGCATGATGGACGTGCATGGGGTGATGTTGCCAAAATATTACGTAATCAAGGTTTAAATGTTCATACCCCAACCATCGCAGGCCATGGTTTACAGGCAGATTTTACTACCAGTCATGCTGATTGTGTTGATTCTATCGTTGAATATATTAGGCAACAGGATTTAAAAGATCTGGTTGTGTTAGGCTATAGTTTTGGTGGCACGATTGTACAACGCTTAGCAGAATTAGAATCACCCCGTATAAAGCGTTTGGTTTTTCATAATGCATTTGTTTTACGCGATGGAGAATCGCTTTTCAATACGCTTCCTACTAGCTATCATAAAATTTGGCCAAAAATCACAATTGATAAAAAAATAATGCTACCTTTTGATATTTTTAGAGAATTATTTATTGGTGATGCAAAATTAGAAAAAGCAAAACATGTTTATGATAATTTTTTAACACCATGTTGCGCTGCCAGCCAATACGATAAAGTTCCATTGAAAACATTCGAATCTTTAACTATTCCTCGTAGCATCATATACGCCTCAACAGATAATGCTCTGCCGGTGGGTGAATATGGTTGGCATCCTAAATTTAGTAACCGTCTTAAGTTCTATCGTTTTACTACATTACCAGGAAGCCATGAGGTATTATTTACTAATCCACAAAAACTTGCTAAATGCATTATTCACGCCAGTAGACCTTAAATTTTTTTATTTATTGAAAATAAAACTGAAAATAATACATACAATAAAATATGTATTATTTACAATGATTGTAATAAAGTAAGTTAAATTAAACTTTATGAGGTAAGTTCGATTTACGTGCATTGAGTGGATCACATAAGCTCAAATCTACATGAGGATTAGCTTGTGATCTTGTTTCAGGCAAAAGAAGCGCAGCACAGTCTCTACCAGTAGGTAGTTTGTCTTGAGGAGGATCAGCAAAAACTGGCATATTGATAAAAACAAACGAAAATAAAATAAATAATTTAATTTTTAACATTTTTGCCCCTTAAATTAGAACTGCGATTGTAATGACAGGAAAGATTTATTATAAAAGGCAAATAGTAAGTTTAACAATAAATTTACATTATGTGAGATTTTTCCGATGTTGGTAAAAAATCACTAAAATTTATTGGACTTATTATCTATTTAGAATGTTGCTATAACAAGATAGCCTAGTTTTTTTACAATCATATTGAAAATAATTTTTAAAAATAATGAGTTATGATTAAATAACTACTCGGCTAAGCAAATATGCAGAAACCATTCTTTGACATATTACTTTCATCCCCACGATACAAATATCAATAATTAACATGAAATTTTTTTCTTGCTAATGTTATTTAAATGTTAAAATTATAAGCTAATATTTATTTCGATTTGTATTTAACGTTGGAGAATAATTCATGAAATTATTATGCTATTTATTTGCTAACATTTTGATTTTAGCGTTCAACTTAATTTCAGAGGCTAATGCCGGTAATAAACCCGTAGAGTGCTACGACACCAAGGTAGATAATTTATCGCCGATAGAAGAAAAAACCAAGATCGAATGGTTAATAGAGAATTGCGAACTAAAAAGAAGTGAAGCAGTAAATAATCGTTTAAAAATTTTAAATGGAATGATAAATGGCGCAAAGAATAAAACCAACAGCCAAGCAAATTAATTTTCAATTGTTAAATCCTTTTGACTGTTCTATAGCCGCAAATACCATATTTGTGCGGTGTTAAGCTGACCTCTGAACCAAAGATAATTGCGCTCGTAGCAAGCCATTAATTTTATGGATTATAACTCAACCATTATAGGCTTAATAGGGATGTTATCGATTTAATTTTAAGCCATTTGTTAATAAATATGTTTATATAATGTTAATTTATTGTATGTTTTTAATCATGATGTTCATTTATTGTTGGAGGATAAATTATGAAACCATTATGCAAGATCCATTCTACTACTGCTTTTTTAGAGTTTAGTATTATTGCTATAGCAAAAGATTCCTCACTTAAAAACACTATTCTTATTCCAAAGGGTAACGGAGAATATGCCAGAGTGTCATCCTCCTTTATTAATAGGCCAAACGAAAAAAATGCAGTTGATATTTGCTGGGAAGATCCTACCAAAGGCCCTAGATGTTTCAATGGCGATACAAAAGAAGTATATCCCAATCCTGAAAAATCAAAAATATCTGACTAATTGTAGATATATCTGTTTTTAGTCTTTAAAAAGCTAGATAAACTCATTCCTGAACGCTGTGATCTACTAATATTTCGATTGTTTTAGCAAAGCATCTGCGATCAATACTGACAACTGTGTTAATAATGAGTGACGAAGGGATGGGGGTTTAAGATAAACTTTAACGGTAAAAACATTTTTATAGCCAGCTAAAGAAATTTATTCCTAAATGGTGATAAGGTGGTTGAGAGTAAAAAAACGTGTTTGTTACTAGATTGTAATTTAAAGAGTGCTAATTGTACGTTTAGCTACACTAATCACGAAGGGAAATATTGTTAAATTAACCAGGATATAAAGTGTAAAAACATTAATATCTCTGACAAACTATGACAATTAAAATGTAAAATCGTCCAAGACTGATAGCAGTAGAAAAAAGTTAGTTTAAATCAATAATAAAATAGTAATTAAGAAAAACCCGCTAGCATCCTTCTTTAATAAGATATAGAATTGGTTAATTATTATTAATAATAATGTTATATTTACATAAAATAAAAGTAAACATACAAGCACAAATATCATAGCAATTTTATTGTTTAATTATGATGATTTCTATTATTTATTAAAAAATTAAATTATATTTATAATAATTTTTTTAAAAATTAAGTTATAAAATAATTTTTAATAAATATAGAATATAATAATAATTGGAGATTTATGTAATTAAATATTGAAGAGTCTATATCATTTTATAGATATGTAATAACATTACACAAACTAAACTGAGTAAATGGATTATTTTTATGTTAAAAAATCAAACTAAACAAAAAAATTAACAGGAAAAATAATATATAAATGTGATATTGATAATAAAAATGAATTACTGTTCAATAAAAGTAGATATAAAACAACCTATTTAGCCAAAATAAAAAATTTATAAAACACTATGCATGATATATCTAAGAAGAATTACAATGAAGCTAATTGAAATATGTGAACAAGAGACAAAGCAGGTTAATTACTTTGATATCGAATTAGTTGTTAATGCAGATATTAATTATTTGGCTACTGACCAAGATGGTTTTATTTACGGATATATCTTTAAGCCAGTAATAGATAATAAGTTTAATGCCTGGTTGCCAGCCCAAGAATATACTCCACATCCTAACCCACGTTTTTATAAACGCTGCAGCACTTCATCTCTAAAATAAGGAAACTCATCGAGATAGTTAACGAATGTTAATGCTGTGCCCGCTAAGCCTGCATTGTAGAGTTGTTCTATTCCATTGGCAATATCATCCGGGGTTCCGACCAAAGGATAACCCCCATGCCCAGCTGGAAATTTAAAACGATACAACTTAAGTTCTTCTATTGAAATAACTTTCGAATTGTTTGCCAATAATTTAACAATATGATCTACCGCCTCCCAATCTGCATTCTCCTGGGAATAATAGTGAAGATATTCTTCTGCTTCTTTATACGTTGGACGACAGACAACATAAGAATAAGATACAAAATTAAGCGGCTTTTTTCTCTTTTGCAATTTTGCTTGTTTTTTTATTGATATAATATCTTGTCGCAATTGATTTAAATCTAATGCTAACATAAATAAATAATCTACATTTCGAACAGCAAAATCTTTACCAATGTTAGAACCTGCGCCATTAAAAATAGGAATATTCTTTTGTAATGGCAATGGAAAGCTATATACCTTTTTAAATTTAAAAAATTGACTATTCCAATCAAAAGGGGTTTCGGTTTGCCATAATTTTTTTATTATATCAATCCATTCTTGAGCATGTTGATAACGTTCTTGATGACTATACAATAACTCTCCACCTAATGCTTCATATTCCTGCCTATTCCAGCCACATACCATATTTAACCCAGCTCGCCCACCGCCTATATGATCCATCGTCGCTAATTGCTTTGCTAGAATAACAGGATTATGCAAAGATGTATGGATAGTAGAAATTACTCCGATCTGCCGCGTAGTAGCTAATAATGCGGAAGCCCAGCTTATCGATTCTAAAACATTACTATGAAAATGTGTTTCCCCGTCATAGCCCTTCCAACGACCTAATGGTAATAAATATTCCAGCCCAGCCTCATCAGCAAGTTTTGCTATTTTAAGGTTGTTTTCCCATGAATTAAGCCAACGTTCGCTGACTTTGGTCACCGCCAAACCACTAGCACAATTTATTGCAAAAAGACCCAATTTAAATTTATTTTTGTTATCTAATGGATTAGAAAATTCTGCCATATATTTTATTTCCCTATTGTCATAACATATTAATAAAATAAAAAATATAAAACTATCATCAAATGAGAATAATAAAACATTATCTATTAATTCTTACATTTTAAATTAATGCCTATATCTTTTTATTTATTATTATTTATATTTTAAAGTTAGATAAATTAATTTTAATATTTTTATTATATTTTGATATTAATAATTATTTTATTTAAACAACTTAATAAGTATCAAAACAAATTTAATAAAATTTCATAGAGCATTAATGAACCTAATGATTACAAATATCTGGTCAATATAAGAGCAAAGAACTAAAATCCGTGATTACTCTATTATATTAATATTTATAACTTTCTCTTAATCCTTGTTTTTCTAAACGAGGTAAAACTTCGTCTCTAAAATAGGGAAACTCGTCCAGATAATTAACAAAAGATAATGCTGCACCAGACAATCCAGCATTATAAAGCGCTACGATTTGTTTGCTAATATCGTCAGGTGAACCTATTAACGGATAACCACCAAAGCCGGCAGAAAATCGATTTCGTGCTGAATGCAGTTGCTCTTTTGGAAATGAGTGCGTATTATTAAATGCTAAATTAATAATTTTATCAACAGCTTGCCAATCAGCCTTTTCTTGTGAGTAATAGCGCAGATACTCTTCGGCTTCTTTACGCGTTTGACGGCAAACCACATAACAGAATGTCAATAAACCAAGAGGAGTCTTTCTATTTTGTAACTTTTCTTGTTCTTTTAATTCCTTAATATTTTTTTGTAAATGCGCTATATCCATCATCGAAGTAAATAAATAATCTGCATTACAAATAGCAAACTGCTTGCCTTCATTAGAACCTGCTGCATTTAATATTGGTATTTTTTTTTGTAATGGTAATGGAAAACTATAAACGTCTTTTAATTTAAAAAATTGACCATTCCAGTCAAATGGTTCTTTTCGCCACCACAAATTTTTAATTATATCAAACCATTCGCGACTATAGCGATAACGCTCTTCATGCTGTCGCCAGAATTTTATTCCCAGCCCTTCATACTCGATGGTATTCCAACCGCATACCACATTTAAACCTGCCCTACCATGACCAATATGATCTATGGTTGTTAGCTGCTTTGCAACAACCACAGGATGATGAAAAGAAGTATGTACTGTAGTAAAAATGGCAATATTGTTTGTCAAAGCCAATAAGGCTGACGCCAATATTGTGGGCTCTAATACATTAGCATGAAAAGATGATCCTTTTTCATAACCTAACCATCGAGCAGCGGGTAATATAAACTCTATACCTGCTTTATCAGCAAGTTGGGCTATTTTAAGATTATTTTCCCAGGAATTTAGCCAACTTCCTTTTACTGTTGTCATGGCTAAGCCACCAGAGCAATTAATAGAAAAAATACCCAATTTAAATTTATTATTATTAAACATAGGATTAGAGTTATTCTGCATAAAAAATACCTTTTAATAAGAAGGATATATTAACAGTGAGTATTTATGATGCAAGATACGCAAAAATTAGATAATCTATTTAATTTTTTTATGCTAAAAATTATATAATCTACTTAATAATTTTAATATTATAGTGAATTTGTTATTTCAAAATTAATTATCACTTATTTTTCTTTATTTTATTACAACGATAAAGTGAAAAATTATTATTTTATTCACAAGAAAATCATATTATTACTTTAGTTAAAAATGATCTACTATTAAATATCATTTTCTATAACAATGATAAGGATAAATTATGACACAGTTACTTATAAAATTTACTATTTTTTCTTTTATTATATTTAGTCCGAACACAATTAAAGCTCAAGTTGAAATTAAACATTGGGAAAATAAAGAAAATGGTCTACCCTGTTCGGTTGATATCGATTATACCAAATGCTACCAATTAGAAAATAATCAGACAATTCTGGTCAAAAGCTCTAATTCTGATGAAAATAGTATTGAACAGGACTGGGAGGAAACTATACAATAAAACTATTTTCTCTAATATTACTCGTTTGAAGGATATAAAGAAATTTATTTCTTTATATCCTAATTATCAGGAAAATGTATGTAATTTAACTTTATCACTTTTGATGATAAAAACATTAGCAAATAAAAATAGCTATAGTTTAATTGAAGTAGTAATACTATTAATATCCATGGCTTAATCACATACTGTTTTTATTTATAAATTTTCCCAATTAAGTGTTATTGAATTATTTTGTTAATCACAGAAAATAAAATCTATTTCATCTTTTCCTACCTAATTATCAAATATCGCTTTTTGATGCTAAAATGGAAAAATAGATAAATCAGACGACAAAATTTAATACTAGCTAGTATGCAGACGAGAAAATTGCCGATTGCATAATTTATTTTACCGCTAGTAATAAATTATACCAATAGCATAAACGACAAAACTAATCCTACTTTTGCCAAGAGATCTGTTACTACAGCATTGCACTGTCAACTTTACGGAGCCAACCATAAATAACATACTAATACAAGAGAAATAATTGGACAGACTAAATTCATTTAACATAGTTAAAAATAACCCAGCTACATGGAAAGATCCCGATGAGCAAGCCTAGATCCTAGCTGGGTACGTTGTATCAGAAGAAAAACCTATTATTGAAAGTTCGACTGATAGCCGAATGGATAGACAAGTAAAAAAAGATATTTCAATCGGTTATTACGACCAAGAAAATATTAGACTATTATTTCTATTATTAGACTGCCTTAGTGAAACATTACGCTATTCACCACTCTATCCTAAACAGACAAAAGACAATGGTGGGCAAAGACAAGAGGCGATTGCTAAAAATGAAATTCATATTGTCGCCACAAAAATGGACAAATTTTCCCAAAAACAGCGTCTGTATTATATAGGGGGTTATCAATACCCAGCGCCGGATTGCAAAAAATACAAGATACCGGTTAACTACAAAATTATGCATTTGTTTTTTTACAAACAGAAATGTTGCACAATTCTTCATTATGCTAAGTGGTAGCCAAAACGATAGGAAAATTATATTTTAATTAACTATCGCGGATAAAATTGGCAAAGAGCTGCAATTTCACATTGGTAAGGTTATTTTTGCCGCTTAAACTCTTCTTGTACAGGACAAAAAGAATAAATTTAGCAAAAAAGATTTTAATGGCTTAAAAGAAATTATTGCCGATAAAAGCAGCACACTCTTGCTATATTTAATTAATAGACAAAAAATCATTTCAATAAACAATATTCATTAAATCTGCGATCAATTTATAGTTGATGAAATAAACAGAGAGCGTTAGAAATAAGCTCTCTACTTATTTATGATTTACTATAAAATTATAATAAAAATTGAAATTTATTAGCATAAAAAAAAAATCTTGGTAGGATTAGGATAAAGAAAAATAATCATACATGAAGTTAGAGAGTTAATTTTAAATATGCCGCCAATTGATTTTAATAATAAAATATCCAATTCTCCACTGTATACTCAACCTTCTAATAATAACGATGAAGATTTAGCTGATAAATATCCTGATTTAAAAATTCAATCAACGGATCCATCCCCAACAAGAAAGTCACATGACAAAATTGCAACCAATAGCGATAAACTACATTCATCGGAACATGTTACATCCCTATTTCTATCAAATAAAAAAATTGAATCAGAATCAGATGAAAACCAATACCAGTTATGTCACAAAGAACTATCCACTATCATGACCACGGCCTATGACAAAAGTCCAACTTTTAGGCGATTATTTAATTATGCGTATGAGAGCAATCTTTGCGATGGTGATAAATGGTATTTATCAACTCAAGATGCCTTTAGCACCACCGTAACTATAGAAGAGATAAAAGCTGAAAATGGTAAAAAAATTATATCCCTTACGACCGATCCTGCCAATTGTTCGCGCTTTAACGAGGACTATCAACTAGAAAATGGTAATTATGCTCTGTTTAGTATAACCCGCGCCTTTATGCATGAAATCGTGCATGCATTAACAATGCTTCCTGACGAGGATAATAATCATGCCAGAGGTGCGGTGGTAGAATATACCAATATTGTCCTTAAAGAAATGGGTAATAAAGAACCGGCCAGATTTAAATATTAATATAATGCAGATTAATATTAAGAAATTTTTAGAATATCGCTATGCTAGCTTTTTTGTTTAAATAGATTCAATCTGACAGATATCACATAAGAAATCAATATTTCTGTCAGATTAAAATAATTTCATTTGGTGTTAGAAAAAATTCACTCTAATTATTATTAATATTTAGTTGAAATCTATTTCTTTCAGATTTTTGAAATGATAGCATTGATGGAAAATTTTGATTACATGTCATTATCTCAATTTCGTTATTCGACATATTATATACAAAACTTACTTGGCCATGAATGGCTGGTCTATTTTGATTGCTAATAATAGCAATATTAGCATTATATAAATTCCCATCTTGTGGAAAAGAACCAATACATTGATAGTCTGTATTTGCTTTAATATATATCGGGTTACATAAAAAAGAAATATTAAACACAACTTGATAAAATATATTATTATTGCCTGTGTTATTGTTAAGTTGTATCGCTAATATATCGGTATGCTTAGGAAATACGGTAAATCTCGATAAGCCTTTTATCTCTGATAGATCAGGTGTATCATATTGCCAAATTTTTGTTATATTACCTGGAGCGTTATTAGCCGCATAATCTTTCCATCCTTGAACTTGTGAAAGTCTGCCCACTCTGACAGAATTAAATTTATCATTCAATTCAGTCGGTAGGCGATATTCTTCATTAGATTCAACATATAAAAATCCATCACCAGTATAATTTTTTCCTTTATAAAAAATAACACCCGTTGAAAATAATTCATTATTATTCATAAGTATCCTTTTTTTTATAACTTTTGATTAAATTGATTTAATAATATATAAAATTTCAAATTCATATTTTTCAATATAAAAATTTGATGCAAATTTTATATTATATTTTGTTTAGCCTGGCACAAGTTACTTTTAATAAAAAACACACTTTTATCTAAAATGAATCTATTTTTCAATTAAGTAAAAATGGGAGTAACTTGCAAAAAACAATAAAAGGATAAATATAAAAATAATTATTTAGTCTAGTGATTTAACTTATTTTCACAAATGGATATTTTAAAATTAAATTATTAATGATGAAAGTAATTTAGATATGGATATAATCATCTTACTATTTGTAATAATCGAGAGTTTGCTAACCCTTATAAAAAAATGCTTTTTACCATAACTAATATAGCAATATCTTTTTATATTTAAAACATAATAATTTACATACTATAATTAGTCTATTTGTTCACTACTTGGTTGAGTAAAAAATCTATGAAAAAAATACTATTACTACTAACATATATTTATGTTGTCGGATGTACTAATGCAACAGAATCATCGTCACCCACTAAAGCCATCGGCGTGGCAAATCCTGCCTCAGTTTATTGTATTAAAAAAGGTGGCAAAATTAACATTGTCAAGACAGCTAAAGGCGAAGTCGGTTATTGCCGCCTAGCTAACGGTGTGAGTATTGAAGAGTGGACACTATATCATCAAAATCATTAATAATTTATTGTTCCTAATATAGCAATTGCTACTAACTAAACTTTTCATATGCAAATTGCTACCAATAAAGTTAAAAATCCGATTATTACAAATATGATTATATCTTTTAGAAAAAATAATACCGTCATCCAAAATGTAGCGATAAGGGACACTTTCTTTAGAATAGTTGCAGTTGCATTATTAATGATACTGCCACATATGGCCGAAGTTAATAAAATGTTATTGAAAGGTTAAAATAAGCATCTATTATTAATATCGTTACATAACTATTAATATCGTTAAATAACTATTAATTGAGGTGACTAATGAAATTATTTACAAAACGCGTTGCTATCGCTTCTGTTTTAACATTTGGTTATATGTCAGCTATGGCTAGCCCAATAGGCGGTTTAGGCCTCCCTATCACTGGCTTAGATAAAGTTTTAGAAATATCAGAAAATGTGGCTAATACTGGTGCTGATGCTGTAAATACAGCTACTAATACTGGTGCTGATTTTGTTAATAAAGCCACTGATACTGGTGCTGATGCTGTGAATAAAGCTGCTGTTACTGGTGCTGATTTTGTTAATAAAGCCACTGATACTGGTGCTGATGCTATTAAGACGGGTACAGAGACTGCTAAGACCGCTGTTGGAGAGGTTGCAAGTACTGCTTCAACAGTAACTGATAACGCAGAAATAACAGAAGAGTTAGAAAAAACGAATGTTGTAAAAGGCTTATTGTAAGGCATAATCAAGCAATACAAATAAAGCGTTTAATTAATAAATACCTCTTCATTAAAATTAATAAAGAAGAGGTATTTGTATTATAATATTTAGTGGAAACTAAAAAATAAATATTAATGATCTCAAATTGATGCAACAGATCCTTGTTAAATTATAATTACTCTTTTGCTATTAATAGTTCTTTGATTAAAATTATAAATTATTTAGGCTGTTATCATACTTAACCTACTGCTCATAAATAATATAAGTATCTTAAAATAACAATCTACTAGTAAAATAAATCTCATTATAGATTAATTAGAAAATGCTGCTTAACTTTATATGGTTATAATTAATATACAAATACTTATGTTTAATTGTCTAATTTTCAAATGAAAATAACAAATAATATCATGATTAAATTAGATGAAAATATAACTCAACCAAGCAATGCAGATACTGTTAATTCAACACCAGATTATTAGAAAATAATTTTTACAGTGAGCAATTTTACATTTTTATTGTCGGTACAGCAAAATAAGCCGATAGAATAGCAATCAATCTATAAAATATTTTTAAACTAAAAATATCACTTCAATAACTTATTGCAATGGTCAAATATTAAGCTATTATTTAATAATAATTATCATTATTATTAAATGAGGGGAAAGACATAATGAAACTATTATCTAAACCATTTATTTTTATAATTTTGCTTGGCACCAGTGCTATTTCAATGAGCACAGTGTCAATATCCAGCCAAATTACCGATATTGAGCGAACACAAGAGCAGAGTAACGCGACTGAAAGTTCAAACCCAATATCATCGACAACTGCTGACATTGATTGCAGCCTGCCCCATAATAAAAAATGTTATCCCAAATCAAATGCGCCAGACTCTGTATCAATAAGCGGGACAATTAATCGGGTTATTATAAACCGAAATCCCAAAAATTGAGTGTATGGAAATCCATGCCAGGGACGGTGTTCGTTCATTCCTAGCCGGATTGTTAATTAAATAGCATGATTTAACTTACTAAGCTCTATCTTACCAACTTGAACTCTTTATTAAAAAACCCTATTTATTCCATCTAATTATCTTATTTACCTTTTTTAATAGTAATTTGCCACTGAGCGTTGCCAGTTTGTTGAAAATTAATCACTTCATGACCTGATTTAGCCGCCCACTTCGGGATATTTTCTGTCGCTTGAGCACAATCATATTTAATAATTAAAATATCACCGTTTATCATTAAATCTTTCGCTTTTTGCACTTGAATCAATGGATATGGGCATAACTTTCCCCTAGTATCTAGTTGAATTTCACTCATATTCTATAACCTCTTTGGTTTTATTTGCCATGGACGAATGACAGTAAAATAACTAATGAGCCAACTACCAAATATAATACAAGGAATAAATACCCAACCTTGCCATGAAAACCAAGCGGTATTAACCAATGTATTACCTAGCATGCAGCCACCCGCCAAACCACTACCAATCCCCATTAATAAGCCACCAACAAAACTTTTTACCAATGTGATCCAACCTGGGTTCCTAAATCTGAATTCTTGACTTCCCTTTGCTGCAATAAATGAACCCAACAAAAGCCCGATTAATAAATAGCCAGCCCAGTTAAAAAATTTAAAATTGCCGTCAATCAATAATGTAAAGAATTGCGCGCTGGGTCCGCTAATACCAAGCCCGCCAATTCGACCAGCTGATAAACTTGCCGGCCAGGCTAGTAGCGCAATAATTCCTACCAACATTGCCGTAATAAATGGATGCCAACGTGCTTCAAATAATAGATGGCCAATTCCTCTCTTTTTTGCTGTTATTTTTGCTATATTAATCGGTTTCCACAGTCTGATATGCCTAATGGCTAAATAGATTGTTAGTGATGTTAAAATAGGCATGATTACACAGGGTGATACATGAAAAGTTTGCGTAATTGTTCCGCTATCTAATACCTGAGAGGTAATTGGTGAAAAAAAAGATTTACTGATCGGCAAGCGAACTAACCAACTGGAGAGGATAAAGCCAATAACAGCCATAATACTGCCAACTAAACCTTCAGCTGTTCGATAATAGGCTCCAGTAGAACAAGAGCCTGCCAATGCCATGCCACTACCAAATAGAATGCCACCAACAATGGTTGCTAACCATAAAAATTGGGTATAAGGGAGTATGATTAATTCTAGACTTTGCAATCCAAATAGTCCGACACTCTGAATAGAAATAACGATCAAAATAGCAATTATCATTTGCCCGTCACGGAATAAATAGAAATCTCTTATTCCACCAGCTAAACAAAAACGTCCTCGTTGCATGATAAAACCAAGTAATCCACCCAATACTAAACCAGATATATGAGATAAACTTATCATTAATATCATTCCTAAAATTAAAACAACATTTTATAAAATCGAATTTTTTGAATTCTTGATAAAAAGCACAGTTTTAAATATAGTCTAGTTGTTGGGATTACTTTTCTATTAGCTAAAATAAATTTGTTAAATCAAAGGATTATTTTTTTATTTATGTTTAACACCATATTTAATTAATATTGAGACTAATAAAAACTCTATCCTGCTTTATGCATCATTAAATTTACTAAGTCTTATATTGTTTCTAACATTTAATCTTTCTGTCTATTATTTATAGAGATAATTTTATATCTGAATGGCAATAATCCAATGAAAAGTGTACTAAATAGTCTCCCGGTATTTGTTGCTGCTGCTGAAGCTAACAGTTTCTCTCAAACAGCGGAAAAATTACATCTCACACGCTCATCGGTAGCAAAAAAAATTGCTCAATTAGAAGCAAGACTGGGTATTACCCTGTTTCATAGGACAACCCGCACGCAAAGTTTAACTGAGGAAGGAACGCTATATTATGAATATTGCCGACGTGCCCTCGATGAGATAGAAAAAATAGAAGACATCCTTGACAGTAGTAAGCTTGAAACTTGTGGCAAATTTAGGCTCTCCATGCCGGTATTATTTGGCCATTTATGCATAGCTCCGCTACTCATTTCTTTAATAAAACAGCACCCCAAACTAGAACTAGAAATGTCATTTAACGATCGTATTATTGATCTTATAGAAGAAGGAATTGATTTATCAATCTATATTGGCACACTACCTGATAGCACTAATCTAGTCGCAAGAAAAATTGGCAAACACCGTATGACAATTTGCGCTTCTCCCTCTTATCTTGTTCAAATGGGTGAACCACACACAATTATAGAATTGGCAAAACATTTCGCTGTTGCTTATAGCCATTCAAATCGAATACAAAAATGGCGCCTCAAAGATGATAACGGCGGTATATACGAATTCAGACCGAAAACAAGATTAATGATGGATGACATGCAAGCAATAAAAGATGCGATTATTTCAGATGCAGGTATTGCCTGGCTTCCTGACTGGTTAGTTAGAGAAGAACTGAGCAACGGGCGCCTAAAAGAGATTATGCCTCATGCTAGCCAAATAACTTTCTCTATTTATGCAGTATGGCCAAAAACACCTTACCTTTCGCGTAAAGTGCGTCTTATTGTTGATACTTTAGTTAATGATTTACCCGCTTATATGGAAAAAATTGCCGCGCCAAGCTGAGCAGATTTGTACTCACTGGTATTTTATGCCAGTGAGTACATCATCCAGCTTAAGCTATAAGACTAGCAATTTTTGCCTCAGCATTGGCAATCCCCTGTTCTTTTCCATGTGGTCTCATATCCATTCCTTCGGCATAGATAAACTCCACATCAGTGATACCAATTAATCCTAAAACCGATTTCAAATAAGGCGTCACTGCATCCGTCTGTTGTCCCAAATGGATACCACCACGAGAACTGACAACAACTGCACGCACACCTTCAACTAATCCCATCGGATAAGTTTCAGTATATTTAAATGTAACACCTGCACGAGTAACAAGATCAAACCAATTTTTCAGTTGGGTTGGCACATTCAAATTATACATGGGTGCTCCGATAACAACCATGTCACTCCGTTTTAGTTCAGCTATCAATTTATCTGATAGGGCGACAGCGTTAAAGGCTTTTTCACTGAAATTAGTCGCTCCTCGCATCGAATTAAACAGTTCATTATCCAATACAGGAAGATTAAGCGTGGCTAAGTCACGTATTGTAACTTCATCTTGTAATCCTTTTAATTGTCTTTTCGTCAGAAAAGTATCAATCAAGGAATTTGTTTGAGAATTATTTCCCATGATGCTGGATTTTAAAACAAGAATTTTATTCATAATACACTTCCTACTAAACTTTTATTTTATTATTTCAGCGCTGAAATTTTTATTACAAGCTTGTTACTTACAATGCATTAGATTTTACTACTAAAAAAAATTGTTAGTGTTGAAAGAAAGAATTTATATTGATTCAAATATTGCAACAATAAAAAAATAAAAGCCTCAAGCTAATATTAGTGAGGCTTTTATTTTTTCCAGCTTACGTTAATTATCTAATGTCTAATTGCCAGCAAATTATTTAGCTGTTTTTGTTTTTTTAGGCACTGAAGGTTTTTTCGTTGCTTTTAATTTTTTAGGCTCATTTTTCTTACCTTTTTTAATCGCAATTTTTTTTACCTTCTCATCTTTAGGAATTTCATATTCTAGGAAAATTTTAAGTAAACCATCATATAATTCAGCACTTTGAATTTTGGCATTTTTACCTAACGAATATTGAGCAGAGAACGATCTGTGAGAAATACCCTGATGAAGCCATTCGCCTTTTTTTGGTGTTTCTTCTTTATGATCACCAACAATAAATAATTGCCCATCAGAAAATGAAACATCTAAATCATTTTCAGTGAAACCTGGCACACTGATTATTAGTTCATAATGTTTATCATCAATTTTCTTTAAATTGTAAGATTCACTAGGTAATGCGAGTGGTTTAACACCCGTTAAGTGACTAAATAACTTATCTATTTTATTAAATCTATCTGAAAACAAATCATTTCTCAAATCTGAAAATAAACTTAATGGACGAATCATAATAAATCTCCTAATGTAGCTTAATTAAGCGTGGAAAACGTTGTTCTCTATTATTCTTATAGGAGTTACTACAGATTTTTCCAGTTATTTATTACAATTTAAATACACAGGCAAATAAAAAAACCTAATAAACAAGTATTTATTTAATTGGGCTCTATTGACTGATTTTTAATTTAATATCATCATAAATCAAAGCTTCAATTATCAAATTAATCCTAATGCTAACAAAATTTGGTGGCTACAAATTACAAAAAACACCTCCTTTATTTCCATAGCAAACATTGCGTTCATTGCCATTCTTTTAAGTGTTCTAAAATAGAACAAATTTACCTGAGCTAATTCAGCTCATAGCTTATTTTAGATAAATATTGATTACAATTAGCAAAATTTAGCGCTAAAGAATAAGGCATAAATAAACATTTATGCCCCATATTAATACGCCATAAAAAATAGAAATTTGTCTATAAGAAATAGCTTAAAATTAATTCGCTAGTTTTAAGCCAATTATCCCAGCAAAAATTAGCCCCAGGCTTAATAAGCGGAATAAACTCGCCGATTCACCAAGAAAAATAATCCCAATGGTCGCAGTACCCAGCGCACCAATACCTGTCCAAATAGCATATGCTGTACCGGCAGGTAAGGTTTTCATCGCATAAGCTAATAACCCTATACTGAACAACATGGCAACTAAAGTTATAATACTGGGGGTTAATCGGGTAAATCCTTGGGTATATTTCAATCCTATTGCCCAAACAATTTCAAGTAAACCGGCTATTATTAAAACCAACCAGGCCATCATTCCTCCTAATCACTCGGGGTCGTCCCCAATAAAATGCTATTTCTCAGGCCGTCCTGAACAACAGATGAAACTGAAAAAATTATAACCAGGCAATATTATAACTTCAACATTATGTATGATTACTTAATTGCTATTGAAGATTAGTTTATTTAGTTAAAATTTGATGTTCTATTTCTGTTACTATTTTCTGCAAAAGTGTCATAAATATTAGCCAATTTGCTTAGTTTTGTCACATTTTGGATGATAAATTATGCTTATCTATCCACCACATCAATCGCAGCACCACCCTGGCAGTTTGTCACTTTTGTTACACTCAGTAGAAGTCTGCTGCATGAGGGAATTAAGACTGGCTATTTAACGCACGTTAATTAAACCGTCTGGCTAGCCATTGATACGGGTTGAAGAGTATATATTTTATTCGTTAAACGCTTTAGACTGTTAGCAATCTCTTGCCACTGGCAATATATTATTTTCTAGCGCAATCTTGTCATATTGAAAATGGCAGCGGTAAGGTTGGTTCAGATAATGAATTTTAGACCCCTAAAGCATAAAAAGCATTGATGAAATACGTATTAATCTTTTTACGGCAGAACGATTTGCTTTATCCAACATATTTACCGTAACGTTATCAATAATTAACGATATTGAATTTATACAAAAACTGCAGTTGGCAACAAAAAATAGGCCTGCACTTAACCGCTATTGAAGGAGACTAAAAACAAACCAGCAACAGCATATGTACAGGCAATTATCAGGAAAAGAATAACAACTATTATTACTTAATAAATTATATTAATAACCTAAAATCATCCTCCAAACTTATGAATCTGAGATTGGTTTATTTAATTGTTCAGCTAACACAGCCAGTGTTTGCATTTGCTCAGGTGTTTGAACCATTTTCCGATCACGTGTCGTGCGCATATCTCTAACAATACTCTCTAAACTTTGTTGACTTTCTGGTTTTAATAATTCCATGGTGGCAAGTAGTTGACCGGTACGCCCAACGCCAGCTCGACAATGCATTACTGGTAATAATTTATTTTCATCATTTATCGCGCTGCTTCCTTTTTCCTTATAAAAATTAATTTTTTTATCGACAACCGTATTAACATGCTCGGCTAATTCTTTTAATCCTTCATTACCTGAAGCCGTTAGATCCGGCCAATTAGAAACATGAATAACAGGTATGGTGACTTTAATATTTTGACCTTCATCGGTGACATGCAATAAATAGTCATGATAATCCAATTCGTCAGCCAATTTACCCTCACCTTTATCAATTACCGTCACGGCAACATCACCATATTGGTTGTCTTTTCTAAAATATTCGGGTAATCCGACGCCTGATTGTGGATTAATATCTTTGTCTGATGCTAATACAACTAATGCAGGTGTCCGATTAGCCACCAACATCTTAAAATAATCTTGCAGTGATGCAGGTTTTGGATATTGGCAAGCAATAGCAACATTTTGACCCGCAATTTGTACCCGATTAGCGGCTAGCGGCTGACCATTTGGAGCTGTCACCGCCGTTGCTTTTGCGGTCCAGATATTGCCAAATCGTTGATTCTCAACCTTCTGAATATATTGTGATTTGTCTAGTTTGGCATCACTAAATTCATCCATTAAGCGTTGAAATAAATCTTTAGCTAATATAGCGGCTTTCTGTTGCTCTTCTACCGGCAATGTACGTAGTGGTAATGTCGCTACGGGTACCGGTACCTTTGGATCACTTAACATTCTCTTTAATTTTGCCGGTAGCATATTAGTATCTATCGTATTTTCTAATTTAGTTGTATCTTCATCCATCCTAGCAGATGATCTTTTCTCCCGAGTGTAATTGCCCGCTGCTTTTTCAAATTGCTTAAGTAATTGCAACTGTGATGCATAATTTAATATTTTTTCGCTAGTTGAATTTTTTATTTCACTAACAATCTCTTCTGAACTCAATTTATTACCAGGTTTAGCTACTTCAGTTGCGGCAACCAGAAAAGCGGCACTTTCATATCCTTTAGTAGCGTGTATTACTGGTAATACTTTATTGGGATCATATACTGCTTGACTATTTTTTTGGTAAAGCTCGCTTGAATATTCTTGGCTTGTTTGATTAATACAATCAACAATAACTTTTAAGCCTTCATTATCGATGCTATTTTTTCCTAGCCCATTATTAATATGAATAATAGGCAGTTGATATGAACGGTTACCTTGCTTAATTTCTATTTCATACATATCACAGCAAAATTTACCCAACGATCTATCTTTAGACTGTTCATTAAGTTGAACCGACACACTACCATACTTGCCATTTTGTTTAAAATATTCAGGTAGACCTTTAGCTGCAATGTCCTTATTTGGTGCCAATACAACCAGTATTGGCGTTTGATTATCAGCTAGCATTTTAAAATAACTTTCTAAATACTCCGCTTTAGGATATTCACTAATCATTGCTACATTTTTGCCGCCAATCTGCACACGATTAGCCGGTAATATCCTACCATCCGGCGCTTCAACTCGCGTTGCTTTAGCCAACAAAAGTTTATCATTTTTTTGGCTAGCGAGATTGCTATCGTCATTGCCAATTGTGCTTACCGACGTCGATGACATCAATGTTTTAACTTCACCAGGTTGTAATTTAGCAACCCATTTTTCTGCTGGTATATCCAGAGTGTCTTTCTTGCCTAACGTTGGTAGACGAGAAAGCTGCGGTGGCTCAATTAACTTATTTTTCACCGCAGTTGATTTTGGTGCAAGTTCAGGTGGCGTTCCATCAATGTCAAAATTAAAACCACCATGACGTCGAGTTTTATTACTGTCCTGCTCCGTTTCGGTAGCAAGATGGGTTTTATGTCGTAACAAAACGGTCGACGAATCACTATCTTTGACAATTTCACGCCCTTGATAATAAGTTTTTTGTGTTCCGTCTTGACCGCTCGCTACCTCATTTGAGGCATAATTGATATTAGGTGTTATATTACTATAAATCGGTGAAGTATTAGGCATTATAAAATCCCTTACTTTTAAGTTAATCTATTATTTTTCAGCTACACATTGTTCTGATTTTTCAAGTAATAATCCAAAAATATCAACAATTTCATACTCATTGATCTCATGTAAAGGCAATCTCACCCATAATATAAGATGTTGTTCTTCATTAACTGCGGCAACCGGCTGCCAACGTAGCTGGGTCAAATTATTAAAATGCAATAAGGATAAGAGAGTAATATTTTTTTGCGTTAATTCATTTATATGGCCTAGATCAGTAAAAATATACCAATCAAACTGATTAATTAATCCTAGATAAAAGCGAAAATTATTATCAATAGTTAAACTAAAAGCTTCCTCTTTGGATGTTTTTTCTATTGGCTCAAGGCCAATATGATTAAAAAGTGATGATACTTTTTGGTGGAAAATAGCAAGTTGATGCACTAAACAATACCTCTTATCGATAAATAACTTCTTTACTCACCGCTTTTATTTAGCGTTTTTCTCAGTACTTATTAAATAAAATAAAAAAATGCTATTTAATACCACTCAATCTAAATTAATAAAGCAGAATAAACAGTCCATCTAAACAATTAAAAATTAATTATTATTAATCATCCCCTTTTACAGAAAATAATTATTAGTTACAAATAAAAAACGATACAACTGGCCAGTTTTACACTAATAGAAAAGGGTTCTATCGCATTAATGTAGAATGATTAAATTTATACAGGAGGTAAGGTTTTAGGCAACTAAAGCATAAAGGCATCTACTGGACGGATAACGTGCCCATTGATAGCGATTTGTTGTTCCGGGTATTATGTAATGTTAATTTCGTATTAATTATAGATAGTAACTAATTATTGAAGGCACTGTTGCAAATATCGTGATGCGACTGAACCGAAAATATCGCTAAAACAAAAATAGCCTGAAAATTTCAGGCTATTATTAGCAATAAAAAATGACGCTTCTATCACTCGATGGGTTGTTAACAAGCACCCTTCAACTAAAAGTGGTAGATGAGCTAAATATTATTTCACACGGGAAACATATTCACCGGAGCGGGTATCCACTTTGATTACCTCACCAATTTGCACAAATAGCGGAACTTTTACCACCGCGCCTGTACTTAATGTTGCCGGTTTTCCGCCCGTACCTGCTGTATCCCCCTTTAAACCCGGATCGGTATCAACCACTGCCAGTTCAACAAAATTCGGTGGCGTGATAGTAATAGGCTGTCCATTCCACAATGTGACAACGCAATCGGCTTGATCAATTAACCATTTGGCATTATCAGCGACTGCTTTTTCATCCGCAGCTAGTTGCTCAAACGTCTCATTATTCATAAAATGCCAAAACTCGCCATCATTGTATAGATAGGTCAAGTTCAGATCCATAACATCAGCACTTTCGACAGAATCAGTTGACTTAAATGTTTTTTCTAATAACTTATTAGAAATCAATTTACGGATCCGTACGCGAGCAAACGCTTGCCCTTTGCCTGGTTTGACAAATTCGCTTTCAACAATTGCACAAGGCTCGCCATCTAACATGATTTTAAGACCTGAGCGAAATTCATTGGTACTATAGGTAGCCATGGAAATCCTCTAAATTTTTTAAGTAAAAATGGCATAGCCAAAAAATGTTTAATATTGTAACTCAAAAAAGCCCCGCCAGAGAAGTCTGGCTACAACAACTTGCAGAAGCTGTCACTGATCCTGACGAATTGCTACGATTACTGTCACTACAAAATGACCCGGAATTGCATGCCGGAAGTGCCGCTCGTGCTTTATTTCCACTACGTGTGCCCCACCCTTTTATCGCAAAAATGCGGATCGGTGATGCTAATGATCCCCTTTTACGTCAAGTTATTACTTCAAAATCTGAATTTATTCTTACACCAACATTTTCAGTTGACCCATTAAATGAACACCATAGTCCGATTCCTGGACTATTGCATAAATATCAGGATCGCGTCTTACTGTTAGTCAAAGGAGGCTGTGCCGTTAATTGCCGCTACTGCTTCCGGCGTCACTTTCCGTATGAAGAAAATAAAGGCAATAAACAAAACTGGCAGACAGCATTAAATTACATTCAACGGCATACAGAACTTAACGAAGTTATTTTTTCAGGCGGCGATCCTTTGATGGCAAAAGATCATGAGTTAGATTGGTTGATGTCACAGTTAGAAACTATCCCCCATATCAAACGACTTAGGATCCATAGCCGATTACCAGTGGTTATTCCTGCACGTATTACCACCACACTTTGCCAACGTTTCAATGTTTCTCGACTACAGGTAATTATGGTTACTCATATCAACCACGCCAACGAAATTGATAGCGAGTTTAGCCGTGCAATGGAACAGTTAAAACAGGTAAATGTTACCTTATTAAACCAAAGTGTCCTATTACGCGGCATTAATGATAATGCTGACTGTCTAGCTAAATTAAGTAATAAACTGTTTGAAAATGGAATACTACCTTATTATTTACATTTATTAGATAAAGTCCAAGGTGCCGCCCATTTTATGGTAACGGATGAAGAGGCTCGCATCATAATGAAAGAATTGCTTACTCGTATTTCAGGTTATCTGGTACCGAGATTGACCCGAGAAATAGGTGGCAAACTGAGTAAAACACCGATTGATTTGCAATTACAATAACAATTTAGCTAAATGCTTAAACGCATGACCCTATATTTATTCAGGATCATGCTTAGCATGCGTTATGGACACTTATAAACTTGTCCAATCATTTTACTATCAGTAGGAATAAAACTTGAGAGTAACGTTTCCGTTGGGCTATTAGCTCCATAAATAACATTTCCTCCCATCTCAGCCGCTTTATTACGTAAATCATTTGCTGCACCACGCAGTGAACTAGACTCATTATTTACGCCACTTAGCCAATTACTTTGTGTGCCTGTAACCAGCCCTAAATGCCGACATTCACTTCCAGGCTGGGCATTAACAAAACGAACTTTTTCACCCGCAGTGGTAATTTTATTGGTTGTTGAACAGCCAGCCAAGACTAATACTGTGACACCGAGCAATACTTTAATTCGCATGTTGTTCCTCATTTACTTTTAGCTATATATTAACCAACGCTTACATTACCGAATTTTTCTGCCAAATTAAGCTTATTATCAATAACAACCCAATAGCCAGCCAAAAAGTTTGGCTATCAATGTTCTATACACTGTGTTAACAACATTTTACCCTATTCTAGTAAATATACTCGGTTAAATCATATTATCGCAAAATTAAATCAACTTATGTGAAAAAATAGATTTAAAGCAAGTAATCAGTCGCTAGCAAAGCCTCAATGAAATTAAATCGCAAACAGATAAAATTTGATAATAAAAAACCCTGAGTCAAAAGTTAGACTCAGGGTTCTTCTTGGATAAGGATAATGATGTTAGGATCTTAACACCTTACATCATACCGCCCATACCACCCATACCGCCCATACCAGCAGCAGCACCTAGATCAGCTTTATCTTCTTTTGGTAAATCAGTTACCATCGCTTCAGTTGTGATCATAAGGCCGGCGATTGACGCAGCAAATTGTAAAGCGGAACGAGTAACCTTAGTTGGATCTAGAATACCCATGTCGATCATGTCGCCATACTCTTCCGTTGCAGCATTGTAACCGTAGTTATCTTCACCTTGTTTAACATTGTTAACAACTACCGCTGGCTCTTCACCCGCATTTTCAACAATTTGACGCATCGGTGATTCCATCGCGCGTAGTGCGATACGAATACCAACAGTTTGATCTTCGTTATCACCTTTCAACGCATCTAATACAGTTGCAACCCGGACGAGAGCAACACCACCACCAGCAACAACACCTTCCTCTACTGCGGCACGAGTTGCATGCAACGCATCATCAACACGAGCACGTTTCTCTTTCATTGCAACTTCAGTTGCGGCACCCACTTTAATCACAGCAACGCCGCCTGACAACTTAGCAATACGTTCTTGCAATTTTTCCCGATCGTAATCAGAAGTTGCTTCATCACGTTGTTGTGCTATCTGTTTGGCACGGGCATCAATCTCGCTTTTTTCACCAACACCATCAATAATAGTGGTGGTGTCTTTGTTAATGACGATGCGTTTCGCTTGTCCTAAATTTTCTAGCGTCGCTTTTTCCAACTCCATACCGATCTCTTCAGCGATAACAGTACCATTGGTCAGAATAGCAATATCCTGTAGCATGGCTTTACGACGGTCACCAAAACCAGGTGCTTTTACCGCAGCAACTTTTACAATGCCACGTAGATTGTTTACCACCAATGTTGCGAGCGCTTCACCTTCAACATCTTCAGCAATAATCAATAGTGGTTTACCCGCTTTAGCAACCGCTTCCAACACAGGTAATAATTCACGGATATTAGAAACTTTCTTATCTACCAATAGGATGTAAGGATTTTCTAATTCGGCAGAACCGGTATCTGGCTTATTGATAAAATAAGGAGACAAATAACCACGATCAAATTGCATACCTTCAACAACCGCCAGTTCATCTTCTAAACCGGAACCTTCTTCAACGGTAATAACACCTTCGTTGCCAACCTTTTCCATTGCTTCAGCAATTAATTTACCGACAGTTTGATCAGAGTTAGCTGAAATCGTACCAACTTGTTCAATCTCTTTATTATCAGCGCAAGGTTTAGATAATTTTTTCAATTCTTCAACTGCCGCAGAAACCGCTTTATCAATACCACGTTTTAAATCCATGGGATTCATACCTGCAGCAACTGCTTTTAAACCTTCGCTAACAATAGATTGAGCTAGTACTGTTGCAGTTGTTGTGCCATCACCTGCCGCATCATTCGCCTTAGAAGCAACTTCTTTTACCATCTGGGCGCCCATATTTTCGAATTTATCTTCTAATTCGATTTCACGCGCAACAGACACACCATCTTTAGTAATCGCAGGGGCGCCGAAAGATTTATCTAGAACGACATTCCGGCCTTTGGGTCCTAAAGTAACTTTAACTGCATCAGCAAGAATGTTCACTCCACGAAGCATTTTTGCACGGGCGTCAATACCAAATTTTACGTCTTTAGCTGCCATTGTTTCTTTCCTTTAAATTCATTCATTCTGAAGATCTAAGCGAGAAATTATTTTTCAACAATTGCCAGAATATCACTTTCTGACATAATCAAAACTTCGTCGTTATCAATCTTTTCTGTCTTCACGCCATAGCCGTCGTTAAAAATAACAGTATCGCCAACTTTCACATCTAATGGTTTATTTTCACCGTTTTCTAAGATGCGACCGTTACCAACAGCCAGCACTTTGCCTCGAGTTGATTTACCAGCAGCAGAGCCAGTCAGCACAATACCACCAGCAGATTTAGCTTCAACTTCTTCACGCTTGATGATAACCCGATCATGCAATGGACGTATCTTCATTAATAGATCTCCTATAAATAAAATCCATATAAAGTAAATAAGGATGATACTAGTATGTCTTATTAAACCAGTACCCTGTTTGACGAAATGGGGTCAATTAAAATCAGTTCAAGGGGCTATACAAAAAATTTTTCATTTTTTCTTTCTAGTTAAAAAAACAAAATCGTTAGCATCATTTATCATCATGATCTTATTTTTAAAAAAATTTGTCTTCATGTTTAATGCTGTTGGGTGGAGAATCAGATTTTCTATCAAACTCACCTTCATAAGTCTGCCCTTTTGAAGGGCGGTTGAAATTATCATTCGCTGCCCCGGCAGAATAAAAATGAATATACGGCATAAGCTTCATGACTATCAGTTTTTGGATCGGAGAAAATAGTAGTAACAAACCCAAAAAATCAGTAAAAAAACCAGGTAAAATTAACAGAATGCCGGCAATAACTAGGGCCACATTCTTAATCATTTCCTCGGCTGGATTTTCACCATCAGCTAATTTTTGACGTATTAACAATAAGTTCTTAATCCCCTGACTTTTTACTAAAGAAATGCCAAGGCATGAAGTTAAAACGACTAATATTAAGGTGGTTAATACACCAATACTCTCAGCAACCCTAACAAAAATAACCGCTTCTATATAAATTAACAGGCATAAAAGTATGAATGGAAACCAACGCATACAATTCTCCTAATATTTGCAAAAAAAAACTAGTCTCTTGACTTAGCAAGATAAATTGTCTTCAAAAAACGAATATCACAATATTTGCTTTTTAAACCGTTAATACTTATATGATGCAGATCTATCATATATTTTTCAATGATAAAAAATTTTAATGTTTTTAATGGGTTATGTGAATATGATCACACATATCATATTTAATTCACTAAGATGCATATATAGTATTCCATATTTTGACTCTACCACTATTTCGGAATATATATCACGGTTATAATTAAAATCTTAGTTATTAATTTCAAATCTGACGTTAATATATCTCATTTTTACTATTACATTACATATTCAGTTAGTAAATCGCTATTTAATTTTAAGAAGGTTTGTATGTCTAAAAGTATCCGTTCTGAAGAAGACCTATTAGGTAAACGAGATGTACCTGCTGAAGCCTATTATGGTATTCATACATTGCGTGCGATCGAGAATTTCTATATTAGCGACCGAACTATTAATCATGTACCCGAATTTATTCGTGGAATGGTAATGGTAAAAAAAGCAGCGGCAATGGCAAATAAAGAATTAAAGACCATTCCACAAAAACAAGCAGATGCAATTATTAATGCCTGTGACGAAATTTTGAATAAAGGCAGGTGCATGGATCAGTTTCCAGTAGACGTCTTTCAAGGCGGAGCTGGTACATCTTTAAATATGAATACTAACGAAGTTCTGGCTAATATTGGTCTTGAATTAATGGGGCATAAAAAAGGTGACTACCAATATTTAGATCCCAATGACCATTTAAATAAAAGCCAATCAACCAACGATGCCTATCCAACCGGTTTTCGAATTGCCGTTTATAACTCTATTACTAATTTAATTAAATCAATTACCCTGCTGCAAGAGGGTTTCGAACAAAAAGCCAACCAATTTAAAGATATTCTTAAAATGGGCCGCACCCAATTACAAGATGCTGTCCCTATGACTGTAGGACAAGAATTTCATGCATTTGCCACATTACTAAAAGAAGAAATAAAAAATTTACATCGCGCTAGTGAATTATTACTCGAAGTTAATCTGGGTGCCACCGCAATCGGAACCAGAGTCAATACCGCTGCCGGTTATCAAGAATTAGTGGTAAAAAAATTAGCTGAAGTAACGGAATTGCCCTGCATTCCGGCAGAAGATTTAATTGAAGCAACTTCCGACTGTGGTGCTTATATTACAGTACACGCTGGGCTAAAACGCTTAGCGGTTAAGCTATCAAAAATTTGTAATGATCTTCGCCTGCTCTCTTCCGGCCCGCGTGCTGGTTTAAAAGAGATAAATCTACCGGAGTTGCAAGCGGGTTCATCTATTATGCCAGCTAAGGTCAATCCGGTTATCCCCGAAGTTGTCAATCAAGCCTGTTTCAAAGTTATCGGCAACGATACGTGTGTTACTATCGCGGCAGAAGCAGGACAATTGCAATTGAATGTGATGGAGCCGGCAATCGGCCAAGCCATTTTTGAATCTATTTCATTAATGAATAATTCTTGCCGGAATTTACTGGAAAAATGTATTACAGGCATTACTGTCAATAAAGAAATTTGCGAAAAATATGTTTTTAATTCTATTGGCATTGTTACTTATCTTAATCCATTTATCGGTCATCATAATGGCGATATCGTCGGAAAAATATGCGCTGAAACAGGTAAAAATGTTAAAATAGTGGTATTAGAGCGAGGTTTACTAACAGAAGAGCAATTAGACGATATTTTCTCTGTTGAAAATCTAAAAAATCCTCAATATAAAGCGAAACGCTATGATGATTAAATTAGCATGTTAATTATAAAAATTAATTCGTCTTAATTTTTAAGGCACGCTCTCTGTAAAGAAGCGTGCCTTTTACTTTAGGTTTATACAAAAAATAAACAAAATATTATCAATTATATTAAGGAGTAAACATTATGTTAGCCGTAGAATTTATTATTGTTCTGCTGGCCATCTTTCTGGGAGCACGACTAGGAAGTATCGGTATAGGCTTTGCTGGCGGACTTGGTGTTTTGATGCTGGCAATGTTAGGCGTAAAACCAGGAACAATACCCTATGATGTTATTTCAATTATTATGGCGGTTATCGCTGCTATCTCTGCCATGCAAATTGCCGGCGGATTAGATTATTTGGTTGATCAGACAGAAAAACTACTGCGTAAAAATCCCAAATACATTACCATCTTAGCGCCAATCGTGACCTATTTTCTGACTTTATTTGTTGGTACCGGTAATATTTCATTGGCAACATTACCGGTTATTGCAGAAGTTGCTAGAGAAAATGGGATTAAACCGTGTCGACCCTTATCAACAGCGGTTGTCGCGGCACAAATCGGCATTACCGCATCACCCATCTCTGCGGCGGTGGTCTATATCGCTTCAATTATGGAAAATCCGGCTATGGTTAGTCATACCACTAGCTATATTAGCTTACTAGCCATTCTATTACCGGCAACTTTTTTAGCTATTGTAATGATGTCATTCATTATTTCTTGGTGCTTTGATTCTAAACTTGCTGATGATCAAATTTATCAGCAACGTTTAGCCGCCGGATTAGTAGAATTAAGAGGCTGTCAGGCTAAAAAAATTAAAGCTGGCGCGAAAAAGTCAGTGTTATTTTTTTTGCTAGGCGTGATATGTGTGGTTATTTTTGCCATGATTAACAGCCCCAGCCTTGGTCTAATTGAAACACCACTAATGAATACGACCAATGCAATTCTGATTATTATGTTAAGTGTAGCCACCCTTATCACCCTAAGTTGCCAAGTTAAAACAGAGGCCATCTTAAATTCCAGTACCTTTAAAGCCGGTATGAGTGCCTGTATCTGCATTTTAGGCGTAGCATGGTTAGGCGACACCTTTGTCCAAGCTAACATTGACTGGATCAAAGCTACTGCCGACCAGCTTATTCATAATCATTCATGGATGTTAGCGGTGATATTTTTTATCTGTTCTGCGCTACTCTACTCTCAAGCTGCAACGGCTAAGGCATTAATGCCAATGGCATTAGCGTTAAACGTCAGCCCATTAACCGCTATTGCTTCTTTTTCTGCGGTTTCTGGTCTGTTCGTTTTACCAACCTATCCAACTTTAGTTGCTGCCGTTCAAATGGATGATACCCGTACGACGCGCATTGGTCGTTTTGTATTTAATCACCCATTTTTTATTCCTGGCACAATAGGAGTTTCTTTATCCGTCCTGTTCGGCTTTTTGTTTGGCAGCATCATCCTTTGACTTTGCCAAAATATGATTCAAGGGCCTAAAGTCCTTGAATTTTTATCGTAATAATTAATATTCTTTAAGCAAAATTAGACACTAAAACTTTTCCAATCCATAAACAGTAGGTTATAGTTCAATAATTATCTTATTTTAAACTTAACACCTATTTTAAAATCCATTATGCAGAGACGTCTTCATGTTTTAGGCTACTTACTACTACTTTGTGGGACATTCCTTTTATCAACCACAGCATATGCCATTTTTGAAAACGGAGGAATGAATCGCTTGCTCTCTGCGGATCAAGCTTTCTTGTTTGATTTTGAACAAAAAGAATACAAATTGATATTGAATTGGCAAATACAGCCCGGCTATTATCTCTACCAAAAACAGATTAAATTTCAGCCCAGCCATGCCAAGCTCGGTAAATATCAATTACCAAAAGGAAAATATCATGAAGATGAATTTTTTGGTAAAACCGTTGTTTATTATAATAATTTAGTTATTAATATTCCTATTATCCGTGCCACAGATCAAGCCAGTATTGAAGTGAAATATCAGGGGTGTGCGGCTGCCGGCTACTGCTATCCACCGGAAACCATAATTATTCCTCTTAACACCGTCGTTGCCACAAAAAAATCGCCAGCCAGCGGTAAATTTGTTCAATCAAATCCTAACGCATCAGCGAATAAAACGGCGTACGAAAAAACAGAACAACCCTTTTCACCTTTATGGGCACTACTATTCGGTATTGGTGTTGCCTTTACTCCTTGCGTTTTACCCATGTACCCTTTAATTTCAGGCATTATATTAGGTAAGCAACGCCCGAAAAGTGTAACAAAGATCTTTTGGTTAGCTTTTAGTTATGTGCAAGGAATGGCTCTCACTTATACGCTGTTGGGGCTAATTGTGGCAGCGGCCGGTTTATCATTTCAAGCTGCACTTCAGCACCCCTATGTTTTGATCATAATTTCTGCTCTATTTATTCTACTGGCATTTTCCATGTTTGGTTTCTATAACCTACAGCTACCTTCTTCACTACAAACAAAACTGATTAATTGGAGCGACCACCAAAAAGGGGGATCTTATTTTGGTGTATTCATTATGGGTGCCCTGGCTGGACTTATCTGTTCTCCCTGTACCACTGCGCCACTTAGTGCTATTTTGCTTTATATTGCCCAAAGCGGAAATATATTAACAGGAGGTTTAACACTTTATCTATATGCATTAGGTATGGGGCTGCCACTCATTGGCATAATATTATTTGGCCATCGACTACTTCCACGTAGCGGTCCCTGGATGCAGTATGTTAAAGAAGCTTTTGGCTTTGTGATCTTAGCATTACCCATTTTCTTACTGGAACGAATTTTTGGTGAGATCTGGAGTCTTCGCTTAACCAGTTTATTAATGACTTCATTCTGCATATGGGCACTGATTCTATTACTTAAGAAACATAGCGGCTGGGCGCGTATTGGTCAGATGTTATTTTTACTATTAGCTATCATCGCAGCACAGCCACTACAAAATGGAATTTGGCAAATGTCTGCCATATCACTTCCGCAAGAGCCGTTAGACTTAAAATTTAAACAGGTAAAAAACTGGCAGGAAATCAAACAAGCAATCAGCAATAATAGTGGCAAAATTGTTATGCTTGATTTTTATGCTGACTGGTGTGTCGCCTGTAAGGAATTTGAAAAATACACCTTTCGTGATCCTAAAGTGAAAAGTAAGCTGGATAATATGTTATTACTACAAGCCAATGTGACAGAAAATAGTGCTGAACAAAAATCCCTTTTGCAATATCTCGATGTCTTTGGATTACCCACTATTATTTTCTATGATGATAAGGGCAGTGAATTACCCAATTCCCGGGTTTATGGTTCCATGAATAGCAAAATGTTTTATCAGCATCTAGAAAAAATTACACAACAGCAAGGGAAATAGACATGCAACGTGAGCAAGTACTGAACTCGGTACTACAACTGTTAGAACAACAGGGCCTTAGCGGTAATAGAGAGAGCCTACTAAAAAAACTTAATGTTGACGTTAATCAGTCGCGTCAATTTTGGCCAGATGATGAAGCGCTGCTTTATGATTGTTTACGCTACCATAGTCAACAGATTGCAACCTGGCAACGACAACTACAACTGAATGACAAACTTTCGCCGGAAGAAAAACTATTAGCCCGTTATAACCAGTTAGCCCAAAAAGTTACCGATAATCGCTTTCCTGGCTGCCTATTTATCGCGGCCTGTAGTATTTTCCCCAATCCAGAGCATCCTATTCATCAACTAAGTGAACAGCAAAAACAATTGTCATTTAATTTTAGCCTCGAGCTACTAAGGCAATTAGATATTGACGACAGCGAACAAGTTGCTAAGCAAATGGAGCTGATTTTAGAGGGTTGTCTGAGCAAATTACTGGTTAAGCGAAATATTGCAGATGTTTTGATCGCCAAGCTATTGGCAGAAGATATATTAACGATGGCAAAATGCAGAAAGCATGATGCTTTAAATTAAAAAATAAGCCAAAAAAAGAGAGTCATTATTTTGGTTTAAAAAAACAGCAAATAAGCATAATTTAGCGTTTTTTACCGGAAATACATTGACGACTTGGGTGGAATAAGGTTTAATGCGCCCCGTTGCCCGGATAGCTCAGTCGGTAGAGCAGAGGATTGAAAATCCTCGTGTCGGTGGTTCGATTCCGCCTCCGGGCACCACGTTGCTAACAAGCTGCATTGAAGCTAACTATGCCAATGCCCGGTTAGAAACTTGAGTGCCCAGTTCATCTTTGAGTAACTTTATCACTTTGTGATTTATAGTTGCGTTTAAGCTACTAAGTAACAGGGTTTGCGGTTAACATACACCCTTACCAATCACTATCCATATTTACTTCTTGTTGGCGGTCTTAGTCAAGTTAACCAGGAGCAGTACCATATGCTGCATCTTTAGCCGCATCACTCACTAAAAAATCAGCTACCATCCCTAACTATATTAAACCTTTTATCTGCATGCTATATCCTTTAATATATTGCGTACGGCGCAACTAATCTACCTATATTACCGACAACAATATTCAAAATATTGATAGCGGCAAAGCCCAAGGAGACGCTCCATAAAATCCCAAAATCCTACGCCAAAAACGGCGATGGCTCTAAGCGTCGATGAAAATGAAAAGCTACATTCTTATGTTTATTGACGATTGTCCATTTGCGAACAGCACTGGCGGCAACCTATATTGTCCACCAGCAACACTGAGCATGACGCTATCAGGCTCTGAAGGTTCAAATGAGGCCATGGACTCAACAAGGTGTTCAACATCACTATCTATCAACTGAAGGTGACGACTGCTCGAGAGATCAGGCGATAGCAATGTAGGTTGCACAGCAAAATCATTTTCCGGCCTGTTAACTGTTGCAGGCGGCTCAATACTTCTACGCCTGCGCGCACTATCTGCTTGATCCGGCTCAGACGTGTTCGCTGTCAACGGATCTTGCTCAATAACGGTCAACTGATCAGGTGATGGCACTACCACAGGTTCTACCGTCGGTACCAGCGCCGGTGTCGGCTTAGCAAAAAGAAAATCGTTGGCATCAAGCTGAGCAACATCCAGGGTATCAAGATACAGTAGCTTCACATTCGCGTCGGGGCCATTTGCGCCTTTTAAGAAAACATCAACACCATGGATCTGCGATAACCCATTGATGGTCGCACGATTATTCTTAACAATAATCAGTTGGCTAAAATCACTGATGCCAACTTGGCGCAAGTCAATTTTATCAATACCGTGCCGAAATCCTCTTAATGCATTCTGGTAATCATTAATGCCCTGCTGGGCTTCTACCACAAATACATCTGATGCTGCACTATCACGACTATAAATGGTTCCAGCCAGACTAAATTTCATCTGCCCTTGCGCATCAAGATTAAAATGGATCCCATCACCACCACCTTTGAGAAGCACCGTCCCCAGAGCTGCTTGTGATTGGATCGCAGCAGCATGGCTACTGGTATAAGTAGCTGGCGCAACAAAAGTGGGCTGGAAATTGAAATTCTTAGCACTGATCCCTGCAACAGTCTGTTTTTTTAAGGTAACACTCTGTCTATCACCCAAGTCAACTTTAACATCCTCCCCTTGTTGAGTTAGCCGCAAATCAGTAAATTTTTTGCCACCAAATCCAACCAGATTAACGATCTCTCCACGAACAGCCTCGAAATTGCCGATAACATCACTGCCTGCAGCGCGACGATGAACGACAAAGAAGTCTTTTCCCTCACCGCCCGTTAAGCTATTATTCCCGCGACCACCATTAAGCAAGGCATCCATTTTCCCTGCCACCAGGGTATCATTGCCATCACCGGTAATGATATTCTGGATTTCTGCCGGACGGTTGATATTCAACTCGCGTCCACCAATACTAGCAACGCCTGTCAATAAGTTAACTGACGTATCTTTCGCAACCGCAGCCGCATTAAGGGTATTACGTCCGCCGACGACGCCATTGACAGTATCATCCAGTATAGCGCGACTAGCTTGATCGCTGACCAATTGAGCATACTCATCGGTGTAAAAGTAAGTATTATCTGGCGTGCTTTTACTACCGTACAAACGTAACGACCAGGATTTTAAGGTGACCGGCAAACCTGAGCTCTCACTGGTCATCTGCAAAGTCCAGTTACCGGCTGAGTTTTCAGCAAAATCATGGGTTGACATAAAACGATATCTGAAGCTGCCCGATTGACTGCTGCCCTTATCGCTGGTACTAGCGCCCGGCATACCGGTTGGGATTTTGCCCTGACGATCAAGTAATACACTCTGCGTGCCATCAGGCGAGATCAGTTTGAGCGTCAGATCGCCAAGACGACCCACATCGGCATCAAAATCGATTTCAATATGTTCAATATTTAGCCCCGCTTGCATCGCAATCGATGAGGTCAGCGTTTTGCCGGCGGCCAAGGTTTTTCCAAGCTTATCACTGGAGGCACTGTAAACATACTCGTTAGCGGCAGTGCTTTGTGTCATCCAAGATTCAGCCAGACGGACAGCCGCGCGGGCATCAACGGCACCAAAACCATAATCATGACTGGTATGCATTCCGCCGCTATTCCAGTGCTGCGCTTTATTGTCATGCCATTTGGTCGTGGGGTCGTTAATTTTACGCGCGGACAGAGCAAGGATCTGCTGTACATCCCGATAACCAAGGTTCGGGTTAGCATCTAGCATCAACGCCACAATGCCGGAGACTATCGGCGTCGCAAAACTGGTACCTTGCATGCTGGTATAATCATTGCCAAAAATGGAACCCCGTTCCGTTTTCAGCATATGGCTGGTCGACACCACGTTGCTTCCAGGGGCGGAGATCAGTAAGCTGGCGCCCGGATTCGAGAACGGCGAGGAGCCTATGTGTAATGTCGACAAATCAGCTTGAGCATTGATAGCCCCCACCTGGACAGAAAAACGGTTATTGTTGGTCAATGATCCCTGCGCGCTGCCACCTGCCGCCCGATTATTACCGCCGGAGGTCACAATAACCGTCCCCAATCCACCACGACCATTAGCCGCCGCATATTGCGCATTCACACTGAGCGACGCCGCCGTACTTATACTGCCATCCGGGAAATTACTGAGGGCGAAATCGTTGGCAAATCCCCAACTATTGTTGGCAATGTCAAAATTGGACATATGTCCCAGTCCTGCTAAGTCGGCACCGTCATTAGCCAGATAATAGCCGCCTAAAGTAGCACCATGGGCAACCCCTACGCCACCTTTGTCGTTTTTCGCTGCCACCATCACACCCGCTACCATTGTCGCATGGTTGGAAACCATCTCCGGCATGGTTCCGTTAGTCTGATGAGTCTGCTGCCAGCTTTTATCGACATTGGCGACCAGATCAGGGTGAGCAATATCAAAAATTTCCGGCGCAGTGGCAAACTGACCACCTGGCTCGAACTGACCAATGCGCACCCCTTTACCAGTGTAATCCTGCCAAACTGGTAAAATATTGGCATCACTCAGATACCATTGTTGAGCGGCCAATGGATCAAGCGGCACCTCCGGCGTCAGTAGCGTAGCAACCGCCCGCATCGGCGCAGTTTTGCCGCTCGCTAAGTCCATGACTGATGCCGAAGGGTTACCAGCAGCATCAGTGACGCCATATTTAAAACTAATCAGACCCGAGTAAGTCGCATCCGGGGTAAACGAAACATAGCCCTGGCTGGTAAGAGTGACTTTGCCACCGATCGCATCGCCAACATGGGTGATACTTAAGTTACCCTGACTGTTAAGACGCTGATCGTTAGCCAATAGAGTGGAGGCCGAAATCAGATGCGTACGAGTACGAGAAAAAACCTTACCCTCCTTGTCATGGGTGAGAACATCCTCGACAGGCATCGCATTCGGCGTTTGTAAGTCAACCGCTGAAATATCGGCAAAATTGAGTTTGTGTATGTTCTTTAGCGTTACCGTGCCATCACGCCCAGCAACCTTATCAGCGATTTGATAGCCATTGTCGGTTCGAGTGATCCGATAATCACCGTGATTACCATGCAGGCTGACGATATTAATCCCCTCATCGCCATCAATCATGGCATTCCCATGGCCAACCTCAATAACATCATCGCCGACACTGCCGAAAATCATATCCGCTCCGCCACCAGCATATATAATGCTGCCGCCTTTGGAGGCATAAATTTTATCCCCTTTAGGTCCGGCATAGATAACCGACTTACCGCTCCCGCCAATCAAGGTATTATGCCCACTGCCACCGACCAGCACATCATCACCCATGCCACCTATCAAGGTCGAATGACCAGAGCCGCCTTTCATAAAGACACCATTAGGCCCGCCACTGATGATGGTATCATCGCCACTGCCACCTTCAGCAATCGTTAAACCAGCTTGATCCATATCTAATATCATACCTTGGTTACCGGTGATAATGACCATATCCTGTCCGCCGTTACCATGAATATTTTTGCTATCGTCAGAGGCGCTGATAACAAAAACATCGTTACCCGCACCACCAACATAGGTATTACTGCCAGCACCACCCACCAGCCAACTGCCTGTTTTAGCGGCAATTAACTGGTCATCACCACTGCCGCCATACAGGTTGCTGACACCCAATTTATCTGCATCCAGCGTTTGCGCGCTGTCACTATGACTAGCGTAAGCCGTGGTCGTGATATGGTTAAAAGTCGAAGTCACCCGTGTCCCCAGTCCTTGAGTCGTTAGTGTGTTGCTGACCGGATCAGCGACAAAGTCAACCGCTAACATTTCCCGCGTCTGATCTTGCATCATAAACGATCCACTGGCAACCACCCGGTTACCGTCACGGACTTCGCTTTTACTGGCTGACCGAACACTAATCTGACTGATCCCCAGTTCAGTCAGGGTCTTGAGCTCTCCCGCATCAACTTTGGCATCGTGGCTAACGTCAAGCCAAACCCGTAACTGCTGCCAGATAGGATCACGCTTATCAATCACGCCATCTTTATTGCTATCTTCACTGTCCAAGGCGGCAAAACCATCGGCAAATATTTTTTCGCCCGCCGCCCCGTTGCCACCGGCGCGACCACCATAGTACTCAGAGAACATTTGGCTGACATTTTTTATCTGACCGCTGCCATCGTCAATCACCAGTATGCCAGTTTGCCTATCTGCCCAACCGGTACGTTTAAGCGTGCCACTGTGATCCATATCGAATAACACCCCGTCGCGCATGTCGGTCATGTGCACGCCCTGACCACTCAAATCCAGTAACAGTGGGTCAACATAGGTATTGAAGGTTGTCCGTGCGGATAAACCGTTCAACATGGCAGCGTTTTGTAGACCGACGTCCAGTTTACAGGTATCACCGGGGCGGAAATAGGGTTTGCCGGAGCTAAAGAGGGATGGTTTATAGAACTCGGACAGATAAGCATTCGGTCGGACATTGGTATCCAGTTGTACCGCACCGGGTCGAATGCCGCCGGTCGCCAAACTGGCCATCTGAGAAGAGCTGAAGTCGGTTTTACTAAGTATATCGCCATTGGCAGATATCTTGTGGGTCGGGCTATTTTGAATATAGCCATTGCTCACATTCTGCTGCGCTTGGTTTTCAGCCTGGATCTGTTGCTGCGGTTTTGGCGTAGGATTAATATCAATCTTAATCATACTTTTCGGCGGGATAGGCAGCGGGCCGTTACTACTGATCGGCATAAGCCAGGGCGGCGTATTCATCGTAATATTAGGAATTCTTTTTTCGTATTTATCCCCATTACGGATCAGATCATCCCGAATAATAAATGCCCCCTTTGTTATTAACATCGATTTTAAAGAGGCCGGGTTATGATTAGGCAACAGATTGCCTTCAAAACGCTGACCGTTGTAGCCAATGGAGTTTAAGGAGTAATAGACAAAATCGACACAACTGTTGGCATGCACGCTATATTTGGCAGGATCAAATCCGCCTGATTCTGGTGTTTCTGAAAACTCTTTTAATTTATAATACTGCTCTTTGCTTAAGGCCAGGGTGACCTCATAAGAGGTCTGTTGGTAAGCAGCATTGTCAGTATCCGTTACCCACCCTTCGCCAAAAGGTTCGCCAAGCCTTGATTCAAAACCATAACTTAGCTCCTCGCCTTTGCCGTCACTTAACACATACCACATATGCCCGCCAACGGAGGAATCAATATCGCCCGCCTTATGCTTCTCCTTATCGGCTTGATAAATATATTTGGCTCCCATCGGTGCCACTTTATAGGTAACGGTATATTTTTTATTCATATTTTACTTCCTTGTTAACAGAACACTTCGGTTAAATTTTAGGATCAAAATAGGTGACGTTAACAAAACTTTCGATCCCGTTAAACAGCGCAACATCTTCCAGTGTGCTAATCACCACCGAATAACGACCGGGAGATAACGAAAAGAATTTAATATCCCGCACGGCGGTATTTAGCCTTCTCTCCTGTTAATCGAAAGCCAGCCCTCCATCAGTTCCCTGCGTATTGATTATCTCGTCAAAAAAAACCTGACCATCCTTAACGATCCGCAGCGAAATGGGAATTATCACCCCGGTCTTATCAATGCCACGGAATAACTCAAGCCGCCTAAGCACTTCTTCATAATCTCCCCCTTTATCAAATAACAGAGCAAACAGATAGCCCCCTTGCTTTTTAATTTCAAACTCAACCTTAACCGATTGACCAGCGCGGGTTATATCAATCGGCCGGTAGATACTAATATGTTCAGTACAGGCCACCAGCCAGACACTACTGAACAAAAACATTATTGTGCGCCACATGCTAACTCTTAACTGTCTCGCGAATACCTTCATCTTGTTACTCCCAGCAAAAGCAAATGATGAGAAAACATTCACTGTTAGTTTGTTAATTCTACGCTGGCTTGCTACCCGCTTTTAATTAGTAGCAGGTTTGGCTTTATCCGTTACTTTCCCTGCGCCAAAAGGTTCACCACCCTTTGATTGCAGAACCCTAACTTTGCTTCTCGTCTTTTCCGCCACTTAACAGATATACCCACCAAATCAGCAATCAATATCGCCCATTTGTTGCTTGCTTTTATCAGCCCGATAAACAAATTTGCCCATCGGTGCTACTTTATAAGTGATGGCATATTTATTTTACAGACAGATTATTTGTTACTTTTACCCAACTAATGTTAATTTTTTGATCATAATAAGCTAACTCAACAAAACTCTCGATAGCTTTAAACTCCGAAACTGCTGTACTGGATAAAATTCAGACATTTTGTTAAAACCAGGCCTTTAGCTTAAATACCAACGACAGATAGAAACAAAATTAGGGCAAAAATAGGCAGGCTCAGTTGGGGTTAGTGGTTAAACGGCGCAAGGGTATGAAGGGTGTAAGGCGGGGGTTTTTCACAGTGGCTGACAAAGACAAAATACTTATGGACAAAATCCATCTTTACTGAAAAACGATAAGAGCAAAAAGCGCCAAGCTGACTTAGATGCTGGCTAGAATAATGCCCAAGTAGAACAATTTTCGAGCAATTTAAAGCATGATGGGTTGTTAAAGAAATATTATGCTAATCCAGAAGAAATGAAATAACAGATATTGGATTGCCTTGGTTACTACAACTGAATCCATTTACACCACAAATAACCATTATCACCATGAGTATCTAAGCGTCTTAAAACCATCACATACCACATATGGCCGCCCGATGAAGAAAGTATCTCCCCGGCCTTGTACCCATTCTTATCAGCCTGATAAATATATTTGGCGCCCATCGGTGCCACTTTGACGGTATATTTTTTATCCATATTTTACTTCCTTGTTGACAGAACACTTCGGTTAAATTTTAGGATCAAAATAGGTGACGTGAACAAAACTCTCGATCCCGTTAAACAGCGCAACATCTTCCAGCGTGGTAATCACCACCGAGTAACGACCGGGAGATAATGGCAATAGTTTAATTTCTCGAACTGCTGCGGTATTTATCCTTCTTCCTTCATAATAAAAAGCTCGTCCCCAACCAGTTCCTTTAGTGTTGATTTCCTCATCAAAAAAAACCTGACCATCCTTAACGATCCGCAGCGAAACCGGAATTACCACCCCAGCCTTGTCAATAGCTCCAAACAATTCAAATCTCCTTTCCATTTCATCATGTCCCTCCCCGGTCTCAAACAACAAGGCAAACTGATAATCCCCCTGCTTTTTAATTTCAAACTCAACCTTAACCGATTGGCCGGCGCGGGTTATATCAATCGGCCGGTAGATACTAATATTCAGTACAGGCCACCAGCCAGACGCTGCTGAACAAAAGCATTATTGTGCGCCACATGCTAACTCTTAACTGTCTCGCGAATACCTTCATCTTGTTACTCCCAGCAAAAGCAGATGATGAGAAAAACATTTATTGTTAGTTTGTTAATTCTACGCTTATTACCTGCTTTTAATTGCTAGCAGGTTTGGCTTTATCTGTTACTTTCCCTGTGCCAAAAGGTTCACCACCCTTTGATTGCAAAACCCTAACTTCGCTTTTCGTCTTTTCCGTCACTTAACAGATATGCCCACCAAATCAGCAATCAATATCGCCCACTTGCTGCTTGCTTTTATCAGCCCGATAAACAGATTTGACCCCATCGGTGCTACTTTATAAGTGATGGCATATTTATTTTACAGACAGATTATTTGTTACTTTTACCCAACTAATGTTAATTTTTTGATCATAATAAGCTAACTCAACAAAACTCTCGATAGCTTTAAACTCCGAAACTGCTGTACTGGATAAAATTCAGACATTTTGCTAAAAACAAGGCCTTTTTTGCTTAAATACCAGCGGCAGATAGAAAAAAATTAGGTCAGAAATAGGCAAGTGTTGTTAGGGTTAGTGGTTAAACGGCGAAAAGGTAATCGCCTAGTTTAGAAGACAAAGCGATAGCGACAACAGATAACCGCTTTACATCGGTTATCCTTGCGCATGACCATTTTTGCGCTACCGCGCTTTGTAATAAGAATAACGGAATATTGTAATAAGAATAACGGAATATTTTCAGAGAGTTTAATAATGCATTTTCTTAATGGTCCAATATAAAAACCCTACCCGATTCCTGACTCTGTTTTGACTCACACTTATCAAGGTGTGGGTTGCGGAAATATTTTTAATAAGCTAAACCATATCCATAAGGATAGAGGATACGCTCTAAATTAGGCGTTTTGATATCAACCGGCAATTTACCTGTCGGTGAATTCATTAAGCGCTTGTTGGGGGTGAGAAATAGCGTTCTTAGTCCACTACGGATGTTGGTTTCTAAGTTATTTCTATTTTTATCAGTTTCATCAAAACCCGTAATACCATAAATGGCAATATTGGCTTTCACGCCACGCAAATAAGCAATATCATAAGGATTATTGGTCGATATCACGACCACTGGAATAGCATTACGATTAGCAACATTGAGTATTCGCTGGGCATTAATGGGAGCGTTTTTAAGATTATAAGTGGCTAAAATAATGAGATCTGAATTTTGCATTTTTGTCGTAAATTGCTGCTCAGTTTTATCATCCGCCATCATGGTAACCACATCATCTTGGGTAGCCATATTGATATTTAACTCATCAGCAATAGAGAGTAAATGTTTTTTAATTAATTGATTACGTGCTTTTTCATCGGAAAAAATAACAATTTTATTATTATTTTTTAACTGAAACGGCAGTATGTTACTATTTTTTATTAATGTGATGGCATTGTCTGCCACCATATTCTCAATATCTTTATCTATTTTTGCTGCAACAACTTGTTGTGCTCGCTGAGCAGACTTATCTTGTGCGGAAATTCTATTTTTTAACTTACTAAATACAACCCGGTAAGCTGATTCGCTAATGCGACGGTTTAATTCAGGATCGCTTTGCGCTTCCGTTTTTAAATAGTGATAGAGCTGTTCCAGTTTAGTTACATCCTCAATAGCAGTAATTTTTAATGGCATTAAAATGATGTCATTGCCCGCCAATATGGCTTGTTTAACCACCCAGTTACTATCAAAGTTATTGGCAATAGCGCCCATATCCATGGCATCGGTGATAATTAAACCTTGATAGTTCAATTTATTGCGTAATATCCCGCTTAATATTGGTTTAGAAAGGGTTGCCGGCACACCAACTCGCTGATTATCTAGGGTAGTTAATTTATGGTTATCTAATGCCGGCATCACGATATGCGCTGTGATGATAGCATCGGTATTTCGCATGGTATGCATAAACGGGAGTAATTCAAATTTACGCCATTGTTGCTGACTAATATTAATCGTTGGCAAGGATAAATGGCTATCAGCAGTCACATTACCATGGCCTGGAAAATGTTTAATTGCTGTTAAAACAGCATAGCGATGAATTCCTTGAATATAACCGTTGGCCATTTCAGCCACCAACTGTGGCCGATCAGAATAAGAACGGACACCAATAATAGGATTATTTTGATTATTGTTGATATCGACCACGGGCGCAAAATTAAAATTAAATCCTAAATGCGTAAGTTCATAACCATGGATCATACCAACTAATTCACTCAGTTGTTTAGAACGCGTTGCACCTAATGCCATATTACCCGGCATTTCAGTCCCTACCCTCAATCGTGTGACATAACCACCTTCCTGGTCAACGCTAATAAATAGTGGCAAGTTGCTACGCGCCTGTTGCAACGCATTAATCAGGTTTACCGTTTGAGGCGAGTCAATTAAATTATCTCGAAATAAGATCACTGAACCTAAATGATAATGGTGAATAATGTTGGCGATTTCTGGATTGAGTTTGGTCATTGCCAAAGCATTTTTTTCCGCATCAATCCCCCAATGGCGAAAACCCAACATTAACATCTGTCCTAGCTTTTCTTCAAAACTCATGTTTTCAACTAGCTGTTTGGCTTCCTTCTCTGGTGATTGCCATAGGTCAGCTAATTGTTGATGGGTAATCCCTTTCGCAGAACAAAAAAAACTTAATAGACACAATGATAAAGCTATTTTATTCATTTTTATTCCTATATTACTGGTAAGTAAAAAAGTTTCACTACCTGACTGTTGTACTTAGAGCAAAATAAACTAATATCATCAAATTGATCTAACTTAGCATAATTTTAACAAAAAAACCCCACTTTCATCAGTGAGGTTGTTATTCACTAAAATCAGCAATCTATTGAGCAAACTCAGCGATAGGATTAATCAAATCTTCAGCAAATTGCAAACTTTGCATTGGGTCCAACAAATCCAGCATCTGATGATTGTTAGCAATTTGTAATCGATTTAAGCAGCAACGTTTGATGGTAGGCGTAAATAGAGGATAACGTTTAAATTGCTGAGTAAATTCTGGATGCGCCGATTGATAATCTAAAATACAATTCGCTACCGCCTGCCAGAACTTTTGTTGGGCATAACCAGTTTGTTCATCAAGAATTGCTGCTATATAGCGAAAGACACCATCAAACACGTCCGATAAAATAGTTAGTGTTTTCATCTGTTCTGGCATACTAACTTTTATCCGACTCGCTTTTGCTGGCAAATCCGCCTTTGGATCCATCACCAACACTTCCTCTGCCAAATCTTTCATAAAAATAGATTGTGGAATATGATTTTCTAGCACTAGAATAATATTTTCACCATGTGGCATAAACATTAAATCATAAGCATATAAACAGTGTAAGAGGGGTAATAAGTAACAGTCCAGATAGCGTTTGATCCATTCATCAGCGCAGATGCCTGATGCCGTAATTAGGGCAGGTAAGAAAGCGTTGCCCTGTTGATCATGGTGTAATAATGCCGCCATAGTCATCAATTTCTGCTTGCTGCCAATCAATGGTAAGGGATTTTCTCGCCATAGTGCCGCCATCATTTTTTTATAAGGGGTATCGCTCTGGATCGCTTGTTCATAGTAATGATTTCTAAAACCAATACTGGCAACTTCACGTAATAACCGAAAACCACAATGGCGTAAAACAGCATCTTGTTGCACCAGATCACATAGCCAATCATTAATCGCTGGTGTGGTTACCATGTAATAGGGAGACAAACCGCGCATAAATCCCATATTCAAGATAGATAACGCAGTTTTTACATAATAGCGCTGAGGTTGGCTGCGATTAAATAACGTCCGTATTGATTGTTGGGCCTGATAACAATCTTTGCCTAGGCCTAAATAGATTAGTTTTTGACTAGCAAGCTCATGGGCAAAGATAGACGGTAATTTATTTTGCCACTGCCATGGATGAAATGGCATCAATAGATACTCCTGCGGATCCAATCCAAGCAAAATCAATTGGTGGTTAAAGTCAATTATCTCCTGTTGACTCAACTCTTGCTCAATTAGCTGTTGATAGCTTAGCTGCTCAATACAGGCAAATTGGGCCATACTTTTATGGGCAGCTAACCATATTAAGTGGATACCTGCCGCTGATTCAGGACTGAAACATTGAAAATCCTGTGCATCAAAGCCAATCCGGCCATTGTTCGCGATAAAAACTGGGTGCCCTTCCATCATTTCAGCCTCAATTGTCTGAAAATCAGCATTGACTAAACTATCTACGGCAATACCGCTACGATGATATTTAAATGCACAACTATGTAGTGTACTCATCAACTCTTCCAGATAAGTTGGCATAACACTATCACTGATCCCAAGCTGGTGTTTAAATTCAATAATGAAACGGATAAAGTCGAGTTCGGCCCAATTCTCTGTGTGCATTTTTTGCAGCGAGTCAGCATCAATCAACCAATGATCTAACGCTAATCGTCGCGCACGAAAATAATACTGTACGCCATATTCGTCATTATCCAAACGATAATAGTGATAACCATCTTGATCGATTTTTTCTGTTAATTGTTTTGGCGATAATAAACACTCATGAGCAAACTCAGAAATGGCTTTTCTCACCTGTAAACGATGTACTTTTTGCCAAACCTGCGGATATAAATGCCGTACAAAAGGATTATCGGGCGGAGAAAATTTGATTAATTGCGCTGATTGCAAAGCGATGTGATGCTGTTCTCTGGTACAGAATGCTAAGCCAGCTATCTTATTCACTAATTGCACGGTTTTTTCATAAATAAAACCCGCTTTTATATTCAACCGATGAATTTTTGTATTACGAATATCAGGCTCAACAACAATTCGCTTAACCGCAGGGTTGTTGAAAATAAAAGCGATAACGGTTTGAAAAACACCCCAAGTAAACTGGTTGATTTTTTCCTCTGGTGGCGCAACCAAAATATGCATTCCCATGTCACCTGGGTCGGCACTATAGTGTTGACTGATAAAATCATCTTGTGCCCAATAACACTCGAGTAAAAACACTTTTTTCCCCTGGTAACTACCAGTAAATACCGAATTAGGCTGACGGATTAAGAGATCTTGATAAAATTTTTTCACTTGTTGCGAAGTATAATTTTGCATTCCCCAATAATGCGCATAATTGCGATTAACCCATTGGCTAATAATGCTAATATCTTCATTTAGATCCAGTGGCTGTACTGAAAATGTACCGACATCAGTGACTGTTTTTTTAAACGACGCCATAGCTGCAACAGACATTAATTGACTCCTTCTTGCGCTACGCCAAACTGCTGGAATGCAATACTATTCTCTATTGCATAGTGTTCTTTGCCAGTAATTTCTTTAATTAAATAAGAATTACGATAACAGGCCATGCCAAGATCTGGCGTAATAAATCCATGAGTATGAAGTTCGGCGTTTTGCACAAAAATGCGATTATGATAATCAATACTGTAATTACGTTGTACGTCATAGCGTCCGAACTTATCCCAACGGATCTGGTCACGAATACCATCAATACATTTAGGTATTTGATATTGATAACCCGTTGCTAATACAACAGCTTCGCTTGCCAGTGAAAATGCCGCTTGTTGCTCTTGTTGACATAAATCTAATACCAGCTGTTGTTTTTCATGATCATACTGTAGGTGTTTTAATTCACTGTTGGTATGTAATGCCACAGGCAGCTTGCCATTCAACCGTTTGCAATACATCAGATCAAAAATGTCATTGATAAGTGAACTATTAATTCCTTTGTAGAGGGATTTTTGGCTACGATTGAGTTCATCACGTACGGTGTCTGATAAGTTATGGAAATAATCGACATACTCCGGTGAAGTCATTTCTAACGTTAATTTGCTATATTCTAACGGGAAGAAACGTGGTGAGCGCGTTACCCAATTCAGTTGATAACCATGGATATCAATTTGACTGAGCAAATCATAAAAAATTTCTGCTGCACTCTGGCCACTACCGATGATAGTAATTGATTTCTTTTGCTGTAAACTGGCTTTATTAGCCAGATAGTTATCAGTTCGTACTATTTGCTCTTCAAATGGCTGGCAACATTTCGGTACATAAAGTGAAGGGCCAGTTCCTAATACGAGTTTTTTGCAGCAAAACTGATGGCACTGTCCCGTTACCGTATCACCACAATGTAAGGTGTAGCAATCCAGCGATGGATCATACTTAATATTTTCTAGGCGCAAATTAAAACGCAAATTGGATAATTGCTCTGCTGCCCATTGGCAATATTGGTTATATTCTTTGCGCAATAAAAAGAAATTTTCCCGAATATAAAATGAGTAAATGCGTCCTTTTTGTTTGATATAATTTAGAAAACTTAATGGATGACTGGGTGAGGCTAAAGTCACTAAATCGGCAATAAATGGTGTCTGCATCGAGGAGTTTTCCAACATCATTCCAGGATGCCAATCGAAAGCTGCATTCTGATCAATAAACAGACTATTGATCTCTTTTATTGGTTGAACCAGACAGGCCAATCCCAGATTAAAGGGGCCAATACCAATCGCGATAAAATCATAAATCCTGGTTGTCATAATAACTCCTAACAAAATTGCTCCGTTTAAAAACGGTAATAATTATTTATTTACCTGATGTCTTGTTAGTAAACGCTTACTATGTCAATAAGAAATTGCCATGCTGAATAATGTTATTCATTATTTCTACCAAATGTTGACGTTCCGTTAATGGATTAAGAAAGGTAAATTTCAAGTATTGTCGCCCGTTAATTTTGGTAGCGGCAATAATGCTTTCACCTTCTCGGAACAAGGCCTTACGAATGTTAGCGTTAAGATCATCAATTTTTTCTTGTGACAGAGATTGCGGCGGTATGAAACGAAAAACTAACGTACTGAGCACGGGTTGATGAACAACTTCAAAATGGGAATTTGCTACCATTAAGTGATAAGCAATTTGTGCTGTATCCAATACTTTATCAAATGCCCTACCCAATTGCTCCGCCCCCATCATTCTCAGGGTCAGCCACATTTTTAAGGCATCAAAACGGCGGGTTGTCTGAATACTTTTATTTACCAAATTGGGGATCTGTTCTTGTTCAGCACTTAACGGATTCAAATAATCGGCATGATAGGTTAAATGACAAAAGTGCTGCCGATCTTTAATAAAAAAGGCACCACAACTGACTGGCTGGAAAAATGCTTTGTGATAATCGATAGTAACCGAATCAGCCTGTTCTATTCCCTGAAGTAAATGAGAATGACGCGATGAGACTAATAATCCACAGCCATACGCCGCATCAACATGCATCCACAAACCATATTGCTTGGCTAGATTGGCAATAGCGGGGAGGGGATCAATACTACCAAAATCAGTCGTCCCCGCCGTAGCTACCACCGCAAACGGGATATTTCCTTCAGCCAGGCACTGTTGAATACTCGTTTCCAGTGCCTCAATCGACATACAGAATTTATCATCATGGGGCACTGAAATAATAGCTTGATAACCGAGCCCTAACATAGCTGCTGCTTTTTGGGTACTAAAGTGACTGACCGATGATGTTAATATGCGTAACTTGCGAAAATCTTCCGGTAAGCCATGGATCAAATTTTTATGTTGTCGATCGCGCTGATGACAAAACCAATCACGAGCCAGTAGCATTGCCATAAAATTGGATTGCGTTCCACCACTGGTAAAAATGCCATCTGCACCCTTACCTAAACCCAGCTTATCCACCGTCCAAGCAAGCACTTTTTGTTCAATTAAGGTTGCTCCTGCACTTTGATCCCAAGTATCCATCGATGAATTAATGGCACCAATCAACATTTCGGCGATCACTGCGGGTAAGACTAATGGGCAATTTAGATGAGCAACATATTTTGGATGATGAAAATAAACCGCATCTTTAATATAAAGCCGGTTTAATTCTGCTAAAACTGATGACCAAGAAGATAATGGATTATCTAGATTTACTTTAGAAAATAATTGAGATAAATCATAAGGTAATATTCCACTAAATGGAATTTGTGTTTGCTGCAATATTTTTTTTATCTTAATTATGACGTCATAAGCATTATCAAAATAACATTGTGCATTATCACGATTAAAGAAATATGAATAAAAATGGCTTTCTTTAAAATAGTCCTCCTTTATAAAAGAAGTTGTTGTTGATGGTAATTCAACACACGTTTTAACTTCAATAGGCATTGTATATCCTTACTCTTGTATAGTAATTATCTAAGATAATTGCTCAACATTATTTTAAATAGATTAAATGCCTTACATTAATCATTTAATAAAACTGTACAAAACAAACAAATAATTATTTTTTATTTTAAATAAGCAGTAAATTTAATAAATTAAATTGATGCCATCGTCTCAAGAGGGCAATCATGGCAATTACCTACGCCTGGTAATTTGTTTCGCTGACAGCAGCTACGCCGTTGTATAATATTATTTCTAATAATAACGGTATGATAAAGCGGGTTATCTTGGTTATTTAACATTTTTTTTTCAAAAAAAAGCATATTAATTAAACTATTATACTGATTAGCGTCTAGCTTTTCTTTAAAATTCATTAAATACCAATACATTATGTAGCCAATATTATTCCATAATAAACGGCCATTGATACCACGATAAAATTCTATTTTCTTACATACTGGAATAATATGCTGCTGCAATAGATCATGATAACGCTCTAATAAAGATAAAGGTTTTACCATCCATGCTAGCTGATAATAAACAATATTAGGCCTACCACTAGCATGAAATTCAACGCTAACACGATGATAACTTGTATTAATCGCCTGGGGATACTCTAATAGCATCAACATCATAGGCGGAATCACTAAACCAAAATACCATTGAGCCCATAAAGAATACAGCCCCTTCTGATTAGCATTCTGGCTACTATTACCATAATATTCATATTGATAACGAGCCATTAATGATAAAAACTGTTTTTCCTTTGACCATTGATAAAATTCCATACAGTTGGTAGATATATTTTCTTCATTCACTTTAAATGAAGAATTAAAATGGCTAAATTTACTATCAAATAACTTAGTAATATCTGCTATTTCAATTTTAGGTATAATAGCTATGGAACTATCATTATTTTTATTTCCCATGCCATATTCTCCAATTTTATATTGCCAATACAAAATGTAATAAAATATCTTGTCGATTATTTATTGGTTTTATATTTTGGAATAATTAGTGGTTTACCCGATTCAGGATCTGAAATAATGCGACAGGCTAAACCAAATACATTTTTAATATTCTGTTCGGTAATAATTTTTTCAGGTTTGCCTTCAGCATAGATCTGCCCCTCTTTCATCATAATTAGGCGTGAGGCATAACGTAAAGCCAGATTAATATCATGTAATACCAAAACTAACGTTTTCCCTTGCTGATGCAAACGTTGGCAAAGATCAAGCATTTCAATTTGATGGGCAATATCTAAATAGGTTGTTGGCTCATCTAATAAAATGATCGGAGTTTGCTGAGCAAGTGTCATCGCAAACCAGACACGCTGACGTTGACCGCCTGATAATTCACTGACTAATTTTTGTGCCATAGGCCAAAGATCTACCGCCTTTAACGCATCATGCACCGCCCGTTCATCTTCAGTTGACCACTGTAAGAAAAAAGATTGATAAGGATAACGACCGCGTGAAACGAGTTCATAGATAGTCAATGGTTCTGTGATAACCGCGCCTTGCGCTAATAATGAGAGCTGCCGAGCAACCCATTTAGGTTTAGCGTGGAAAACATCCTTACCATCCAATCGAATTTCACCACACTGCGGTTGCATAATACGGCTAAGGGTTTTTAATAAAGTTGATTTACCGCAGCCGTTAGGTCCGATAATGACACTCAATTCATTATCATAAATAGCTATATTTATCTCTTTAATAATGCTTTTTTTGCCGTATCCAACAGAGACATCATGAGCTGTCAGCCGTGAAGCAACCGAGGGAGAATGAGTGGATGATACCATTAGCTTATTCTCCTAAATTCCATATACAATAAGTACATTAAATAAGTCCCACCAATGGCTGACGTGACTAAACCTACGGTTAAACGCCCCGGCGTTGGCAATATTAACGTAATAAAATCAGCGCTCAGCATTAATAAAGCGCCCACTAGCATCGAACAAAATAGTGCGACACCTTTATGCAAAATGATCCGCCGGGCAATTTGTGGTGCCGCTAATGCGACAAAAGCAACCGGCCCAACAACCAATACCGACAGGGTGGCAAAAATAATCGCTACCAGTATGCTGATAATTTGTACCAAACGAACGGGAACACCGAGTGTAATCGCAATATCATTACCTAAACTGATATAGTTTAATTGTTTACCTAACCAAAACAGAATAGGTATAAAAACCAACATACCACTAATTAGCACCACATCTTGCCAACCGCGATTAGCCAAACTACCACTTAACAGTGAGCGAATTTGTTGTGCCTGCTCAATACGCGTATTAGAAATGGCAAAATCAACTAAAGCCATACATAAAGCCGCAACAGCGATCCCTGAAAGCACAATTTTTACCGTCTGTATTTCACCACTTACGGCACCATTAGCAAGATAAACCAAAAATACGGCAATAATAGCGCCGCTCAGTGCGCCGACAGAAACGGGCACAACATCTGGCCAGAGTAATAGTACCGCCATAATGCCAACAGCGGCGCCGGCATTAATCCCAATAATGTCTGGACTAGCTAATGCGTTACGGGTGGTGATCTGAAAAAGCGCACCGGAAAGCGCCAGCGTCATACCGGCACCGATGGCAACTAATGCTCTAGGTAAACGGATCTGTAATAGAATAAATTGCTGATAGCGGGTTTTCATCTCTAACCAAGGATTATCCATCCCTTCCCGACCAAAGGCTAAAGTGAGATACAAGAACAATACTAACAACAGAAGTAAGAATAAAATTCTACTAGACGTCTGCCGTGAAGGAGTAATAAATCGTATATTGGCTAAACCAAATGTTTTAGTGCTCACTTGTTTAGTTGAAAAATCGATCTGGATCATATTTTACTCTACCATTCTGCTATCAGTTGGTTTTTTAGCTACCCAATAAAGCAAAGGAGCACCAACTAGGGCAGTGATAATACCCACCATCACCTCTTCTGGTGCAATCACTAACCGTGCTATCACATCAGAGATTAACAACAAACATGAACCCGCAAACATGCTATAAGGCAATAGCCAGCGAAAATCACTGCCTATCCAGGCTCGCATTAAATGGGGCGCCGCCAAACCGATAAAAGCAATTGGCCCAGCCATTGCGGTGGCAACAGCGGCTAGCATGCTAACACTTAACAGCGATAATAGACGTGTACGCGCAACATTCCCCCCCAAAGAGTGCACAATACCATCACCAAAAACCATAATATTTAATGCCGCACTCAATGAAAATGTTAAGGTGATAGCCACTAATAAATAGGGGATTAGCCAACTAGCCTCAGTTAATGATGTTGAATTTAAAGCACCCATGATCCAAAAACGGTAATTATCCATCGCTTGCGGGTGGATTAAAATAATGCCCTGCACTAACGCTAGTAAACAAGCATTAATAGCTACACCTGTTAAGATTAGTCTTACCGGGTTAGTATTACGGCTACTACCACTCATAAAATAAAACAGTAAAGTTGATAAACTAGCGCCAATAAAAGCAGCCCAAAAATGAGAGACATTGGTTAATACAGGAACAAAAGAGCAAAAAACAACTGCGGCGGCGGCACCGGCATTAATGCCTAATAAACCGGGATCACCAAGCGGATTACGCAGCAATCCTTGCGCTACTGCGCCTGCTAACGCTAATGCTGCACCGGCCATTAACCCAATAAAGGTACGGGATTCTCGAGCGTTAATGACTAAATCATAATAATTAACCTGACTGTTAGAGCAATAATGTTGCCAAATTGCTGATAACGGCACGGGCTTTGAACCAAAACTTAGACTGACCAAAATACAAAGGCAGGTTAATAGCAACATTAATAGTAATCCCAACACGCGGGTAATTCGTCGCTTAGGGTTTATCATGCTTGGCTAGCTCCTGCTGTAGTAATGACATAAATTTTGGTAATCCCCAGCGTAAACTAAGAGGCGAGCCATACGACATCGACATGACCAACGCTTGATCCGTTAATGGCATATAGACTCCCTGACGAACTGCCCGTATCGATTGGAATAGCGGTTGAGATTCAGTTTCTTGTCGCTCTTTTTCGCTGTTATACCAGGTTAACAAAATATCAGCATCATTCAGTAAGTCGGCATTTTCCAGACCAATATTGACAGCAAAATTACCAAAGGAGGCGGTGACTGTTTTTGCCAATGGCAATAATGACAAACCAATATGAACCAAGGTATCCACTCGCGGATCATTTTTTACATAAATGGACAAACTATTGGCTGTTGTCCCAGCCTTAATATAGGCAAACTGATAGTTTTGTATATTAGGGATGCGATGGCCGGTTGCGACTAACATTGCATCAAGTTCAGCGCTCAATTTTTTTCCCTGCTGTTGTTTATCCAAGGCATTAGCAATTAATTTAATTTGCTGTTGTGATGTTGTCTGCCATGGTTTATCTGGATAGGCGACCACAGGCGCAAAATAAGATAAAGAATTAAAATCCTCTTGTGTGATGCCTGATTGGGTTGCCAGAATTAAATCAGGTTTTAATTTAATAATTTTTTCTATATCCAATTCTGGATACATTTCAATAATCACGGGTAATCGGGCGCCGCGCCGCTCAATTTCTTCCTTAAACCAGGGTAAATATCCTTGCGCATCGCCACCCCAATAATGTGATTCAATCGCTATAGGCACGATCCCGAGTGCTAATAAGATATCCTCGCTACCACTTCCCAATGCCACAATCCGTTGCGGCTGTTGGTTAATTTCTGCTTTTCCTAGCGCAGTAATAATCGTTTTGGGATAGCCGATAGTATCTGACGATAAATTTGTTACTACCGGCGGTTTATCACAAGCAGTTAATAAAATTATCAGCCACATTAATGGCACTGTGAGCCCCATTTTATAAGATGCTAATCGTTGTTGCAGCAGTACCATTATTGATAACCTTTAAATCGATTATTTAATTAAAACTGATAATTTAGGGTCGCTTCAATATTACGAGGAGCACCATAATAATATTGTTTGTAATCACCCAATTGCGTGTAATAAGTTTTATCAAACAGATTATTCAAATTAACCGTTAGCGAAAGCGCCGGTGTAAATTGATAACGTCCCATTAAATTAACAACAGCAAAGCTCGCTTGTTCAACCTTCACTTGCTTCTTAGCTGGCCCATCGAGCAGTTGCCAAGTACTACCTTTCCAATTAACACCGCCGCCAATCGTCAGATTGCTCATCGCACCCGGCAAAGTATAAGTGGTAAACAGTTTAAACAATCTATTTGGCGTTTCTCTATTGATACGTTTTCCATTCGTATCCGTGCCGCGGAACTGGGTATAACCGGCATAAATTTTCCAATCATCAGTGAGCTGACCGCTGACTTCAACTTCAAAACCTCGGGTTTTAACGCCATCAATAGCGTAATAAACCCTGGAGCCATCCGGACGTGGTGGAGCATTACTATCTAATTGGGTAAAGTTATTCTGCCGGATCTCAAATAGCGCTAATGAATAATCAACACTATTATCCATCGCAATACCCTTTATTCCTAACTCAAAATTTTCCCCACTAACCGGTTTTAGTAGCTTGCCATTGCGATCAACCCGACTTTCTGGATCAAAGATTTGGGTATAACTCCCATACACAGAGGTATCTGGCGTAATATCATAAATTAATCCACCATACGGCACAAACTGATCACTATAACTGCCATTTTTTGGCTGATTGAAATCATCACCACGAGTTTTCCAACTGGTTATACGCCCGCCAAGAATAAGGGTTACAGGATCCATTAATGAGAGTTGAGTCACCGCATAACCCGCCGTTTGTTCAATATAGCCTTTTGAACCATAGGTGCGAGACTTTGACCAAGTGGGTTGCGGATAATTCCAATGAGATTGGCTAAAATCGCCTAAGGATTTACAAGTTCCCTTCAGCATACACAACGCACTGTAATAATCGTTTTGAAAATGCTGTTTTTGATAATTAATACCAAAACTCGCATGATGGGTACGGCTGAATAATCCATAATCACCATTAAGTTGTAAATCAAAACTAGTTTGACGGCGACTACCATCAATCAAGGTCATACTCCCTGGATACATACCCTGATTATTGTTAGGATTGGGGTATCCGGTGGTCCATAATACTTTTTGATCGAGGGTATTATTATCGTAAGTAAACGTTCCTTTCATACTCCAATTATTAGTAAATTGATGTTGTAAGCTGGTAAACATGGAGAATGAACGAACCTTGGAAAATGCCCAATCCGGCGCATAACTGGTATGACGCTTATAATCGGTCTTGCGCCCATCGGAGAAGAAAATCGGTAAGCCACCAAACATCCCCTGTCGAGTATGATTAAATTGGTAATCGGCACCTATTGTTAACAAGGTATTGGCAGTTAAGTCCATCTCGACAATGCCATAAAATGGATATCGCTCATGTTGTTCGCGATCAATAAAGGCATTGCCCCGTTGATAAGCGGTAACAAATCGCCCTCTCATCGTACCTGCCGCATTTAGAGGCCCAGACAAATCAAGCCCAGTTCTCCACTTATCCCAGGAACCGACAGCCATTATTACTTCACCACGGAAATCGCGAGTCGGTCGCTTACGGATCAAATTTATTACTGCTGAAGGCTGGCCTGGCCCGACCATCAAACCGGCCGCACCGCGAACAACTTCAATCCGATCGAATAAGATCGTATCCAATAAGTTATCACCATAATTAAAGCGCGTATCATAATAGGTCGCTACACCATCACGCAGAATATTTTTAATCCGCATTCCCCGCGAAGTAAAACTAAAACGATCGCTATCTGATTGACGCACGCTGATGCCAGCAATATTATCCACCGCGCTGGTAACATTTTTAAGATCCTGATCTAGCATTCGTTGCTTGGTAAGTACACTTACACTTTGTGGTGTTTCACGCGCTGAAAGATCTAATCCGGTAGCCGTTGACATCGATGAAGTATTATACATTCTGTTGTCTTCGGTAATACCTTTTGCTTCTGCCTTACCGGTTATAATAATAATATCGTCATTTTTAGCTGACTTTTCTGCAGCTAAAGCAGAATTGTTCCCTGATATAAATAGTGGAACCATCAAAGATAATATCTTCTTCAATGTCACCCTATAGCGATATAAATGTGGGTTAATCATTTTTCTCATCCCATCCCTAAAATTATTTATTGTTATAATTAGTTCGATATTGTTATTGTCTTGTTCATCTGCACCTTAACTGCATAGTTATCACGGAATGCATAGAGAGGATTGCGCAATTTTTCGGCGAATTTCAGATTTTTTTCTCGATCATCAAGATCGATCATCTGTTGATTATTCGCCATTTGTAACCGATTCAGACAAACACGCACAAAATCTGGCTTAAACAGATCAAACTTAGCGAATTTTTCTATTAGTTCTAAATGTTGTGATTGGTAGTTATAGATACACTGAGCCACTAATTGCCAAAATTGACTTTCCGCGAAAGAAAGATGTTTTTGCAGTAGAGGGACAAGATAACGGAAAAAACAGTCAAAAATATCCAGCAGAATATAGTTAATTTTCATCTCATCTTTGACCGTGACATGAAGAAACTCAATTTCTTTGGGTAATTGAATATCACTATTTAAGATAGCAATCTCTTCACCAATATCCTTCATTAACATTTTTACCGGTAGATTGTTTTCTAACACCAACATTAAGTTTTCACCATGTGGCATAAAGACCAAATCGTAGGCAAAAAAAGTATGTAGCAATGGTGACAGATAAACATCTAAATAACGTGAGATCCAATCTGCTACTGTAATGGCAGAATCTTCAATGAGTGCGGCAACAACAGCTTTACCTTGATTATCAAGATGTAATAATGAAGCCATGGTCATCAAACGCTGATCGCTGTTTAAAATGGTCATCGGGCTTTCTCGCCACAATGCTGATAACATTTTTTTATGCGGATTATTGTTCTTAATCGCTATTTCAAAATAAGGATTAAAATAACCTATTGCTGCATGTTCACGTAGGATAGTGAACCCTTTTTGCTGTAAAAATTTATCAGACTGGACTAGATGATTAAGCCATTCATTAACACTGGGTGTTGTTACCATGCTATGTGGATCTAACCCACGCATAAATCCCATATTCAGCACTGATAATGCCGTTTTGACATAATTTTTTTGCGGTTGACTAATATTAAAAAAGGTACGAATAGATTGTTGAGCCAGATAATCATGATGACCTTCGCCCAAATAAACAATATCTTGATTGGCAATATCAGCGGCAAAACTAATTGCAATCCGATGTTTCCATTGCCAGGGATGGAGCGGCATTAAATAATAATCCGCTAAATCTAAATCTAATGTCTGCATATATTGGGCAAATTGCGTGAGCAAATACTTCTCTAATTCTTGTTCCATTAATGCCGAATATGAGAGTGACGATAATGAGGAGAAAACGGTTTTATTACGATGGGCAGCAATCCAGACCAATTTGATTGGATTGGCGCTTTCTGGTGCATAATGTAAATAGTCATCAGCATCAAAACCGATCCTGCCATTATTTGCGATAAATACTGGGTGGCCTTCGGTCATCGCGGTTTCTACTATCTGATAATCAGCTCGTACCAGATCATGTGCCGTGAATCGATTATTTTGATACTTAAACGCATAACCATAAAGTGTGCTGGATATTTCATCAAGATAGATAGGTAGCATTGAGGCAGAAATATCCAATAATGGCAACAATTCAATAATAAGGGCGATGGCATCAATAACTTGTGGTTGACCATTCTTACTCCTACTTATCGAGCTAGGATTAATATCTAAATGATCAAGTTGATAGCTTTGCGCTTGAAAACGATAGTGTGATTGGCCAATCTCAATCGAATAACTATCGCCACAATTTAGTGGCTGAATTATTTTTTCGTGAAAAAGCTCACGTAATATTTTGGTGGCTAGGTGCTGGTTTGCATATAACCAATTCTTTTTAGTCAGATGTGAAGTTTGTGATTTTACTTTTGTACATAGTGAGTTCATTTAATAAAGCCCTTGTATTGCATATCCCTTTCAACATTCATCTATCAACATAAGCCATGATGCTAAAGCTTAATATTTTATTGATTTTTAAAGTAATAATTGAAACCTCTGAATATAGAAACTTGGATATAACCATCCAATTTTAGGTTTAAATTTCGCTCACTAAAATTTAATTATTTAGACTAATAGTTACAATAAATTATAATTAATTGACATTTGTTTACTTATGGAAATGATATAGAGAATCATTCTCATTATCAACTAGAAAAATATTAAGTTTTTTAATCATTACTCTTGCGAATGGAAAAAAACTAAATAATGGGTCAGGCAGGCAACCTATATATTAATGATATTTTAAATAATATCAATACTTGTTGCCTGACCAAAAGAGGGAAGATTTTATTAAATACGCATAATTTTTATCAAATAATTAACATATTTACTTACATACCCAAGAGTTGCTCAAAATTAATTTTTTCAAAACAGTCAACTCGTAAATCAGCACCGACTAAATTGTCTTGTGGCGATATACCAACAGAAAAAATATTCGCTCTATTTAATGCTTCAATGCCAGCTTGTGAATCTTCAAAACCAATCGCTTCACTAGGCGACACATCGATTAAATTGGCCGCAGTTAAAAAGATCTCTGGATCCGGCTTGCCTTTAGACAAAGAGTGAGGATCAACAATAACATCAAAATAATCTTTAATATTAAGTTGCTCGAGGATCATGGTGGCATTTTTAGATGCGGAGGCTATCGCACAAGGAATTTTGTTTTTTTTGGCTTGCTTAATAAAAGACAAAACTCCAGGCAAAATATTTTTTTCTGTCAGTTTACTGAGTAATTGCAGATAGTAATCATTTTTACGGTTCATCAGAATATTTTTTTCTGCCATACTGAAAGCATCAGCTTTATCACCATAACGTAAAATTTTTTCCAATGACTCAACTCTGCTTATTCCTTTCAAGCTTTCATTAAACTTCGCATCAAAATCAATATCTATCTGTTTAGCCAGATATTGCCAAGCTTTGAAATGATAAAAAGCAGTATCGACAATAACACCGTCAAGATCGAAGATCATTCCCTTCTTCATGCAACTACCTCATTTTTATAATCAAAGTTAGCAATTTTACCGGCAAAAATCTGATACGCCTGCTTACCCACCTTTATTTCAGTATCCTGATCACAAGTGATAGATAATTTTTCTTGCGTAATAAAAAATTGGTAATTAACGCCTAAGTGGCACAACTTAAACTGAAGATGCCGCCAATGAGTAGGTAATGAAGGATTGATATCCAATAACGGTTGACGAATATCTACCCCACCATATGTCATAATTGTCATATTGAGGGTAGCGGCCATTACGCCAGTATGAATACCTTCTGCTGTCGTTCCACCTTGAATATCCTGATAGTCAGAAAATAGAGCCTCATTATATAATTGCCATGATAAAGCTGACGATTTAATATTCTCAGCCAAAGAAGCATGGACAATACGAGATAGTGTCGAACCGTGGGAAGTTCGAGAAAAATAATAATTGAAATTTTTTTCTACATAATTATCAGAGGTAGGATAGTTCATTTTATTTAATAAATTTTTTATAACATCTTGCCTAAGGTTATGAAATACCATAAGCAAGTCTGCTTGTTTAGCGACTTTGTAATTATCGGCTGATTTCCCTTCAGCGCGCAGTATTCTGTCTAACCGATAAATATTAACGTATTTATTGCGGTATTTTTGCCAATCAATTTCTTTAAGGGCAAAATAACCATCAAATTGACCTATGATATTTTGCTCATTAATTGACAACGCTAAGTTTTGTTTAATGGTTGTTAATTGCTGCCAGAAATCAGTATTGATATCAACTCGATTTAAAATATTATTTAAATCCGGTTTTGACAGAGACAAAGCTATTATGTCAATTTGATTAAATAACCATGCCACCATTAAATTAGTATAAGCATTATCCTGCAAACCGGCTTCTTTATTGCCTAGACTATATTCATGAAATTCATCTGGTCCCATCACCCCGGTAATATGATATCGATTAGTCGATGCATCCCAGACTGTTTTACTCAGCCAAAACTTGGCAATCTCAATTAATAATTCCAGCCCAAAGTCGATCATAAATGGCTTATCGCCAGTATTTAGCCAATATAACCAAACATTATAAGCAATGCTTAAAGAAATATGACACTGTAAGTGACTATGATCAGGATCCCATTTTCCTGTCAGCGGATTTATATGTAAGGTTTGCGTCTGCTCACTACCATCGTGACCTGATTGCCACGGAAACATAGCACCTTGATAACCGGCTTGTGAAGCCGCATGTTTTGCGGCAGGTAACCGCCGATAACGGTACATCAGTAATTGGCGAGCGGTTGTTGGAAAATGCATAATATAAAATGGCAGAATGAATATCTCATCCCAAAAAATATGCCCTCGGTAAGCTTCTCCATGTAAACCTCTGGCAGTAACAGAAACATCTAATTTATGTTTGCCATTCGTTAATGGGGAACAAGAGCCTAATAGATGATAAGTATGTAAACGCAGAAGTTTTTGCGTCATCATATCACCAGCAATGACAATATCACTTTCCCGCCACAGTGTTTGCCAAGCAAGCTGACTTTCTGCTAACTGAGCGGCAAAATTAGGCAATTGCCATGTATTTACCTGTTGCCAATCTTGTTTAAAAACAGTAGAAATCGCGATCGCTACATTTTTCTCTAACCGATAACAGTTGCCTTGCTCCGCAGAAAAAACCACTTGTTGAACAATACTATTTTCATTTATCCTATTTTCGACACTATCTGGCGCAAAGAAATCACCACTAATTTCTGTCGAAATACCAATACCTATTTTACTTTGATAGGTTTGCGCTAATAAATAGGTTTTGTGTTTATCAGCAATTAAATCTTTTATCTGATAATGATAAGAATTGAGCGAACGATAACGTTCAACACCATAATTAAACGTTCCACCATCTGTTTTGGTACAAATGGTTATTTGATCAGAAAAGTTTAACGGACAAAATTGATATTCAATACTGTAGTGCGTCATTCTTGCCATATTAGTAAATTTTCGACAATCTATTTTTAAGCGACGCCCTGCTTCATCTTCAATTTGTAATTCACTCGATAAAATCCCTGCTTGCAAGTCTAATCGACGATAAAGAGATATGATCTTAAAATCAGTAAGATTAACAAATTTACCTTGGCCAATACGTAGCGAGATATATTGTGCATTGGGTGCATTCACGAAATCTTCATTATGCACTTGGTGACCATTTATTACCGAAATAGCTTGATTATAAAGCCCAGCAAGATAAGTTGCCGGATAGGTATCATCACTGATTACCATTTCAGGTAACGTACCCCTTAATCCTAAATATCCATTTGCAACAGTCAATAAAGACTCAGTGGTATATTCCGCTTTGCCTGGATTATATCCGCAATAATCAATGCTCCAACCTATTGTTTGTTGTTTCTCTGTTAAAGCATTTTTTAATGTTTCTTCAGCATTATCAAGCAAAATATCTGCTCGAATGAAAGGAACATTAAATATTTCAGCAAAACATTTCTCCATATCAACAACATCTTTATTAGCAATTTCTATACAAAATGGCGAATAAAACGCTAACGCATCTCCTTTTAATATTCCACCCTGAATATGGGGAAAATCTAATTTAATTTGCTTAATTAACGCTAATAAATCTAATTTATTAATTTTCTGATAGGTAACCGGATAAGATTTATTATTCATTTGGGCTTGGTAAACCACTAATTCTTGTGGTTTAAAAACAACATGCAAATAATTCATATTCAAATTCACTATTAAAAATATATTAGTCAAATAATCCTTTAATCAGAAATAAGTATGCCTTTTCGTTGTTGATAACGGTAAATCAATATCGTCAATATAATTGGAACAACAATAGCAATGATTGTGGCAAATGAGTAAACTAGCCAATAAATCGGTTGGATAGAAAGAATACCCGGCAATCCGCCCACACCGATACCGTTGGAAAGTACGCCACAAGCACCGCAGATAAAACCGGCAAAAGCAGAACCTACCATAGCGCAGAGCAAGGGAAAACGATAATAAAGATTAACACTATAAAGCGCCGGCTCAGTAACTCCCAGATAAGCAAAGATAGCGGCTGGGATGGTGACTTCACGTTCATTTTCTTTACGACTGACAATAATAATGCCAACTACAGCGGAGGCTTGTGCGATATTGGAAAGCGCAATAATTGGCCAAATTGGTGTTCCACCCTGCGCTTGCATTATCTGCAGATCAATCGCCAACGTAGTATGATGCACGCCACTGATTACTAATAGAGGATAGGTGAAACCAAAAATAGCAGAGCCGATTGGCGCAAAACCACCGAACATGATAATTCTAACTACTTCTGCAATTTCGTTACCTATCATTCGTCCTATGGGACCGAGTATTCCATGGGCCACAAAAACAGAAATGCTCAACGTAATAATAGGAACAATCACAAATTTTAAATAACCTGGAACATAACGACGTATAAATATTTCAAACCAACCTAAAAATAAGCCAGCAAAAATAGCGGGAATAACTTGAGCCTGATAACCTACTTTTTGAATAGTAAATAGATCAAAATCCCAAACAGCAGGTAACTGATTACCTAAATTATAGGCATTCATTAACTGTGGTGAAACTAATGTAATTCCAAGAATAATACCTAATATTGGCGTTCCGCCTATTTTTTTTACTGCTGACCAGCAAATTGCAACCGGCAAAAAATGAAAAATTGCCTCACAGGGCAACCAGAGAAAATCATAAATTGGTTTTAGTGCAGGATAAAATGCCACTAATGGTTGATTATTTACTATTGGCATTTCACCTAAAACATTTCTCAAACCTAACAACAAGCCGCCACAAATAAGCGCAGGCAACAAAGGGAAAAAAATTTCAGCCAGATTAGTTATTAACCGAGTCCAAATTTTTGGCTTCTTTTTAATCGCTATCTTAGCCCCTTTTTCGTCGTCGTCACTGTTTGTTATATCAAATTGTTCTTGAATTGCTTTATAATATTTATCTACATTAGTACCAATAACAATTTGTAATTGCCCTGCTTGATTAAAACAACCTTTAACTTCCGGCAGTTTTTTTAAATCTTCTATATTGGCCTTTTCTGGTTCATGTAAAATAAAACGTAATCGAGTCAAACAGTGGGTAAAACTATTTACATTATTTCTACCACCAATCGTAGAAATAATCTTGTTAATATTAACGTAATTTATTGTGATGTTCTTTAACATAATTTCAATAATTTTTTATTTTTACATAATAAAATATAAAATATCTCATCAATAATCATATTTCATAGAGATCAATCACAAAATAGATATAAAACAAAATGAATATAATTTTTTGAAAAAATATTATTTATTTTGAATAATGTAATGATAATTTTATGATTTTAATAAGCATTAGTATGAGCATTTTCCTTTTTAAAATAAATATAACTTACTTATGTCAATTTACTTTAAAAATAATTTTTCATTATTCTAATTTTTAGAATAAAAAAACAGAAAAAAATTTTACGACACTCAGTTATCAATAGAAATTTCCATCAAAAAAATTTATTAAATTAAAATAACATTCATATTAGTCATTATTATTAAATATAAAAATTGAAACTTTACTAAAGTTGTATTGATAGATGTTATTACTTGGTTTCAGTTATTTTAATAACATTTATCGTTAATCATTTTTTTTGTTCTAATTTAATATTTTTAATAAACTGTTTATATATATCTAATTAATATAAATTTTAATGTATTAAAAGTTGAAATATATTTACAGTTAAATGACAAGTGTTATTTGAAAGATTTTTATTTGTATCTCAATTATCGCAAAAATTACTTTTTCCCTTGTTGCAAATATTTTTATTCGATACTTATCACAAAATATATTAATAATCATTATAAAATAATAAAATATTTATATTATAAATGATAAATATTTTTTTATTCAAAAAAATAAAAGATAGGGAATTAATATGCCTTATAAAAAAAAAGTTATGTTTATTTCATTTGATGCCATAGCTGTTTCAGGTATTACAGTTGAAGCAGCAAAATTAGCATGTTATTTAAATAATAGAGGGTTTGAATCCTTTATTGATTTAGGCTATGACATAAAAATTGATAAAGGAAATTTTGCCAAACCCTATTCTTGTTATGAAAAATCAATTTTTGATAAACATTTTAACTTAGTAAGAATTAATGATATACATTTGTTAAAAAATTACACCACTGAATTTATCGATAAAATAAATAATACTTTAATTAAAGGTACGACAAAAGCTAATTTAAAAGAAAAAAATAGACTACTAGAACAAGTAGATATTGTTGCCGATCAGTTATCTGAATTAATTTTTAATATATGGAATAAACTAGAGATTACTCATTTAGTCATTGAAAATGGAACATTACCTGAAAATATTATTTATACTAAAGCACTATATAAGAGTATAGAAAAATATGGTACACAAAAAAATCTAGCCTGTTTTGTATTATGGCGAGATCATGATCTAATGTGGAACAGCGAAACTTTATCAAAAAAATATGGCCAAGAGCCTTGGTATTATGCGATCAAGCCTATTAAATCAAAATATATAAAATATGTTACGTTAAACAATTCATTAGCTAAAAAACTAAAAGATTGGAGTAAACAAGATATCAATATTGATGTTATACGTAACACTTATTTATTTAATAATAATCATGATAGAATAAATATAAGAGATAGATTTAATATATCAAAAGATGATTTTTTAATTGCTAGAACCACTAGAATTATTCCTGAAAAAAAACTAGAACGAGATATTTATCTAATAAAAAAACTTAACGAATTATATATAAAAAATAATAAATCAAATTATATATATTTAATTATTGCTGGTGATGAAAAAGAAAATAGTGATTATTCACATTATCTAAGGAAATATATAAAAAAATTGGAACTAGATAGTTTTATAAAATTTTCTGGGCCACTACAACATGATTTTATCGAAAATGAAAACAATAAACCAACTATTCAAGACCTCTATTATTCTAGCGATATGGTTTCATTCTTAACATCCTATGATTATGATAGTTATGGTAATCCCATAGGTGAAGCAATTAGTCATAATCGTTGTTATATATCTACAAGTTACGAATATTACCATGAAGTTTATGGTCAACATGGTTTTAAAACTGAATTAATGAATATTTCGCCAAAAGAAGATGGTCTACCGGACGATGATTTTATCCAGCGAGTTTATAATTTAATCAATGATAAAAATAAGACAGCAGCTTTAGTGAAACATAATTTTAATATAGGGAAAAATTTATTATCTAATCAGATAATAAATAAAATATTTAATATCTAGTATTAAAAATGAGTATTTTAACCTTTAATATGGATAATTTATGCGTAAAGAAACCTTCATATCTATTGTATTCCCTTTTTATAATGAAAGTGAACGATTAGAAAGTGTCATAGAATCAATTTATAATCAAAAATTTAAATATAAACTTTTTGATCTTAGTAATGCTGAGTTAATTTTCGTTGATAATAATTCAACCGATGATTCTGTTAACAAAATTATTGCTTGTCAAAACAGATATAACAATCTAGATATTCATATTATTAATGAAAAAATTCAAGGCGTTTCTTCAGCAAGAAAAAAAGGGATGGATTATGCCTCCCTAAGAGCTGAAAAACGGCGGGCTCAATTTAACAACTGGCCAAAACATTATATTGTTTCAGCTGATGCTGATTGTACTGTAGATCAATATTGGCTTGACGAACTTATTTATACAATGATCACCGAAGATGGTGATTTAGGTACCTGTAATTATTTTTATGAAAAAAATGATTTTATCGAGCGACCTAATTTATATAAAGAAATAAATAAGACATTACGCTGTCGTGATTTTTCATTCTCCTTGTTTGGTGGCTTTCCTGATGGAAAAGGATTTGCTGTTGAAAAAAATATTTATGATCTTGTTGGTGGCATTGAAATATTTTACCAATTACAAGATGGTAAATTTGTCGAACATTTATCTGACGATTGGGATTTTGGTATCAAAGTTATTGCTTATGGTGGAAAACCAGTATATTCACCAAAATCATATGTAAAAATTAATAGTCGAAGAGTAGACACCTTATTAAATGATGTTATCCATGGCATCGCCTATGGTGAAAATGGCGTTATTACAATGAAGGATGTAAGGCCATTAGACAATCAATTAAATCATTATCAAGATTTAAGTCTTAATGATGCTGAACAAGCCTGGTTTTATTCAATCAAAGATTATATCCCGAAAAACATTATATTACCGGCGTTATTAAATCCTAATATTTTGATTAATAACCAAGAAGTTATTAAATTTTTCACACCTGACATTGCCAAGGATCTCTATAATAGGATTAAAGAAATCAAAAATGAAACCAGTATTACTGATTTCAAACCCATACATTCTTACAAAACCCCCGCCTTCCGACTCTATTTTGAATTTAAAGAAGAGATATTTAACTCACTTCGCCGTTATGTAGGTGAAGACATAGGTTTTCCTCCTCCGCTTCCTGACTGTTTTAACGCTATAGATAACAAAGATTTTAATAGATTTGTTTATTATTTTTGTGAGGATAGAGAATCAGGAGAGGCTCACAATTATTTTGCTAATGGTGGAGTGTTCTAATGCGAGATACTTATATTGCCTCTCTTAATGATATTGATGAAAAATATCCTAGACCAAATATATGCAATATTTTAAGTAAAAAAGAAAATACAGATTTACTTGAGTATGTCATTAAAGATCCTTTTGGTTGTCATATTTTCCCCGGCGATATTGACAATTATCCCTTAACCTCATTTTTTGATGATATGAATAAGGAGATAAAAAAGGCTGAAAATATTCATCTCTGGGTCTATATTCCAACTTGTCGTTATCGATGCCACTTTTGTCAGTTTCCTACCGTTATAGTGAACCCTAAATCAGCAAAAGCTGACAGTTTATTTAAAGAAATCGTTGATCTTAATATTAAAGAGGCCACGCTTTGGTTAAAACAAGTACCAAATCTTGCTAATGTGAGTATTGGTGAATTTAATATATTTGGCGGTACACCTTCTCTTCTACCTGATAGCGAATTAAAAAGACTAATAAATTTTTATAAAGATAATTTTAACTTCTCATCCACAACTATGCGATTTGAAGGAGAGCCAGGTAGTCTTAATAAAGAATATTTATCGTTACTGAAAGAACTTGGTTTTTCTAAATTATCCTTTGGTACCCAATCATTTCAGGATCATTTAATTAAAGCCTGTGGCAGGAAACATACTGCTGAAGAATGTTTTAAAACCATTGCAGATGCTAATACATTAGGTTTTGAATTAATTAGTGTCGATCTCATTTATGGTATATTTGGTCAAACTGTGGATGATGTAAAAAACGACATGGAAATAATAAAAAGACTCAATATTTCTCATGTTGTTTGTACTAAATTACATATGAAAGAATTTATGCAAACCAGAACTGGCGTATCAGGAGAGAGAGATAGTTTATGGCAGAAAAAAATAATTTCTGACGCAGATAAATCGCTACCCAGTTTAGGGAAACAGTATCAAATGCGCGATTTAATAGATAAATATCTAGACAGGGAATATAACGAGCACCCGACAATGTATTTTTATAAGAAAAATACTTATCCTGAAAAATGGAAAAGCCTTATTACTGATCTTAATAAACAATACCCTGAGATAGCGATCGGATTAGGTGGAAGCTCAAAATCTATCTCCTCTGAAATGATAAATATAACAAACTATAAACAATACAAAGAATCTATCACTAAAAGCCAACTACCTTGTCACTCCATTAGAGGTTTTTCAAACAATCAAAAAAGAATAAATGCTTTTAAAATGGCATTATCTAGCTTGATCCCAGTAGATGATAATGTTTATAAAACAAAATTTGCTGGGGAAAGTTTTTTTACCAACAAAACTATTAATAATGCACTAACAAAATTACAGCTGAGAAAACTTATTTTTATTGATAATAATAAGGTTTTTTTAACTAAAGAAGCGGCAATATTAGTTGAATCCATTATTAACACCCAATTTAGTTAAGATGGATTAATTAAAAAAATCAACCCTATTTATTGGATGCCGTATTTCAGGTATGGCTTACAGAGGTGATAACGTTATTATCACGTCAGATGTATAAGCCGTTATTAATAAGTAGAAGCCCATACTTTACGATGGTCACACTATATCATAGCCAATAAGCATCATACCGGATGCCTAATGACATAATGTTTAGCAAGAAGCTATAGCCGGACATCTACGGCAAAAATGTAAGGAAATCATTGATGGAAAAAAAATATAACTTACCCTTACCCGTTTTCAGTCTGTATTACATTGCAATTGACACCGAAGCAGGTGTTACACCAGAGCAATTTGAAACATTCGTTCGCCAAAAAGGTGTCTATCTTCCATGCTATCCTGGTTGGCGCTGGACGCTATTGCGTGGTCTGCGCGGTGAGCGAGTTGGACAATATCTGATGCTGTTTGAAATAGACAGCGTTGAACATCGTAATCGCTATCAATTATGTGACGGCAATAAAACAGAATTAGCCAATCAATTCTGGCAGGCACAACCACAAAAAATACATAAAATCCTTGCTGAATGGCAACGTTATGCTACTTTTAGTGAAATTCCCACTATTTACACGGATTATCAACTACTAGCGGAAAATAAAAAAAGCACTGTCTGTCATGGCCCACGCTATTTGGAACGACCTAACCAAGAGTCTATCGCCAGAATAATTGGCATCCACAACCTAGCACTCAAGCCTGGAATTATGGCAAAAACTTTTGAAAACTTTATTGCTGAAAACCATCATCGAATAGAAGATTATCCAGGATGGAAATTTCGCTTGTTAAAAGGTGAGTGCGGAAATCGTCTAGATCAATATGTGGTAATGATGGAGATTGAAAGTTTTGCAGCACTTAATCTATTTTATCCCAAACCAGACATAGCCACTGATGAGGCTTTTCATTTTGCGCGCGCACATCAGGACACTAAACTTATGTATAAAGAGTGGAAACAATTTGCCTCCTTCTCTGGCTCTCCTCAAATTTATACTGATTATTTGTCAGTAGCAGAAAGTTTAGCTTAAAGTAACAAACCAGAAGTTCAACTTGCAGTTATCAAGCTTCATAATCAGACCATCCCTGCTTATCACTGCTTTGCGATATCATTATCGATGATAAATAAGAATATTTTTAACAGTACTAAATAATAAATTTATCAACATCTTAAAGCATGAAAATTATTCAAATTGTTAATTGCTTATCGTATGAAAGTTTAGTGTTTTTTATAAGCTATTTAAAAAAAATATTTTCGTTAACTAAAGTTTTTTCAAACATCGATAATATGATGTTGCGAAGAAAAACAATAATTTTCTAACTTACCATACTTAATAAAATATTATATAAATATTGAATTATTTTAAATTTATTTTTATATTCAATTGTTAAAAAAAATTTATCTTATAATTTATTAAAATTACTCTACAAAATTAATCATGAATTAAAATTACTAATAAATAGTTATTAAATAAAAAAATTAACTCATTATTTCATTTAAATTAATATATATAAATCATTGGAATAATAAAAGATAATATAATCATTTATTAAAATGATAATTAAATAAAAACTGACAACAATTAAAAACCAATAAATGTCGCTCAAGGAAACAATAAATATCATGTAATAAATAAAAACCAGAAGATAAATTTCAAATAGAAACTTGATACAGAAAAACTGCTATATTATATATTTTTGGTTTAATATTAGATTCCCTGGTGTTTATTACATCATATTAATCACATATTAAATCTATAAGCCATTGTAAAGATTCTTTTTTTTCAGCCTTATAATATAATTTTCCTCGAAATTCTATATTGAAAGGTGCAGGAGGAATAGCAAAATTCACCTTATGTTGCTTACCTAATGATATATTTTTATTGGATTTAGGAATAAACGAAATACCTTTCCCATCCCCTAATATCTGAAAAACATCATCAATACTTGAAACTGAAATTATATTTTTCTTATGCTTATCCATTAATAAATTTTTTATTCTCTCAAAACCTTTCGATAACAACATACTTTCTGTTTGTATAATATTATTATTAAGCAGTAATTCCATTTTATCTTTATAGTTATTTATAATATTTTCAGCTGCACCTAACTCTAACTTAGAAGATAGTGCTAAGCTTTCAATATTAGTAGGTAAATTCTCCTCTTCTCTTGAACCAATAAAAATATCAGCCTGAATACGACATATAATATCTGATATTAAATGATTAGAATACTTCTTAATATCAACAAGAATTCCCGATTCAATTGAGTCTATTTTTGATATTACTGATGCCAGATCAGGAAAATATGCATCATCTGTCGCTATATTAATAACAGACTCTTTTTTACTAGAAAAACCTAAAATTAATTTTTTTGTTGTAGCACTTACATCCTGATAATGTGGAAATAATTCTTGATATAATTTTTCCCCATTAGAAGTTAATCTTGCTCCTCTTCCTGAGTGTCGAAAAAGTTGAACACCTAACTGCCCCTCTATTTCCTTCATTCCCTTACTAAGGGCAGAAGGAGATATACATAACTCATCTGCCGCTTCTTTAAAAGTTCCTTTTTGGGCAATAGTTATAAATTGCTCAACTCTTTTTGAGAAAAACATATTATCTCCTATATGAAAATCTGATAAAAATAAATTTTTTACGAAAAACATATTATCTTCTCTATAAAAAATTAGATAGAAGCAAAATTTTATTAAAAAAACAACTCAAAACCTATAAATAACCAGTTCAATAATTTTTATATTTTTAGAATTCTCAATGTAATAATATATAGTGTAAGCTTTTATTTCATCCTAATATAGCTACATATAACTTCTCCCTATCAATTGTTATTACTTCTTATAACTTATAAATAATAAAATGTCACATACCTTTTTTTCATTTATTGTTTACTTATCATCAATTTGTAATCATTTATAAGAATAATAATGAAATTTTTAAAATTTAAAAATTTATCATATTTAACCACTTATAATAAACTGTATAAAAACACATATATTTTTCATTTTTAAAAATTAAAAATTGTGATATTGTAAAATTAATAATTCTTAGTGCATTTAAATAAAAAAATAAATAACTAGAATATATACATTACAATTAAAAAATTGTAATGTATATTTTATTTTACTATGGTACATCACAATATTTTAAATTTATTGAATTTTGTAACAAAAGATCATGTAATGTTTTTTTGTTATAACATTACCTTCTTTGGTTTATTGATTAAAACCAAATACTAGGTATTACATTAATCTTTATATTATAGAGTTAATTAAAGATAAAAAATTTATTGTTAATAAAGAATATAATTAATTTCATATGAAAAATTACTCATCCGAATTATATTTCTAGAGATACTCATCATATTGTAACATTAATTTTTTTATTCTTTATTTTCGATTAAAGCCATTTTTCTTCTTATGACTACCTATTTTTTTATAAAAAGCTAAAACTTTTTAGTTTTATCTTACTTATCCTAAATCCAGCAATACCTCAACATAATCAGATTGACCTTAATAGTTAAGAATATTAACACTAAAATAAAATAACAAAGAACGACCGAATACCTTGTAAACCTATTTTGATTAATTCTCGCACAACTAACTTTTTTCTACTTAAATTTCAGCTAAGTTTCAAAAAAATCTTATCCATATAATAAAAGCAATAATATAACAATTTCTTAGTCTACTCCCAAAGAACGTAAGTAAAATGAATACAAAAATTGTCAATTATTATAAATAACTTTTCTAAATCAATACATTAAAATTACACAATCATGCATACCAAATATGTGGTTTATAACTGTCCTGTAAAATTTAGTTGATATCGCTATGTGACAATAGATCTATGAAGAAGCACAATTATATCAAATCTCCAATCATTCAAATGTGACCCTACACTAAAATTAATAACATTTAACTACCAAAAGAATGAAAATTGCATTTTTAGGCTGTTACAACCTTATTTTTAACCTAATTATAATTAGTAGAGGACTTTATGAGTATCGATTAATCAGAAAGCATACTTCAGTAACTATGATAAAAATTACAATTTATTAATAATAATATAGTCTTTCAACTATTAATATGAATTAAATTTAGATAATGTTTCTACAATTTGCGTTGCAATTAGCTATTAAGTAATAACAATAATCCTATACTAAGAACTCATCATAAGGAAAATGGATATGCATCTCTTTCCTCATTTATTTAAGCCATTAGACTTAGGTTATACGCAATTAAAAAACAGAGTAATTATGGGCTCTATGCACACTGGACTAGAAGAGCATCCTCAAGCTAGTGTTAGGCTAGCCACGTTCTATGCAGAAAGGGCAAAAAATAATATTGGATTAATTATTACTGGCGGCATCGCCCCTAATCACCCTGGCAGCCTTACCAAAGATGGTGCAACCCTAATTAGTAAGAAACAAATTATTCACCATCAAAAGATTACTAATGCGGTGCATCAAGCAGGAGGGAAAATCGCCTTGCAAATCCTTCATGCTGGCCGTTATAGCTACCATCCTGATCTAGTTGCACCTAGTGCATTACAAGCGAGTATTAATCCCTTTTTGCCTAAACCACTCAGTCATACTGCAATTTTACAAACAATTGAAGACTATGCCCATTGCGCTGAACTTGCTTCGCTGGCAGGCTATGATGGTATAGAAATTATGGGTTCAGAAGGTTATTTAATTAACCAATTTATTACTCAATATACAAATCATCGTGAAGATTTGTGGGGCGGTAGTTATCAAAATCGGATCCGATTTCCGATTGAAGTTATTAAAGCTGTTCGACAACGAGTAGGCCATAATTTTATTATTATTTACCGATTATCTATGCTTGATTTAATTGAAAAAGGATCCGATTGGAGTGAAATAGAACACTTAGCAAAAGCAATCGAAATGGCTGGAGCATCGATGATCAGTACCGGTATTGGCTGGCATGAATCGAGGATCCCGACTATTGCAATGATGGTACCAAGAGCAGGCTTTACTTGGGTCACTAAAAAATTGATGGGAAAAATATCAATTCCTTTAATCTGCGCTAATCGCATCAATTCGCCTGAACTAGCCGAGCAGATTTTATCTGATGGCTGTGCTGATTTAGTCTCTATGGCGCGGCCTTTTCTTGCTGATTCAGAATTTATGACTAAAGCGGCGGAAAATCGTGCGGATGAAATTAATACCTGTATCGCTTGTAATCAAGCCTGTTTAGATCAGATATTTGTTGGTAAGCAAGCATCATGTTTAGTTAATCCGCGCGCTTGTCATGAATTAGACTTTCCATTTCGACCAGCATTAAAACCAAAAAATATTGCGGTTATTGGCGCCGGTCCAGCGGGATTATCATTTGCTATAACCGCAGCAGAGCGTGGCCACCATATTACCCTATTTGAGCAAGAAAGTCAGATCGGTGGTCAACTAAATCTTGCTAAACAAATCCCTGGAAAAATAGAATTCCAAGAAACAATTCGTTACTTTCAACGCCAACTGACACTAAAAAATGTTACTATTCATTTAACTAACAAAGCCTCAGCCGAACAACTGGTAAACTTTGATGAAATCATCATTGCTACCGGCGTACTACCTAAAAAAATCCACATAGAAGGCATTGATCACGACAGTGTCGTGAATTATTACGATGTACTAAAACACCATATTACCATCGGTTCGCAAGTAGCAATTATTGGCGCTGGCGGGATCGGCTTTGATATCGCACAATATCTTTGTCAAGAAATAGATAAAAGTAGCCAAGACATTGATGCATTTACTCATCAATGGAACATTGATACAACGATCACACAACCAGGCGGTATTTATCCTAAAGGAGAACATCAACTTGCTTCTCCTAGTAAAATTTATCTGCTACAACGAAAATCAACGCGTGTTGGTGAACAACTTGGCAAAACAACCGGCTGGATCCATCGCTTAAACTTACTACGTTATGGCGTTACTATGATGAATGGTGTTAGCTACCAGAAAATTGATGATCAGGGATTGCATATTTACCATAACAAGCAAAAAAAGTGTTTGCCTGTTGATAACATCATCATCTGTGCTGGCCAAGAATCCCTTCGCACTTTAGCCGACGCACTATACAAATTAGGCAAAAAACCCCATATTATCGGTGGTGCTGATATTGCCGTAGAACTTGATGCACGGTGTGCTATTGATCAAGGAATGCGCCTTGCATATGCAATATAAAGAAAAACACTAATAATCGCCGATAATTAGTCTTTGCTTTATGCTTTACTAAGCTTGCATGTATGATATAAGACAGTAACCAACATGTTTTTTTCTATAATCATGGCAAATTGTTTTTATGGTTATAAAATGTTGTATCTACGTTAGTTAGGATAAAAAAAGATACCACCATATACAAAAACAGATTTATTAGATAAACAACTAACTAACCCTTTTATTAATAAATTAACTAGCAGAACAAATTTAGCTAATAGAGAAATAACAATATCCCTTTTTACCATTTTTAATTAATATTAAGGGATACAGTATTATAATATTTAAAACTATTATTTAATTATTAAATATGTTTTTTATATTTATTAAAGATATAATTAAAGAACATTGTCAATGTTAAAATAGCCGCAACAATAGTCAGTGAAACAGCGGTAGGAATGTGAAATACATCCATTAATAACATTTTTATGCCAATAAAAATTAAGATAATAGACAGTCCGTACTTTAGCATAGAGAATTTTTCAACAATACCTGATAAAACAAAATACATCGCCCGCAAGCCTAAAATCGCAAATAGATTTGAAGTCAATACAATAAAAGGATCCGTTGTTACTGCAAAAATAGCCGGGATGCTATCCACCGCAAAAATAATGTCACTAATCTCAACTAAAATTAATACCATAATCAACGGTGTCGCCAATAAAATGCCTTGTTGACGAATAAAAAAACGCTCATCATGTAAAGTATTTGTCATGCGTATATGAGAACCGAGCCATTTCACTAATGGTTTTTTATCAATCGATTGATCATTTTCTTTAACAAAGAACATCTTAATACCAGTGAAGAGTAGAAAAATGCCAAAGAGATACAAAATCCAGTGGAACTGTGAGACTAGCCAACTACCTGTAAAGATCATGATAGTACGCAATACTATCGCTCCCAATACACCATAGATAAGGACTCGGCGCTGTAAATTCACCGGAATTGAAAAATAATTAAATAACATTAACCAAACAAATACATTATCAACAGCTAATGCTTTTTCTAGTAAATAACCGGTTAAAAAAGCCATTGTTTGGCGGTTAGCAATCATTAGGCTAGTTGTTTGTTTAAAATAAAACCATAAACCTAAGGCAAACAACAATGCCAAACTAATCCAAATTAAACTCCATATAATCGCCTGTCTTACTGTTATTTCCCTTCCCTTATGCTTACCCTGTAAAGAAATATCAATAAGTAACATAACCGCAATAACAATAGTAAAGATTGCCCATAATACGGGAGTACCAACAGTATGCATATTAGCTCCTAGAAACGAAAAACGGCCGAACCCCACAGAAGGCTCAGCCGTTATAATCCATTTTAGTCTTCATAGGTTTCTATTCCACTAATTTAAATTATAAGTAAACCTTGCCTACTGGCAAGGTCTCACTTACAACACAAAAGCGACTTAGAAATTCACCTGTGATGCCCGGTTACCGGGTGCATAACACCGTAATGACGATAAACCGGCTGAAGAAGTTACTCCCCTTTGCTAGCTAATAAAATAAAAGATCTGCTACCAAAACACAAGATGTTGGTAAATGTATTTCATGAATTGTAAAAAAATAAAATATTAAATAGAAAGTCAATTTCACCGAAAATTTACTATTTAGTTATTTATGATTTTGTTAGAGTATCACATTAGTCTAATATATTATGCTTATACCTGAATTTAATATTTAAAGCTCATATACAAGCTTTTTAACTAGGATTGCATTATCTCTAATAAGGGATAATAGATAATAACTGCCAATTAGGTTTAAAGATAACGGTATTTAGGAAACACTTGATGGAATTAGTTAAAGAACTTTTTTTTGCACTCTGGCATCAAGATTACAATATGCTAATGAATCCTTCATTAGTATGGGCTATCTACATTATATTGTTTGCAATATTATTTTTGGAAAATGGAATATTACCTGCCGCTTTTTTACCTGGTGACAGTTTGCTTATCCTAGTCGGTGTCCTAATAGCCAAAGACACGATTAATTATCCATTGACAATCATTATCTTAACCGCAGGTGCCAGTTTGGGTTGCTGGATAGGATATCTCCAAGGTAAATGGCTAGGAAACAATAAAATCGTGCAAAGCTGGCTCTCTCATCTACCTGAACATTATCACCAACGTGCTTATAGCCTTTTCCATCGCCATGGCTTGGCAGCGCTGCTTATTGGCCGCTTTCTTGCTTTTATCAGGACAATTCTACCTACCATTGCCGGCCTATCCGGTTTACCTAATGGACGCTTTCAGTTTTTTAATTGGCTTAGTGGGTTACTTTGGGTATTGATTTTAACCACTATTGGTTATGTATTCGGTAAAAGTCCACTCTTTCAATACTATGAACGCCAAATCATGAGTATTTTGATGCTGATCCCGGTTGTCTTGCTTTTTATTGGTCTAATAGGCAGTATAGCCGTAGTACTAAAGAAAAAATTTAATCGCCGTAATCCTTAAATCCAACTTAATTTATGCTGTTGCCTACTTTCCTGGTAACAGCATTCCTTTCAATCAAACTTTTTATCAAATTTTTATACCAATATAGTTATTTTTATATTTCAATATAACAAATTTTAAATTACCTTTAATGAGATATAGATTGATTTTATTGGATCTTTTACTATTCTCAAAGAACAAGAGTAGTAAAAATTAACGATCTTTATTGAAAAGAGGTTAACGTTATGAAAAATACCGAAAACCTACGTACAGAATTAAAATCATTAGCTGATTCTTTGGAAGAAGTTTTGAACAATACAGAAAATAAGTCCAAAGCAGAAATTGATAAAATTCGCCGTAAAGCAGAAAAAGCGTTAAACGATTCTCGCCAAAAACTGAGTGATGTCAGCAGCAAAATTATTGATCAAACCAAGGAGGTTGCTGGCCGGGCTGATGATTATGTACATGAAAAACCATGGACCGGTGTTGGTGTAGGTGCCGCTGTCGGGCTGGTATTAGGCATTTTACTGGCTAGACGTTAACATGCGAGAAAATCAACATCCAAATGGACCGGCTAAAGGCTTGCTAACTACCTTACAACGGATAGGTTCTATTCTTGTTAATATGGTTGAGACGCGACTGCAACTCATTGCAGTCGAGCTCGAACAAGAAAAGCAAACCTTTGTCCAACTGATTTTATTAGCCGGTACCACATTACTATTGATCGCATTCGGCCTGATGAGTTTGCTGGTATTAATTTTTCTTATGGTTGATCCCGCCTATCGTATACAAGTGGTTGCTATTACAACAGCTGTTTTACTTATCCTGGCATTATTAGGTACTTGCTGGACATTAAAAATAGCCCATCGCACGTCTCTATTAGCGGCAACCCGTGAACAATTAAAGCAGGATATCAAACAGTTAAAACAGGATGAACATGAAACTGAGTAAAGCGAAACAATTGGCATTAAAAAAGCAGCAATTGTTAACCAATATTCAGCAGCAGCGTAATGTGCTGTCCGCAACTTCTGAGCATTGGTTAGCAATTACTGCACCCTATGATCGTACCTGGCAAAAGATGCTAGCTTTCAAACCATTGGTTATTGCAAGTTTTTCATTAATTGCACTCTATCATATTCGTCATCCTAAAAAACTTTATCGCCTCAGTCGACGCGCTATTGGTATTTGGGGAATAGCAAAAACTTTACAAACATTTATAGCAAAAAAAGCGTAACCGATTGGCAAATTCGAAAAAAACTTCCTCCTATCAATAACAAATTATCCTCCATTAATTCATTCAATTTTTTTGCATAATAGATTGAATTTTTCTGGCTAGTATTTTTAATAATCTAGGCTTTACTATAAATAAAACAGCAATTAATTAATTCTTGTTTGGCAGTCAAACGTTCACTACAGATTAAAACCCTTACTTTAAATAGTAAGCTTTAAGAAGGATGTATATGAAAAACATAGAGAATATCACAATCCTGGTGGCTCGTATTTTAATGCCACTGTTATTTATTTTTGCCGGCTATGGTAAGCTTGGCAGTGGTTATATTGAAACCCAGCAATATATGCATGCAATGGGCGTGCCGGCTTTTTTACTGCCATTAACTATTTTATTAGAGCTTGGCGGTGGCATCGCGATCCTATTTGGTTTTTTAACGCGAACCACAGCTATTTTTACCGTTGCTTTTAGTTTGTTAACCGCTTTTATTTTTCACTTCAACTTTGCCGAAGGCGATAACCAATTGATGTTTTTAAAAGATCTCTCTATCGCTGGCGGTTATATGCTATTAGCCATTCTCGGGCCAGGCAAATTCAGTATCGATCACTGGTTAAATAAAAAATGGTAATATAACGTTTGGGCGATCATATTACCATCGCCCATAAGTAAAATTTAACCAACTATTTTTAAGCTAAATGATCGGTATTGTGATCACTATTAAACAACTGTGGAATTTGACGCAAGCACCAAAATTTAGCTTCACCAATTTTGCCACGATGCCAAGCCATAATAATATTCGTCTCATGGCTATATTCTGATCCGACGACACGTAATCGCCCCTCTTTAATATCTTTTTCAACCAACCTATAAGGCATAGTCGCAACACCCAATCCTGCTAATAAAGCACGACGTTTTTCATCAAGCGAACTTACTGTTAATCGCTGCTGTTTATCTAATAACTGTACCGTTAAGACTGGTCGTTCTTTGGCGGTATCTGCAATAGCAATTCCACGATATTTAATCCGTGTCATGTCGGAAAGTGGCTCTGGCTCTTGATGAATAGGATGCTCAGGACTAGCAACATAAACATTATTGATAGTACCAAGTAAACGACTATTAATTTCAGGTGAAGAACGAAAATGCAAATCAGGTGCAATCACAATATCTGCTTTACCGGTTTCTAAACATTCCCATGCGCCGGCTAACACTTCAGTTAACAAACTGAGCTGAGTTTCCGATTTTTGTGCTAATTTATCGACTAAAGGGAAAAGTGTTGAGACCGGGATCAATACTTCACAAACAATGGTAAGATAGGGTTCCCAACCACGCGCCAAGGCTTCAGCATCAACCACAAGTTTATCGGCCGCTTCTAACAATAATCGCCCCCGCTCCAACAACATCCGTCCAACATCAGTAAAACGTGTCCGATGGCCAGAACGATCAAAAAGCTCCACATCGAGCTCTTCTTCCAATTTTTGCATCGTATAACTTAATGCAGAAGGGACTTTACCTAATTCATCAGCTGCTGCTGCAAAACTTCCGCGTCGATCAATCGCATTCATTACGCGTAACGCATCTAATGTTAGTGCACGCTCTTTACTCATAAAAAATCTCAATCAAGAAATTTGAATGTTTAACTCAGATTAACTAGCTAACAATTTTTCGTCTAGTTAATTATTATTTTTTCATCATAAATTATCTGAAAGGTAAAATTACTATGATAATTCCTAGATTAGAAAAAGAGTGTGGTCATGCTGATTTTGGTTGGTTACAAGCACAGTATACTTTCTCTTTTGGTCACTATTTTGATCCTAATTTTACCCATTACGGTGCTTTGCGAGTATTAAATCGAGAAATTATCGCGCCAAAAGCCACCTGTCGAGCCAAAAGCTATCCCAATATCGATATCATTAATTTGGTTTTACAGGGCGACGCTGAGTTCCACGATAGTGAAGGAAATTGCATTCATCAATCAGAAAATGAGTGCTTACTTTTCTCTCCGATCCATAACATAAGTTATAGCGAACACAATACTAATCACGAAAAACCATTAATCCAATTACAATTATGGATCAATGCCTGTGTTGAATATTTCTGCCAACCACCACAAAAACGTAAACTGATTAATAATAACTCATTGACATTACTTGCTTCACCAAATGGTTCGGAGAATAGCTTAAAAATCCGACAACAAACTTGGGTTAGTCATATTTATTTAAAAACAGAACAAAATATGACACTTAGCCTGAAAGGGAAAAAGAGTTATCTATATTCGATTACAGGAATAGTAAAATTAGAAAATAACAATCACAAAATTGCTTATATTGACTATAGTGATGGTGCATTTTTGATGCAGGAACAAAAGGTAAAATTAACTGCCCAAACAGATTTTCGTGGCATGTTGGTTTATTTAAATTAAACATAAAATTGATAACTTTCAATAAAGTATTTAATAAAAAGATCGACAACCAATAAAAGTGATAGAATAAATATAGTTGTTTTAATAGATATAATTTATTTGGATGTCAGTGATAACCTTTTCATCAAGTTTTTAACTAGGATATCATCTTCAATCACCAACAACTTTTCTATTTTATTAATTGAAAGGTATAACTCGTGGCTGTGTTTACAAATCAACGTATTCATCAAATTTTTACTAATATTCAGACCGAAATTGTATCGCAAGAAGAACTTGCCAAGCGTTTTGGTGTTTCAACGCGAACCATACGTTCAGATATTAACGAATTAAATGAATATTTGCAGGGCTATGATGCGTGCATCGTTTATGAGCGCGGTAACGGATACCATTTAAAAATTAATAATGAAGCCCTTTTTGCTACCATCAAAACGGAAAAAATAGCCGATGATGAAAATATTCCCCGCACCGCAAGAGATCGGGTTGATGCATTATTATTAAAGCTTTTAATGTTGCCATTACCCGTTAAACTTGATGATATTGCAGAAAAATGGTTTATTAGCCGCGGTACTATACAGCAGGATATGAGTATCGTCAGAGAATATTTACATAAACATGACATCCAACTGGAAGGCATTCCACATCAAGGGATACGATTAAGCGGGGATGAATGGGCAATTCGTACTTGTATTACCGAAATATTATGGCGGCGTTTCTCACAGGAAATAAATAAAGACATTGTTAAATTTAGTCTGACCTATCTTGATAATATTGATTTAACCTATATTGATAAAGTACTACAAAATAGCCTTAGCCGTTTTGATATTTGACTGACTAACGAAGGCCACCAATATCTTATCTTTAATTGTGCTACCACTATTTTGCGTATTACTCGTGGCCGTGAATTAACCACTTTTATCAATAACGAAATGGATCCTGTTATTCAGAACGCAGTGAAAGAAATTTCTAACGGGTTGATTTACTTTCTCGGCGGTGATCTATCAAAAGCTGAACAAGCTTACTTATGCACACAACTAGCTGCCCAACGTATTATTGGTAATGAACAGCCCACGCAAAAAACAGGTTTACATACCAAATTGCTTGATCATATTTTGCAATATATAAACGACTCCTATAATTACGATTTACGTAATGATGAGAAATTAAAACGTGATTTGACCACCCATCTCGCCACTTTATTGACTCGTTTACAATTTAATATTAATACACCCAATCCTTTACTTAACGATATCAAACAATTTTATCCTTTTGCTTATGATGTCACCCTCGATGCACTACGCAGTGCCAGTACCCTACTCCCTTACCCAATAAGTGAAGACGAACTTGGTTATCTGGCAGTCCATATTGGAGTAAGTTTGGAATGTAATTATGGTACCAGCCACCATCACCCAACACAGGTACTAGTCGTTACTGATTCAGGCAACTCAACAGTACGCGTTATAGAAACCAAAATTATGCGTGAATTTCCACAACTAAAATTTAATCGTGCGCTATCGTTACAAGAATATGAAGCCTTAGAGAACATCGATGAAGACTTTGTCATCACCACTATCCGATTAGCGGAAAAAAATAAGCCGGTAGTGAAAATCGCTCCCTTTCCAACTCCCTATCAATTGGAGCAAGTCGGGCGTCTTGCGATGATCAACCAAACCAAACCTTATATTATTGAACGATTCTTTGATGAACGTTATTTCATCATACTTAATGAAAAAATTAGCCAAGAAGCACTATTTAAAAAAATTTGTAAAAAACTCCAAGTCGATGGTTATGTCACAAACGATTTTTATCCATCGCTGATCGAACGCGAATCTATTGTGTCAACCTTACTGGGCGGAGGTATTGCCTTACCTCACTCATTAGGTTTATTGGCAAATAAAACGGTGGTTGTTACCATAATTTCACCACAAGGAATCGAATGGAATGCAGAAACTAAGGAAGTTGCTAATGTCATTTTTCTGCTAGCTATTAGTAAAGCAGACTATGAAGAAGCAATCGCTATTTATGAGTTATTCGTTACTTTTGTCAAAGAAAAAGCGACCAAAAGGCTAATTAATAGTAGAAATTTCAATGACTTTCAGGTTATTGCCAAGGATAGCCTAAGTCGTATTAATTAATAATTTCCACTTAATAGTGGAAAAGTGGAAATAATAAGCTAAAAGTGCCATTTTTAGTGATCATTATCATAAGACAGGTAACTTTTTTATCTTTTTGGCTCGCCTCTTGCTCTTAGTTTGCTTTAAATTGGCAAGCTAAACTTCCAGAAACCTATTATTATTTAGCTGGCTATTTCCACTTAACCAGCTCACTAAATAAACAAATAATTAATCAACTTTACATTACCTAATCTACTGAAATAAAACAAAAATAATAATATTGCAACGTATTGAATAACAATAAAAATAATAAAAAATCTACCCTTGATTTAGTTAAATTTCCAGTTTGATTAAAATTAATTCATTATTTTGGTCTTTATTTTTCCAGATATTTGCCAGTTTAAAGTGGAAATGTTTCCTCTCCAAAACCATACTGGAAAGAACTAAAGTTATTCACAATAGCAAAAGACTGGTTTTATTTTAATTTCCAAATGGGATAGCGAAAGTTTATGAGTGAATCCTCAATTGTTTTTAATGTCGCAAAAGATAACCTGGATGTAGAGACTGTCACCAATAAATTAATTTCTATTATCGATGGCTGGCTAAAAGCGGAAGGGGCCCATACAACTGATGTTCAACAACAGATGCTACGTTCTCACGTTAAAGCAATGGTAGAGAGAGCAAAAACAGGTGAGTCTCTGCCTGAAGTGGATGTCTCACTGTTTGAAGAAATATCGCCTGAATCTATAGCCTTGGCCGAGAAAGTTGTTAATACCTTGCCTGGCCTGGCATACGAAGAGGCTTATCTGCTCTCAGTTCATTTTGAAGTAGCACGTTCTAACTCTTAAAGATAATAGGAGAATTAAATATGAAACAGATCCATGTCGTTATTGGTGATCGTTTAGGCAAAGGACAAAAAGTGGCTGCCGGTGTTGAAGCTGCTGGTGGTAAAGCAACCGTCATTCCTGGCGTTGCTGCTGATATGAAGTTAGGCGACGTAATGAAAGAGCATAATGCAGACCTAGGGATCTCATTCTGTGGTAGTGGCGGTGCAGGTGCCATCACTGCACAGACTAAGTATGGTTATAAAGCACGTTATGGTATGCGTTCGATTGAAGAAGGCGAAACGGCGATTGCAGATGGCTGTAATGTCCTCGGGTTTGGTTTTATGGATAAAGAAGAGTTGGGCGAACGTTTAGTCAAAGCATTTAATAAGAAACATGGCAATGCATGATGAAACAGAAAATGGAAACATCTGTACGTGTTAATGGTCAAGGGAATTCCCGACAAAAAGCACTTGCTGATGCACTAAGTTCAATACAACGTACCATACTAAAAAACACTGATAACATTCTGCTACGTATCGAACCGAAAGACATCACTGTTATCAGTGCTAAAGTAAAAACGACAACAGAAAGGTTTCTTTTTTTATTCTTACCTCGCAAGCGTGAATATTTCTCTGTTGTTTTAGATGTTTCATTAGATATCACCTTGCTAAATGTTAAAGAAATCACATTTACCGATGAATAATCGGTATCTTGATTTGGAGAAAAAGTCATGGGCGAGACAACGTCTTTTTTAGAAATACTCGGCATGTCCCTAATTATCGGTGGCTTATGTGGTTTTGGCCTCGGTGCAGGTGCTGCGCGTATGTTTCACGCACCCACCGTTCAAGGTATGGGAGCTTTCCGTACATTAGGTGAATTAAATTCCTGTGAAGGCGATCCTGCTTCTCACTTTTCATTCGGCTTAGGTTTTTTCTTCAATGCTTGGGCATCATCTGTTGCTGCTGGTGCTTTTACGCAAGACGTTGATCACCGAATTATACCCAACTGGGGTACCGCCGTTTTGATGATCAAAAACCGCAATGTCGCAGAAACAATGCATAATCCGAAGAAAATGGCTATTGCCTGTGCCATTATCGGTGCCATAGTGGTTGCTTTCTTAAATACAACGGCTTCTGCTGTGCCTGCTGCGCTACAAACAACGGCAATTAATGTCTTAGTCCCTGCGGCAAATTTATTAGTCGAAATCGTCATGCCGGTTATCTTCTGGTTAGCCGCCATGGATGCTGGTCGGCGTTCTGGCTTTTGGGCAACGCTGTTTGGCGGTTGTGCACAACTTGTTATGGGCAATGCCATTCCAGGTCTGGTACTTGGGATTTTAATTGGTAAAGGCGTCGACGATAGTGGCTGGACAAAAATTACCCGCACTATGATGATAGCAGTGATTTTATTGTTCGTACTCAGTGCCTTCTTCCGCGGATTTGATATCAAAATACTCGAATCTTTCCATCTTGGTGCACCAAACTGGCTGCAACATATCCACCAAATCATGAGTGGAGAATAATTATGACAACGGAAATCAATAAAAAAGACTTTTGGTATGCAGAGTGGTCATTTCCTCTGTTTGTTGGACTTCTATCCGCCGGTATCTTTGCCGGCACCCATATGTATGTCGTTTATGGCTTTGGCGCTTTCAATGAAGTTGCCTTTGTGGCTATGCTACGTTCTGGTCTTGATACCGGTGTCTTTGGTGCAGTGGCGGCATTTGGTGCTAGTTTCCTCTTTGCCCGTATTATTGAAGGATCACTGGTAGGGATCTTGGATATCGGTGGTGCGTTGCAAACTGGACTTGGTTTAGGCGTACCAGCGCTATTACTTGCTAGTGGTATGGACTTTTTGGTCACCAATTTCTGGGCATCGCTGATGACCGGCTTAGTATTAGGTATCGTTATTGGTTGTATCATTATCTTCGCCCGCAAATTTACCGTTGGACAAACTAATTCCACCTTCGGGGCTGATGTCATGATGGGTGCAGGTAACACCTCTGGTCGGTTTTTAGGGCCGTTGATCATCTTAGCCGCGATGGCAGCCTCGATTCCAATTGGTATCGGTTCGCTGATTGGTTCGCTACTTTTTTATATTTGGAAAAAACCGATTGCCGGCGGAGCAATACTCGGTGCGATGGTTCTGGGCTATTTCTTCACTATCGCCGCCTAAATTAGTAAGAAAATAAAGAAGGCTATTATGAACGATCTCATTATCAAACAAGGGAAACTTATCAACGACCAGATCGTTGATATCTTAGTACGTGATAGCAAAATTGTTGCCATTGGCCCAGATGCTGCCAAAGGACAACAAGCAACTAAAATGATTGATTTAAAAGGCCAACTCTATATTAGCGCTGGCTGGATCGATGCCCATACCCATTGTTACCCAGAATCACCGATTTATTTCGATGAACCCGACTTAGCCGGCGCATCCTGCGGGGTTACCACACTAGTAGATGCTGGTAGTGTCGGGGCTGACGATATTGATCACTTTTTTGCTGTTACACGTAAAGTCAAAACCAATGTTTATTCACTGCTTAATATCGCTAAAACAGGTATTATTGCTCAAAATGAATTAGCCGACATGCAGCAAATTGATGAAGCTAGTTTACAAAAAGCTATCGATGATCATCCAGACTTTGTCGTCGGGATAAAAGCACGCATGAGTAAAAGTGTGGTTGGTGAAAATGGTATAACTCCGCTTGTCAAAGCAAAAGCGATGCAGAAAAAAAGTGGGTTACCATTAATGGTGCATATTGGTAATAATCCTCCCAATCTCGATGATATCGCTGATTTGTTAACCAAAGGTGATATCATTACCCACTGTTTTAATGGTAAACCTAATCGTATTTTGGATGATAATGGCAATTTAAAGCCATCGATTCAACGCGCTCTTGCCCGTGGCGTGATCCTGGATGTGGGTCACGGTGGTGAAAGTTTCAGCTTTAAAGTTGCGGAACAAGCAATGCGTATTGGAACTTATCCCGATATTATCAGTTCCGATATTTACCACAAAAACCGTATCAATGGTCCAGTTTATAGTCTGGCTTTCGTAATGACCAAATTTCTTTGTATGGGGTTCTCAATACAACAAATCATTGATTGTGTTACGAAAAAAGCTGCAGACCTGCTTCATTTGCAAGGTAAAGGCTATCTAGACATTGGTATGGACGCAGACTTCACTATCTTTGATCTCAAAGAAGAGCGTACTCAACTTTCTGATGCAGAAGGTGAAGTACGCATTGGTAGCCATAAGTTTGTGCCTGTTGTTGCCATTGTTGGCGGTAAAGAAATCGTTTCCACAGAAAGTGAGTCTGAATATGCAATCGATTTATGAACAATATCAACTCAAAAATGTCATTAATGCCTCCGGTCGCATGACAATGCTAGGTGTTTCAACGCCCAAAGCAGAAGTTACAGAGCGCGTCGGTTATGGACTTAATCATTACTTTGAAATCAAAGATCTGGTAAATAAAACCGGGCAATATATTGCCAAGCTACTTAAGGTGGAAAATGCGGTGGTTGTTTCTTGCGCCTCAGCAGGAATTGCGCAATCCGTCGCGGCCGTGATAGTAAAAGATAATGCCGATTTACTTTATAATCTTCACACTTCTCATCAACCTGTTGCCCGTGAAATTGTCATACCAAAAGGACATAATGTTAATTATGGGGCACCAGTTGATACCATGGTTGCACTTGGTGGGGGTGAAGTTGTCGAAGCCGGTTATGCTAATGAGTGTAGTGCTGCCCAAGTTGCTGCTAAAATTACCGATCAAACCGCAGCTATTCTTTATGTAAAATCGCATCACTGCGTACAAAAAAGTATGTTAACGGTAAAAGAAGCGGCACTAGTTGCTAAGAAACATAAAATCCCGTTAATTGTCGACGCCGCCGCAGAAGAAGATCTAATGGCTTATTATCAAGATGGCGCTGATTTGGTGATCTACAGCGGAGCTAAAGCAATTGAAGGTCCAACTAGCGGCCTAGTTATTGGTAAACATCAATACGTTGAGTGGGTTAAACAACAAAGTAGCGGCATTGGTCGCGCAATGAAAGTTGGTAAAGAAGGTATTTTAGGTCTAACACTGGCGATTGAACTTTACCTAACTGCCATAAAAGAAACCGGTAAACAAATGGTTGAGCGGATGTCTGACTTTATCAGTGAGCTCAACAAAATCAAAGGTGTCAAAGCCCAAATTGTTTGGGATGCAGCTGGCCGTGATATTGCTCGGGCAGAAATAAGCTTCGATCAAAAAGCCATTGGTAAAACCACTTACGCCATGATGGCAGAATTGAAACAAGGCGATACCGCTATCTATTTTCGCGAATATAAAGCCAACGAAGGGAAAGTTGAGGCTGATATCCGTAGTGTTACTAACGAACAAATGAAAACAATTGTCTCACGCATACGCCAAGTTGTTACTGGAGTCAAATAATGGGAAAACAATTAACCCCTAATTTTTATCATGATCGTGTTTGTCTGAATGTTCTGGCAGGCTCTCACCAAAATGCTAAAGAAATTAATCAAGCTGCTGAAACTTATGTCGTGGTTGGCGTGCTGTCGAAAAACTATGCTGACTTAAATAGTGCCATCGAAGATATGGCTAAGTATGCTGATGAAATTGATAATGCGCTTTCTGTCGGTTTAGGTGCAGGCGATCCTAATCAATCTAATATGGTTTCGCAAATTGCTAAAGTTATTCAACCTCAACATGTAAACCAAGTATTCACTGGGGCGGCAACCAGTCGTGCACTATTGGGCCAAGAACAGACTATCGTTAATGCCCTTATTTCACCCACTGGCCAAGTTGGTAAAGTAAAAATTTCTACTGGACCGCTAAGCTCAAATTATCCTGATGCCATTGTTCCTGTTGAAACGGCAATTGCAATGCTAAAAGATATGGGCGCAAGCTCAGTGAAATTTTTTAATATGGCAGGATTAAAATATCGCGAAGAGTATCAAGTTGTTGCCGAGGCTTGTGCTAGCTGTGATTTTTACCTTGAACCAACCGGCGGTATCGACTTAGACAATTACACGGAAATTCTTAAAATCGCATTAACTGCTGGCGTAAAGAAAATTATTCCGCATATTTATAGTTCTATTATCGATAAAGCAACCGGTAATACCCGTCCTGAGGACGTCAAAAAATTACTTGAAATGACTAAGCAGTGTTTATAGACGCTATTGATAATAAATAATCGGTTTATCAATTCTATTGCATTTTAAATAGTTAAAAAGTAAAACCCCATTGTGAGTAAACTTACAATGGGGTTTTTTAATGGTTTAGAGTCAGCCGATAAGCCGGGTTCTGTCGTGGACAACCATTCATCTAGGCCAGCACTTGCGCACTGACTCAAGCAGCCTACCCGGGTTCGATGCGGGCCGCATCTAATGAACCCCTATTTGGCCTTGCTCCGGGTGGAGTTTACCGTGCCACAAACTGTTGCCAGCTGCGCGGTGCGCTCTTACCGCACCCTTTCACCCTTACCTGTGCTTTAATAGCCATCGGCGGTTTGCTCTCTGTTGCACTAGTCGTAAGCTTTCGCCTCCCAGACGTTATCTGGCACCTTGCCCTATGGAGCCCGGACTTTCCTCCCCTTTATTATCAATTACCTACGGTAACCAACAACAAAGCAGCGGTCGTCTAGCTAACTCCAACGCCAAATTATAGGGATTTAACATTAATTTGTATAGTTATTTATAACAGCTGGCCAACTGCTAATCTACTTGATTGCACTATCAGCGCTAACTTGTTGCTCAAGGGCATGCTTATATAATGCATTCTTCTTTAAACCATAAATTTCTGCGGTAATGGCCGCCGCTTTTTTTAACGGTAATGATTGTTGTAATAATGCTAACGTTTTCTTCACCTCAGAGGAAATGGCTGCATTAGCCTCCTTTGGTGCTCTATACCCTTCAACCACCAAAACCATTTCGCCGCGATAACGATTTTCATCTACTTTTACCCAGTCAAGTAGTTCTCCAACCGGCAAACCATGAATAGATTCCCAGGTTTTTGTCAATTCCCGCGCCAAAATAACATAACGTTCAGCGCCCCAAATAGTTACCATATCCGCTAAGGTGTCTAACAAACGGTGGGGTGACTCATAAAAAATTAGTGTTCTAGACTCATCCATTAGCTCTTGCAATACCTCTTGTCGACTCTTGCGTTTTGCCGGTAAAAAACCTTCATAACAAAAGCGATTTGAAGCAATTCCGGCCGCAGAAAGCGCTGTAATTGCAGCACAAGGCCCTGGCAAGGGAACCACCCGAATGCCAACTTGTCGACAATATTTTACCAAATGATAACCAGGATCATTAATTAATGGTGTTCCAGCATCAGAAACTAACGCTATACTTAGTCCCTGTTTTAATTGCGGAATTAATTGATCTGTTTTCTGCTGTTCATTATGATCATGTAAGGACATCATGCGGGTATCAATAGCAAAGTGCTGCAATAATAAACCCGTACGCCGGGTATCTTCCGCGGCAATAAGATCCACCTGCTTAAGGATCTGCAATGCACGCAGAGTGATATCGTCCAAATTACCAATTGGAGTTGGTACAATATATAGCGTTGATACCATCTCTACCTCTTTAGCTTGATTTGGTTCATTCATTGTTTCTTCCGAATAACCGATTAAAATTGAGCAATGATAATTACATCACTGGACAAAGTATGCGTTCTTTAATTTTTGTTAAAAAAGGTTTGATCTGTATAGCAATACTATCCTCACTTTTATTAGTGGGATGTCATTCCTCAGTAAATCAAAGTGAACCAACTACCGATACATCTATACAGACCAGCTCCGAAAGCAACCATTATCAATCAATTATTGATGCTGCTAATGGTACACCATCTGCGGAAGCTTTACGCGCCTATATTGCGCAAGAACCACTCTTAAAAGATCAGGTTCGTCACCAAAAGAATATTGATGATTTTTGGCAAATGTTAATCAATATGCCGGCTGAACAAATTCAAAAACTCGACGTTAGGGCGGATGAAAATGTTTTACAGGGTTGGGTTGATCTGCTTGATCTCTACCATAATAACTACCAAGATCCAGCGGCATTACATAATGCATTTAACGATTGGAAAATACGCTATCCAGCCAACCCAGGTGTTAAAACTTCCCCAACAGCACTAATACAAATCATTCATCACTCTTCAATCAGTAGCAACCCTAAAATTGGTCTATTCTTGCCTTTAAGTAATAATGGCAAAATATTTGCTGAAGCCATTTTACAAGGTTTCCTTGACGCCCAAAAAGGGTTACCTATTAATAAGAACGCAATAACCAGCTCATCTGAGCAAAACAATCAAAATAGTGATACTGTTCAAAGTATTATTGATTCAATTACTAACAGTAGCAATAATATAGCGCAAGAAAACAGTCTACAAACCCCATCGCTTGTTATTGACAATGCGCCTATTAATAATCAACAGGTTAAAGTATACGATACCAATACTCAATCGATTGAGACACTAGTTCGACAAGCCGAGCAGGATGGCATTACTTTAGTTGTCGGGCCATTGTTAAAACCGGATGTTCTTAAAGCTATCCAAATAGATACTCCATTAAATTTATTAACATTAAATGAATTAGATAATCATAAAATGCCGCTTAAAAATAATGTCTGTTACTTTTCTCTATCGCCAGAAGATGAGGCGATCAATGCGGCTCGCCATATTGCAAAACAAGGTAAACAAGCACCATTGCTGCTGATCCCGGCTTCACCTTTTGGGGAACGTATCGCAAATGTATTTGCTCAAGAATGGTTAAAATTAAGACAAACTTCTGTACGTAAACAAAGCTTTGGTGATATTAATAGCCTAAAAGCCCGAACTACTCAGAGTACTGGCATACGTATGGTAGGCACACCAATAGTGCTTGCCGAACAGCAATCATCAATTACCAACGATCCGGCTGAGACTATTGATGCCGTGTATATTGTGGCCACAAGTGATGAATTATCATTGATTAAACCGATGATAGATATGGCAACTGATAGTCGCACACGTCCAACGCTTTATGCTAGTTCTCGTAGTCATCAAACTGGTTTAAGTACCGATTATTATCTGGAAATGGAAAATCTGCAATTCAGCGAAATCCCTTTACTCGCTGGTGCTAATTCCGCTTTACTAACCCAAGCTAATCAACGACTCTCGGCTGATTATTCCTTGATTCGTCTTTACGCCATGGGAATTGATGCTTGGTTATTAGCCAATCATTTCAATCAACTACAACAACAAAATATCGAGTTAAATGGTGCCACAGGCAAACTAAGCGTAGATAGTGACAATTGTATTATTTTTCGTACCCTGCCGTGGTTAAAATTTCAACAAGGAAAAGTTCAGTTGATCTAATAAATTGTAAGTTAAAAGTAAAATTTATCAGTCAATAGATAAAAATAGAGTAAAATAGTGACTAAAGTGTCATCTTAACAGCATTTTCACCTGACAGATAAGGATATCCGCTATGCTTAAATCGCCAAATTTATCTTGGATACAAGGACGCCATTTCGAATACAAAGCCAAACAATTCTTACAACAGCAAGGGCTGCAATTTATTAGCCGCAATGTGAGTTTCGCGGTTGGAGAAATTGATTTAGTTATGAAAGATCAAAACATCTGGGTATTTGTTGAAGTACGTTTTCGCCGCCATGATAACTTTGGTAATGCATTAATATCAGTAACTTTAAGTAAACGAAAAAAATTACTTGCAGCCGCTAAATTATGGCTACTTAAACATAATGAAAACATAGAAACCGCTTTATGTCGTTTTGACATTTGTGCTACGACAGGAAATCAGTTTGAATGGTTACCAAATGCCTTTAGTGACTATGATACCATCCACTAATTATATGTAAGTAGGTCTTAACGTGTTGGAGAAAATAAAAGCCTGTTTTACCGAAAGTATTCAAACACAAATTGCTGCTGCTGAAGCATTACCCGATGCTATTTCTCGGGCAGCGATTATGATCGTTCACGCCTTACTAAATGGTAATAAAATTTTATGTTGCGGCAGTGGCGGCTCGGCAGTTATTGCACAACGCTTTGCAACCAGTATGATTAATCAATTTGAAGCTGAGCGTCCAAGTCTTCCCGCTTTATGTCTTAACACAGATAATGCAATTATAACCTCGATCGCTAATGGCCAAAAACCGGAAGAAGTGTATGCTAAACAAGTGCGTGCATTAGGCCAATCTGGTGATGTACTCCTGGCAATTGCTACCAAGGGTGATAGTCGCGTTGTGATAAAAGCGGTTGAAGCTTCACTAGCACGTGATATGACTATTGTGGCCTTAACCGGTCATGATGGAGGAGAATTAGCCGGCTTACTAGGCACACAGGACGTAGAAATTCGAATACCTTCGCAAAGAAGCATTAGAATCCAAGAAGTTCACCTATTAACAGTTAACTGTTTATGTGATCTAATCGATAATACACTTTTTCCGCATCAAGATGACTAAGGAGTAATAATGAGATTATTTCCTCTAATTACCATAATATGCAGTACCCTTTTGTTACAAGGATGCCTTGGTGCTGCTGTAATAGGCTCAGCGGCGGTCGCTACAAAAAGTGCGACGGATCCGAGAAGTGTAGGCCGCCAAGTCGATGATGGAACATTAGAAGCTCGCGTTAGTGCTGCTATTAACAAAGATCAAGACATTACTCGTAATGCTCGTATTATTACTACGGCTTATGAAGGTAAGATACTACTTACCGGCCAAGCGCCTGATCTTGCATTAGCTGAAAGAGCGAAGCAGATAGCAACCAAAGTAGAAGGTGTTGAAGCGGTTTATAATGAAATCCGCCAGGCAATGCCAGTTGATCTTGGTACGGCGTCTAAAGATACCTGGATAACAACCAAAATAAAATCGCAAATTCTTACCAGCGATTCGGTTAAATCATCAACTGTTAAAGTTATTACAGAAGCTGGGGAAGTGTTTTTACTTGGCATTCTAACCCAACAAGAAGGAGCTGCGGCAGCAAAAATTGCTAGTGAAACAGATGGCGTGAAACGTGTCACGACGGCATTTACTTATCTTAATTAATCTCCTTTCTCGAGCAACTTAAGAAGTTATCGCTTTGTTAACGACCCGGCAATCATTTGTCGGGTAGCAATTCTTAGCATAGTCACTAGCTGTATTTTATCTATATTAAGAGCGACTCAATATTTGGACTAGTTTTATAATAATTTAAAAAATCGTGTAGATTAACTTTAGCTACTTACCTTCAATATGAGCACTTTGTATCGAAATTTAATCACAGTTGTAAAGTGTTTAAATTGATCGATCTGGAATTATGATCACTATTTCTTGAACAACAATTTATCTTAAAAGAATATTACTCAGGGTAAATATTACGTACTCGGCAATACTGCCTGGCTGAATTGGTAGGAGCATAGCTAGCAGTGCGGTTCCATATAACTCTATTTTAAGGTAACGGTTATATTTAATTGGAAAATAACAAAATTTATAACACCTAAATTTGCTTAGACCATACATTGACTATTTTGCTAGTTTATACACAGAGGTATCGGTTTTTTGCTGAAACTTAATTAGCTATTTTACATTTAAAATAACAAAAGTTATGACCTAGCAAAAATAATAAAAAAATAAAATAATTTACCTTTGTAAATAATAAAAATCCATAAAAAATAAAATTTTCAATATTATCTACTAGCACTAAAATTAATCAGCAATGAAGTCATATTTTTTCAGAAAATTCTTACCACCTAACTGCTGCATTTGCCGCAGTATCCAAGCTTGTTTTATTAATAAACCATTAGATGGTCTTTTTACTTGATAAACTAAAGGATTTGGCAAAACCGCCGCTAAAAGAGCAGCTTCAGCTTCATTTAATTGATTTGCCTGCTTTTTAAAATAATATTTTGCAGCTTCTTCTACGCCAAAAATACCTTCACCGAACTCAGCAATATTCAAAATCGTCAAAATCCGCTTTTTAGACCACATAACTTCAATTATTGGCGTCATAATAGCTTCAATCCCTTTACGTAACCAGCTTCGTCCATCCCATAGCCAAAGATTTTTTACTACTTGTTGAGTTATAGTTGAAGCTCCTCTGACAGGTTTTTTGTTAGCCGGATTTTGGTTGATGGCGCTTTCTATGGCCTGAAAATTAAATCCCCAATGATTTGGAAAATTTTGATCTTCTGCGGCAATAGCTGCAATTAACATGTTGGGCGAGATAGCATTAATTTCCACCCAAGTGGAGCGAGATACATAAGAAAAATTTAATGATAACCAAGCATTAATTTCTCTTTCTACCATTACCATCGAACAGGGAACAGGCAAAAATTTAAAAATTACAATCGTTATTGCCAGCATGAAAATAAGATTAATAATGCCCTTTTTAACCAATGCCACAATAATAATAAGTAAGCTGACATAATTAACAGCTAGCCATTTCAATGACTTTTTTTACTAATTTATTAATCCCTTGCCATGCTTGATTGGGTGATGATGCTGACATATAAGCGGGTGTTGTTATTACTTTATTATCTTCATCAACTACAATATCATCAAAGGAACAAATAATATGTTCTCCTCCCATTTGTTCTATTTGAGCAATGGTTTTTTTATCATTGCCAATGGTTAACTTTACCGTTTTATTTAGAATTTTAGGTAGCATAACAGGTGCTATACACATCAACCCCATGGGCTTCCCTTGTTCATGTATTTTTCGACAAAATGTTAATAAATCTTTATCTATTTCACAATCACTTCCTTTAATAGCAAAATTAGATAAATTCTTTGCTACCCCAAATCCACCAGGAATAATAACTGCACTAAAGTTATTAGCATCAGCAGAGGCTAAAGGCGCTATTTTTCCACGAGAAATACGCGAAGATTCTACCATTATGTTCCTTTTTTCTTGTTTTTCTTTTCCATTTATATGATTAATAACATCTAGTTGCTCTCGATCAGGCGCTAAAAAATACATTTCAACATTGTTTTGACTTAAAGATAACATAGTGAGTACTGACTCATGGATTTCGCTACCATCGAATACACCACATCCACTTAAAATTACTGCAATAGGTTTCATTTTTGACTCCATTTGTAGTAGATTGTTACTCATTCATTTAATGTGATAACATGGAACTTAATCACAAATTTTAATGAATCTTGTAACAAAAACGATTATATTTGTTATGTTGATTGGCTGACAAAAAATCAAGATTTCTATTTTACTCACCATCTACATGCACTCATATCATAATTGGTGAGTAGAAAACGATTTCCCTGGTGTTGGCGCAATATTCGCGCACCCCAACTTCGGTTGGGGTTATTTTTTTTCAGCTACAGCTAACCATCGCTTCAAAACCTTAACATCTTTTTGCCAATCTACTTTTAATTCATCAAACCATTCTTGGATAACATCCCACCAGGCTGGCAAATCAGGGGATTGTATCTGTTGAGCTAACTGCTGGAGGTGGCGCAAACCAACTGCACCCGCAGCACCTTTAATTTTGTGGGCTTGGGCAACAATGCCATTTCGATCTTTAGCCACAATATTAGAATCTAGTAAAGATAGATATCCTGGCATCACATTTTCAAAGATCTTTATGCTGTCTTCAATCAGTTTTGGACCAACTAATTCGAAATATTGGTTAAGCATATTGAGATCTAATACCTCATCATGATTAGCAACTTCTTTTAGCGGAATGTTGATGGCATTGTTTTTACAATCAGTTAAATACTTCTCAATAATCTTTATTAATGCACTTACAGAGAGTGGTTTACTTAATACATCATCCATACCTGCCGCAAGATACTCTTTTTTATCTTTCAATACATTAGCCGTTAATGCAATTAAAGGTGGAAGTTGATTATTAGCATAGTTTTGACGAAGCTGACGTGCAATATCGAGACCGGTCATATCAGGTAGTTGAATATCCAACAAAACCAAATCGTAACGACCAATCTTGAACATTTTTAATGCATCCTTACCATTCATAGCAACATCAACGGTATGGCCTAATTTTTCTAATACAGATCGTGCGACGATAATATTTAATTCAATATCCTCCACCAAAAGGATATGCAATTTAGGTAGTAAAACAGCTTCTGGAGTTGGCATTTCAATCGTTTTTGCAACAATTGGCGCTATCACTGATACAGTGAAGCAAGATCCTACCCCTAATGTACTAGCGACCTGTATATCTCCTCCCATGCTTTGCGCTAACCGCTTAGAAACAGCAAGACCAATCCCCGTACCCGTTTCTGGCCGACCACCAGCACTACCTTTTACCTGATAGTACATAGCAAAAATTTTTTTTTGCTCTTCTTTTGGGATCCCAATGCCACTATCAATAACCTGAATAAAAAGCTGCTCATGTCCTTCATACCAAATACGAACCTTGATCTCACCTTTTTGGGTAAATCTCACAGCATTACCAATTAAATTCCATAGTATTTGGCGTAACCGTGTTGCATCGGTAATGATCTTACTCGGTAAATTTTCTTTTACTTCAAGGATAAATTTTAAATCTTTAGGTTGTACTAAAAGCCCCGATAAATTTTCAAGGTCAAAAATAAATTCATTAAAATCGATTGGTTGACTATCTAAACTAACTTTGCGCCGTTCAATCTTATCCATCTCAATAATGTCATTGAAAATATTACCTAAAGTGATGGCACTGACGTGAATAGTTTTCAAATAATTTGTCTGTTCATTGGTTAATTCTGTATCGAGTAATATACGACTCAGCCCAACAATCCCATTAAGCGGCGTACGAAGCTCATGGCTGATGGTTGAAATAAACGTTGTCTTATCCCTGCTAGCATTTTCTAACGCTTCTTGATAATGTTTACGCTCGGTTATATCGCGTCCAAACCCTACTAATCCATGACGTTTTCCCACCCGATCATAAAAAGGGACTTTACGTATTTCAAAACATGCTTTCCGCCCATCTGGGTATACCAACCATTGTTCATAGGTCAATGACACATTATGACGAAATACTTTTTCATCAGTTTCAAGTTCTTTCTCTGCAACTTCCTCACCATAAATTTCACGATAAGTTAGTCCAATAAGCTGCTTTTCACTACGACCTGTCAATAATTCCATTGCTCTATTACAACAAGAGAAATCATTATTTTCATCACGATAATAAACAAGATCAGGTGATGCATCTAAAAATGATTGTAATAATATAGACTGCTGTTCGAACTCGAGTTGTGTCTGCTCTCGACGTTTCATCTCTTTTTGCAATTTTTCTAATAATTCTAAATGCGCCTTTTGTACTTTTTCACGCTCTGCAATTTCCAAATTCAGCTGAGCAATATTCCCTTTAAGTTTGTCAGTAAGCTCAGCATCACGCTTACGCATAACTTCTAATTTATCAACCATAGCTGATAAACGACGTCGAGACTCTTCTAGTTGCTCGACAACTACAGAAAGAAAATAGACCGCCCAAGGCGTAATAATCAATCCAAAAAAGATAGAGCGAACCAAATCAATATTATGAATATTGCCATATAATAAAATATCAACCGCTATCTGTAATACCATGGCTAATACAACAAGTGCTGTGGCTAACAGTAAGGAAAATCCTATCAAGCCAAGCTTCATCATTAAATCAACATAATACTGAGCAAGTCCTTTAAGCAGCTTCATACACACTCCGATACCGAAAATCAGCTTAAATCATAACTTATATAGATAAAAAGCAGAGGGATCTAACATACATTATGAGGGATAAATTACATTTAGATTTTCATAAACAATGAATTAACTTATAAACTAAGTCTTATAATTATCAGATAAATAAAAATTTAATAAACAAAAAATAGAGATTTAAAAATAAAAAAAGGGCAGTATTTTATACTCCCCCTCAATCATAATATAACTTATTTAATAACACGTAGTGTCGGGCGTCCTTTTGGTGGCGTCGGCGGCTCATCATCAGAAGAGGAAATCGATGTTATTTCTTGCGCTTCATTTGATAATTCAGTATCACTGACAAGCACTAAATTTTCACTTTGAGCAATAGAATCACCTGCGCCACTCTCATATTCTGGCTCAGGTTCAAACATCATTCCTGCTCCATTTTCGCGCCCATAGATAGCAATAATTGCGCTCATAGGCACTTCAACATGGCGAGGAACACCACCAAAACGGGCATTGAAGCTGACGCTTTCATTTGTCAACTCTAAATTACCGACGGCAGAAGGTGTAATATTTAAAATAATCTGTCCTTTATGAGCATATTCCATCGGTACATTTACACCAAAAATATTAACATCCACAACTAAATGAGGTGTCATATTATTGTCGAGAAGCCATTCATAATGAGCCCTAAGAAGATAAGGACGACGTGGCGACATTCCTAACAACTCCATAATAAATTAACCTGTGGTAGATAAACGCATCTCACGTTCAGCTTCAGTTAGTGAAGCAAGGAAAGAGTCTCGTTCAAATACACGTTCCATATAAGAACGAATGCCCTCTGTTTCTTTTCCTTTGGGGATGTCGATATTCCAAAAAGGTAAACGCCACAAAAGGGGAGCTAAATAGCAATCAACCAGACTAAATTCTTCACTCATAAAAAACGGCATCTCTTTAAAAATTGGCGAGATTGATATCAATTCCTCTCTTAACTGCTTACGGGCAGCATCTGCTTGAGGATCTTTATTTTCAATCTTATACATCAAAGAATACCAATCTTTATCTATCCGATGCATCATCAAACGACTACTACCACGAGCCACTGGATAAACCGGCATCAATGGTGGATGCGGAAAGCGTTCATCAAGATATTCCATAACAACGCGGGAATCATACAATGTTAATTCTCTATCGACCAGCGTTGGTACTGTTTGGTAAGGATTTAGATCAATTAAATCTTGAGGCAAATTACCTGCTTCAACATTCTCAATCTCAACGCTCACGCCCTTTTCTGCCAATACGATCCGCACTTGATGGCTAAATATGTCGGTCGGGCCGGAAAACAGTGTCATTACCGAACGTTTGTTGGCAGCGACAGCCATGAAAACCTCCAAGTTTTATTAAAAAAGAACAAACAGCCATAATATAACAATAAGGCCATTCTCACATGTTTAAAACGCTTGTAAACCAATTCATTCAGTTAACAGGCATCTTTTCATTGATTCATTGAACTGCAATTAACACATGTCATTTCCACCAAATTTGGTGAGAAATAGATAAGAAATTAATGACCTATAGTCTATCAGATTTTGGTCAATATGGGGGAAAGTTTGACAAGATTTTATGATAAATGTACAAAATTAGAACAATTTTTTATTGAAAAAAATAATAATAAAAAAAATTAAATTAAGAATGGCAAGATAATATAAATTTATAATATACGAAAAACCCGCCTAAAGGCGGGCTTTATGTTAATAATTTGTTGCAAAAACAAGAAATTAACGTTTAGAGTATTGTGGACGACGACGTGCCTTACGCAGCCCCACTTTCTTACGCTCAACAGAACGCGCATCACGAGTAACAAACCCAGCTTTACGTAGTTCAGAACGTAATGTCTCGTCATATCCCATCAATGCACGTGTAATACCATGACGGATTGCACCTGCTTGACCAGAAATACCACCACCTTTAACGGTAATGTATAAATCCAGTTTTTGTAACATATCGACCAATTCTAACGGTTGACGAACAACCATTCGCGCCGTTTCGCGGCCAAAATACTCCTCAAGGCTGCGTTGATTGATAGTAATATTACCGCTACCTGGCTTAATAAAGACACGTGCGGAAGAGCTTTTGCGGCGACCAGTGCCGTAGTATTGATTTTCAGCCATTGCCTATATCCATCCCGATTAAATGTCAAGAATTTGCGGCTGCTGTGCCGCGTGGTTGTGATCACTACCCGCATAAACTTTCATTTTACGGTACATCGCACGACCAAGAGGTCCTTTGGGTAGCATACCTTTAACCGCAATTTCAATTACACGTTCAGGGTGACGGGCAATCATTTCTTCGAAGGTCGCTTGTTTGATACCACCGATATAACCAGTATGGCGATAGTAGATTTTGTCTTCACGCTTGTTACCAGTAACAGCAACTTTTTCTGCATTAACAACAATGATGTAATCACCAGTATCGACATGCGGAGTATATTCCGCTTTATGCTTGCCGCGTAAACGACGAGCAATTTCAGTTGCAAGACGGCCTAAAGTTTTTCCATCTGCATCAACAACGTACCAGTCGCGTTTTACGGTTTCTGGTTTAGCTGTAAAAGTTTTCATTAAAGCTTACCCATATATAAGTTACATGTTGGCGAACACTCATATTTTATATAAATACTTCAGCATGTTCACGCTAGTTGTGTCCAGTGAATCCTACCCCTTCGAGTAGTCAAACTGACATTAATGCAAGATTTTTGGGAAATAAAAAACTTGCTGTAACGTGGGGTGGCGAGATTATAGAGAAGTTTTTGCCAAAAATCGACCCAAAAATAAATTTTCTCAGTAATTTATTGTATTATTACTCGCTAATCAAGCTAGATGAGGTAATTTTAGGTACTCCTCACTCTGCATTTCCTGCAATCTTGATAAACAACGTTGATATTCAAAACGTAATAAATGTCCTTGGTAAAGTTTATCCATTGCAACCTCGGCATTTATAATCAACTTAACTTTTCGCTCATAAAATTCATCAATTAGAGCAACAAAACGCCTAGCTACATCTTCATGGATTTCGGACATCATCGAAACATTATACAGTAATACAGTATGATAATCTTTCGCTAAAATGATATAGTCATTTTGACTACGTGCATCTTCACATAATGCTTTAAATTCAATTGATAAAATACCTTCTGCGGTACAAATTGCCGGCATAGTACGATGATTAATCTCAAGGATAGGGAATTTATCTCCAGGTTTACCCGCTAATTTAATAAATATCTCATCCATCCTATTGCAGCTCTCTTCATCAATTGGCGTAAGATAAAGATCCGCTTGTTTCAAGGTACGTAAACGATAATCAATACCTGCATCAACATTTATAATGTCACAGTATTTTTTAATTTGTTCGATAGCAGGTAGAAAACGTGTTCGTTGCAATCCATTTCGATAGAGTTCATCGGGTGGAATATTAGAAGTTGCTATTAAACAGATTCCTCTGGCAAATAAAGCTTTTAATAACGTTGACAAAATCATTGCATCAGTGATATCAGAGACAAAAAATTCATCAAAGCATAAAACATCAGTCTGTTTTTTAAATCTCTCGGCGATAATTTCTAATGGATCTTGCTGACCTTGTAACTCAATCATTTCATTCTGTACTCGCCACATGAAGCGATGGAAATGTAAGCGTAATTTTCTGCCATCTGGTAAACTCTGATAAAAGAGATCCATCAGCCAGGTTTTTCCTCGGCCAACACCACCCCACATATATAATCCGTGGATAGGCGCACAATTCTTATATGATTTCTTAACAAATAATTGACCAATTTTATTTCTCAATGATAATTGGGATGTTCTGTTTAGTAGCTGATGATGAATAATATCTAAACGTGCTATCGTTGTGCTTTGCACCTCATCAAATTGATAATCACCGGTAGCCAAAAACTGATGGTAAAGTTTAGTGGGAGTCAGCAATGCCATTAACGTGATACTCCTTAAAAGGTCATAATTTTATTGGCCAATGAAACCTATCATAAACATTATATCGATAATTTTTCTTACTTTAATACCTCAGAATAATATGAAATCATTAGCAACAACTTTTCCTGCTTTCACTTATCTCCTTTTAACAGGTATAGTGACTGCTATAATGTGAATTTATTTCTATGAAAATAAATGTTGTTTTGTTAATGAAGGAGTCACCATGACTTGGGAATATGCACTAATCGGTCTAATTGTAGGTTTCATTATTGGTGCACTAGTAGTTCGCTTTGGCAATACCAAGCTACGTAACCAACAAGCTTTGCAAGCCGAACTTGAAAAGAAAAACCATGAATTGGAAGAATATCGTAAAGAATTAGTCAGCCATTTTGCGCGTAGTGCAGAATTACTCGATAACATGGCGCAAGATTATCGGCAACTCTATCAGCATATGGCGAAAAGTTCTCATGACCTCATGCCTGATATGCCAATACAAAACAACCCTTTTAACTACCGTTTGACTGAATCAGAATTAGATAATGATCAAGCTCCCGTTAATTTACCGCCCAAAGACTACTCTGAAGGCTCTTCTGGCTTATTTCGCTCAATGAAAGAAAAAAAAAGGTAAATTAGGTTACCTATATTAATAAAATTGCATCGTTACCTAATTTTGATGGTAGTGCATCCGCCTGATAGATCCATTTTGTTATAAAAAATTAATATCATGTAAATACATGTAAAAATACAATTACCACTATCGGTTGGCTGAACTTTTTTGCATAATTTATAGTCTTAGACCTGCTGAGGCCTTTTCTATCCAGGAAGCAAATTACCTTAAAATAAATTAGGTATGTAAGAGAATTGAATTCATGATGAAAAAAGAGAAACATTTTTTAACTATATTAGCTATGAGTATCAGTCTTTCACTCATAAGTATACCTGCAGTAAGTTATTCTGCATCAATGCCACCAGTTACTTTATCATCTGGTCAAGAATTACCTAGCCTAGCCCCTATGCTAGAAAAAGTACTTCCTGCCGTAGTTAGTATTCGTGTATCTGGAACACGTGTTCAAAATCAACAGTTACCCGAAGAATTTAAATTCTTTTTTGGGCCCAATTTCCCTTCACAGCAACAGAGTATTCGCCCTTTTGAAGGATTAGGTTCCGGGGTCATTATTGATGCTGAAAAAGGTTATATCCTAACTAATAACCATGTCATCGATAATGCTGATAATATTCAAATTCAGCTTAATGATGGCAAAGAAATTGATGTTAAACTTATTGGCCGTGATCCTCAAACAGATATCGCCTTGTTACAAATCAAAGATTCGAGCACAGCAAATCTAAAAAAATTGAACTTAATAGCGATAAAAATAGCTGACTCCGATAAACTGCGGGTTGGCGATTTTGCTGTTGCTGTTGGTAACCCTTTTGGCTTGGGTCAAACGGCAACATCCGGTATTATTTCTGCATTGGGTCGCAGTGGTTTAAATGTAGAAGGTTTGGAAAATTTTATTCAAACTGACGCTTCTATTAATAGAGGTAACTCAGGTGGCGCATTGGTTAATCTAAATGGTGAGCTTATTGGTATTAATACCGCTATTTTAGCACCTGGCGGGGGTAATATTGGTATTGGCTTTGCCATTCCATCCAATATGGCTAAATCCCTTAGCGATCAAATTATCAAACATGGTGAAGTAAAACGTGGATTATTGGGGATCAAAGGCACAGAAATGACCTCTGATGTAGCAAAAGCCTTGAATATTGATGCACAGAAAGGGGCATTTGTCAGTGAAGTAATCCCAAATTCTGCCGCAGCTAAAGCAGGCATTAAACCTGGTGATGTTTTGGTTTCAATTAATAACAAATATATCAATAGTTTTGCCGAGTTGAGAGCTAAAATTGGCACCAGTGAAATTGGTAAACAGATTACTATCGGACTACTGCGTAAAGGCAAGCCGATGGAAGTAAACGTTGTCTTAGAAGATAGTGAAACCAGTAGTACAAAGGCCGAAGTTTTAACTACTTCTCTGATGGGTGCCACTTTAAGCAATAGTACAATTAGGGGTACAAAAGGTGTCAAGGTCGATAGCGTTTCGCCTAATTCACCTGCAGCAATGCTTGGTTTGGCAAAAGGTGATCTTATTGTTAATGCCAACGAACAACGGATAGAAAATATTAATCAACTTCGTAAAATTATTGAAACTAAGCCTACCGCTTTAGCATTAAATATTTTACGTGGTGATCAAAATATCATCTTATTACTTCGTGGTAATAATATATTCAATTAATCATCCAACAAACAGGTACAATTAACTACCGTACCTGTTTTTATTTATGGTATCCTGCTATTTTATTATCTCGTTCGCTTATTACAGAATACTTACTATGTTCATCAAGCTTTTTCGTGCCGTTATTGTAGGGCTTGTTATCGCTGCTATTTTGCTAGTGACAATTCCATCTATTCGCCCAAAAGGACTCACTGATCTCCTTGACGGTAAAAAAGATGATCAACCTATTAGTTTTAGTAAAGCGGTACGTAGAGCAGCACCGGCAGTAGTCTATGTTTATAGCAGCGGTACCGGTAGTTTTTCCCAGAATGGACGCGAATTAACCGCACTAGGCTCTGGTGTCATTATGAGTAGTAATGGTTATATTATTACTAATAGACATGTCGTTAATAATGCAGATCAAATTCAGATTGCACTACCTGATGGGTTAATTTTTGACGCGTTAATTGTTGGCTCAGATAGCTTAACAGACCTGGCTGTTTTAAAAATAGACGCCGAAAATCTTCCCGTGATACCGATTAATCCACATCGTAAAGCACACGTTGGTGATATCGTGTTAGCCATCGGTAATCCCTATAATTTAGGACAAACGGTAACACAAGGCATTATTAGCGCCACCGGACGTGTAGGACTAAGCCCCACCCGCCGACAGAATTTTCTACAAACAGATGCATCTATTAATCATGGAAATTCGGGCGGAGCACTAATTAATACTGAAGGCGAATTAATGGGTATTAATACCCTCTCATTCGATCATTCAGAAAATGGTTTTACACCTGAAGGGCTAGGTTTTGCTATTCCAACTGAATTAGCAGCTAAAATTATGGAAAAACTTATTCGCGATGGACAGGTGATCCGCGGCTTTATCGGTATCACTGCGCGGGACTTACCTCGTATTCGCTCTAACAATAACGATATTAATCAAATTAAAGGGTTACGAATTTTCCAGGTTGCGCCAAATGGTCCAGCAGAAAATGCTGGTATTCAAGTCGGTGATATTATTATTTCTGTTAATGGCCAGCCGGTTATCTCCGCTGCTGAAACCATGGATCAAGTCGCTGAAATTAATCCTGGCAGTATCGTCCCAATCGTACTACTACGCAACGACAAAACAATCACTGTTCACGTTAAAATCGAAGAATACAATGAAGGAAAATCATTACTACAATAAGTAAGAACCAGTAATCTAACTAAGCTACTGATTTTTACCTTTGTACAATAGTGGGTTATTTTTTATCTGCGCTAATACGCTCTATATTTGCCCCTAAACTACGTAGTTTCTCTTCTATTCTTTCATATCCACGATCGATATGATAAATCCGATCAACAATTGTTTTTCCTTTCGCGACACAGCCTGCCAGCACTAAACTAGCTGATGCCCGCAAATCCGTAGCCATTACTTGAGCACCCATAAGTTGTTTAACACCATGACAAACAACGGTATTTCCTTCTATTTCCGCATGGGCTCCCATACGGATCAACTCTGGGATATGCATAAAACGATTTTCAAAAATAGTTTCCGTTATTGTACTAACACCTTCAGCCACCAAATTAAGTAAGCTAAATTGCGCCTGCATATCTGTTGGAAAGCCAGGATGCGGCTCTGTTCTGATAGTCACTGCTTTTGGTCGCTTACCATGCATATCCAGTTGGATCCAGTCCTCACCAATTTCAATCTCTGCCCCCGCTTCCCGTAATTTAGCTAATACTGCATCCAATGTAGCCGGTTTAGTATTGCGGCAAATAACTTTTCCACCAGAGATAGCAGCGGCAACAAGGAAAGTTCCTGTTTCAATGCGATCAGGTAAAATTCGATAAATACCACCACCTAAGCGCGCTACACTGTCAATAATAATGCTGTCGGTGCCCGCACCCGTAATTTTTGCTCCCAATGAATTTAAAAAGTTAGCTGTGTCTTCAACTTCAGGTTCACGAGCGGCGTTTTCAATGACGGTTTTTCCCTCTGCTAGGGTTGCAGCCGTCATTATAGACACAGTGGCGCCAACACTAACCTTATCCATAACAATATTGGCGCCTTGCAAACGACCCTCAACCGAGGCTTTAACATAACCTTCGTCTAAAGTAATTTTTGCGCCAAGTTGCTCAAGTCCAGCAATATGCAAATCTACTGGACGTGCACCAATCGCACATCCTCCCGGTAAAGACACCTGACCTTGACCGAAACGAGCAACTAATGGTGCCAAAGCCCAAATAGATGCACGCATCGTCTTGACTAATTCATAAGGAGCACAAAATTTATTAATACCACGTGCATCCACAAAAATAGCACCATTACGTTCAACTTTGGTACCTAACTGATTAAGTAATTCAATTGTTGTATCAATATCTTTTAACTTTGGCACATTTTGTAATTCAACGGGTTCTTCTGCCAATAATGATGCAAACAATATCGGTAGTGCTGCATTTTTTGCACCAGAAATCGAGACCTCTCCCATCAAACGAGTTGGTCCTTTTAATCGAAACTTATCCATCAAGAAATTCTCTATGAGTAATATTTATATTATTAATGCAGAAGTATAGTCTTAAAAACCATTGAGCTTACGATCTCTTGTCCATTCTGCAGGGGTATAAGCTTTAATTGATAATGCATGAATCCGATTATCTGCAATATATTCCATTAGCGGCGCATAAATCACTTGCTGCTGCTTAATCCGACTCATGCCATTAAACATTTCACCAACAGCAATTATTTGAAAATGGCTACCATCGCCATTGACGATCACTTCATCAAGTTTCAATTGTTCTATTAATACTTGCTTTATTTCATTTGTATCCATAATTAAACTCAATTCTAACATTAAAAGATAATGTATCTATCCTAATCGATCTATTATCTACTGCAAATCAAGCAAACGCCCTTGGCATAAAAAATGCGCAAGAGCGACTGCTTTATATATAAGCTAGTTTTAAAATTTATAACCTGATTAGTTTATAAAACTCTCAAGTTTATAAAGCCTGATAAGCGTATTAAAACGTTCACTAATACCTTCAAATACCAATTTATTCTCTGACCGCTGTTCTGACTTTAACCTAACAAACATAGCAAGTCCGGTAGAATCGATATGAGATAACTGGGAAACATTAATTGCATTGATACCTTTTAGTAACTGATTTCTCTGTTGCCAAAAAGCAGGCAAAGTATCACGATCAAGCTCACCATTTAAAATCAACGTATTACCATTCTGCTCCCAGGTTAATATGGGTTTCATGATTTTTTATTTTCCAAGGTGATCGGATTTTTTGCGCTACTGAGCAATTCTTGCGTCAAGCCGTCAATACCTTTGGTACGTAAAATATTAGCCCACTCATTTTGTTTAGTGGTAATTAAACTGACGCCTTCAGTAATCATATCATAAGCTTGCCAATAGCCTGTTTTACTGTTTTTACGCCATTGAAAATCAAGACGCACAGGAGGTCGCCCCTGTGGATCGGTAATCGTTACCCGAATAGCAACTACATTCCTATCACCTAGTGGTTGTTCAGGCGCAATTTGATATTGTTGACCATGATACATTGCCAAAGCCTGGCCATAAGCCTGTTCCAAATAGGCTTCAATTGCTTGAAAATAAGCATCCCGTTGTGAAGGCGTTGCACTACTATAATAAGATCCTAAGACTAATGCGCCAGCATATTTAATTTGGACATAAGGCATAAGTTCTTCACGAACAACCCTGCGTAAGTAATCTGGATTTTGCCGGATCATTGGTTGCTCATTTTTTAAGCGTGTAAAAGTTCTAGCGGCGGCTTCTTGCATCAGTTTATATGGGTTGGTTTGATCTATCGCCATCGCAAACGGAGCAACCACTAATAAAGCCACTATTAAGAAACGTTTAAGCATAAAATAGGTTCCTTCTCGTCATATTAGATTATTCATTATGGTGTCGCGGAAGATTTTTCGTTATTGCCGGAAACTGAGCTTGCCCTATTTGAACGATTAGGATCGCCACTTCTATATAATAATTGCCCAATTAAATCTTCCAATATTATGGCCGATTTCGTATCTTCAATGCGTCCACCTTCTTTAAGAAAGGTAACGCCCATATCTGGATCATAAAAACCCACATTCAGTGCTAAAAACTGTTCACCTAATAATCCAGCGGTGAGTATTGATAATGAGCTGGTATCAGGAATATTGTCATATTGACTAAAAATCGCTAAGGTAACACGTGGAGTATAAGTTTTCTTATCCAACATAATATCGACTATTCGGCCAACCACCACACCACCTATCTTTACCGGTGAATTGACTTTCAATCCACCTACATTGGTAAAAGAAGCTGTAACTTTATAAGTCGGTTGATTTCCAAATGATTTAATATCTGCAACTTTTAAACACAAAAAGACAATCGCAGCTAATGCAATCAAAACAAATAGTCCAACTAGAATTTCACTTTTCTTACTTTGCATGAATTAATTCCCAAACATCAGTGCAGTAAGCACAAAATCTAAACCCAACACAGCTAATGACGAATGTACAACAGTTCTGGTTGTTGCGCGACTGATCCCTTCCGATGTTGGGATTGCATCATAACCATTAAATAAAGCGATCCAACTGACCGTAAAAGCAAATACCACACTTTTAATAAAACAGTTGAGAATATCCTTTTTCCACTCAATAGCAGATTGCATCGATGACCAAAAAAAGCCCTCATCAATTCCTTTCCAATCGACACCAACTAGTGCACCTCCTAATATGCCCACTGCGACAAAAATCAATGCCAGTAATGGCATACTAATTAGCCCAGCCCAAAAACGCGGCGCAATCACTCGGCGTAGAGGATCAACTGCCATCATTTCCAAACTTGAGAGCTGCTCTGTGGCTTTCATGAGTCCTATTTCTGCTGTTAATGCAGAACCCGCTCTGCCAGCAAATAAAAGCGCTGTCACTACCGGCCCTAATTCCCTTAATAAAGAAAGGGCTACCATCATGCCAAGACTGGACTCAGCACTAAACATGGTCAAGACTAAATATCCTTGTAAACCAAGTACCATGCCAATGAATAATCCCGATACAGCAATAATTAATAAAGATAAGACTCCTACATTGTAGAGCTGTTTTATTAATAATGGCCATTGTTTTGCAAATTCAGGTCTACCAAATAAAGCCCGAAATAACAAATAGCCTGCACGGCCAAATGTCGCCACCACAGCCAATGAACGACGGCCTAATGCTGCTAGTGTATCAATTAGTATCATCCCATTACCCTAATAAATCTGCTGCATAATTTCCTGCCGGAAACTTAAATGGTACTGGACCATCTGCTATACCATCAAGAAATTGCCTAACCCGCGCATCCTTATTTTGTTGCAATTCTTTCGCTGTACCTTCAGCAATGACATGTTGCTCTGCAACAATATAAGCTTTATCCGCTATACTTAACACTTCTGGTACATCGTGAGAAACAATAACGCAAGTAATACCTAATGCCTGATTAAGTTCATCAATAAGTTTAACCAAAACCCCCATGGTTATCGGATCTTGCCCAACAAAAGGCTCATCAAATAGAATTAATTGTGGGTCAAGGGCAATAGCCCGTGCTAACGCGGCTCGTCTTGCCATACCGCCTGATAATTCAGCTGGCATAAGATTGGCTGCGCCTCTGAGTCCAACAGCTTCTAGCTTCATCGTAACAACTGTTTGAATAATTTCTGCTGCTAAAACAGTATGTTCACGTAAAGGAAAAGCAACATTGTCAAAAACATTCATATCAGTAAACAAGGCACCAGACTGAAACAACATACTCATTTTCTTTCGAGCGGCATAAAGTTCTGTGCTTGATAGTGTTGGAATATTAACACCATCAAACCAAATTTCTCCCTTATCTGGCCGTAATTGTCCACCAATCAAACGTAGCAAAGTTGTTTTTCCAATACCTGATGGCCCCATAATTGCCGTAATTTTTCCCCTGGGGATCGTCAAGCTCATATCGGTAAAAATCGGCCGTTGACCCCGAATAAAAGACATATCTTTGATTTCTATGATATTATCTACAGACTTCTTCATGACGATAATAGCCTTTCTGTCTAACTATCATTTAAGTATATTTACTCAGTATGGAACATATTACCTAAAAACTACCATATATTCGCTATCAATATTATTGCCAATTTTACTTTTGCTCATTACATGGTCACAATAAACAAATTCTCAAATGTCATCATAGTGAAAAATGCTATTTTTTTAATAATATGATGTACGGATAATACAATGTTGGCTGTAATATAAAACGAATGATATGAAAAAACAGCCTTACCAAAGAGCTATTAACCCATATAATTAAATTACTTATATCAAATTGGTAAATAAAAATGTCGGAAATTGATTTTCAAAAAACAGCAAAAAAGGTATTGGAAATTGAACGTAGTGGACTTGCCAATCTGGAGCAATATATTAATGATGATTTTAACCAAGCTTGTGAGCTGATTTTCACATGTGCTGGCAAAGTGGTAATTATGGGGATGGGAAAATCAGGCCATATTGGCCGTAAAATTGCAGCCACATTAGCCAGTACTGGAACACCTGCATTTTTTGTCCATCCAGGAGAAGCTAGTCATGGTGACTTAGGCATGATTAGCAGTAAAGATATTGTTCTAGCTATTTCTAACTCCGGTGAGTCAAATGAAATATTAGCACTCATTCCGGTGTTAAAACGCCAACACATTGCGCTAATTTGCATGACAAAAAACCCTGCAAGTAGCATGGGCAAAGCGGCAGATATTCACCTTTGTATCAAGGTGCCACAAGAAGCTTGCCCATTAGGTCTAGCGCCAACAACAAGCACAACTGCGATGCTCGTTATGGGAGATGCCATTGCTGTCGCTTTACTTGAAGCTCGTGGTTTTACTGCTGAAGATTTTGCACTCTCTCATCCCGGTGGCACATTAGGACGTAAACTTTTATTAAGAGTGAGTGACTTAATGCACACAGGGAAAAATATTCCTAATGTCCCGAAACAAGCAACATTACAGCAAGCATTAGTGGAAATTACGCACAAAAAACTTGGCATGGTGGTGATTTGTAACGAAGATATGCAGATTGAAGGTATTTTCACTGATGGTGACTTACGACGTGTCTTTGCAATGAATATTGACTTAAATAATGCCAAAATTGCCGATGTAATGACAACTGGGGGTATTAGAGTAAAACCTGATATGCTAGCGATTGACGCCTTAAATTTGATGCAACACCACCATATTACTTCATTACTGGTAGCAAAAGCAGATAAACTTGTGGGTGTTATTCATCTGCATGATCTTCTGCAAGCTGGCATCATATAATTATTGGAAATAATACATGAATGATCACAATAAAATAACAACTTGTTATGGCCCAGTAGAACAGCATATTGTTGAAAAAGCACGTCTGATAAAATTACTCATTTGCGATGTTGATGGTGTTATGACAGATGGCTTAGTTTATATGGGAAATAATGGTGAAGAGCTAAAAGCATTCAATGTAAAGGATGGTTACGGTATTCGTTGTTTACTAACCTCAGCGATTGAAGTTGCCATTATTACCGGGCGAAAAGCCAAATTATTGGAAAATCGTGCCAAAACGCTCGGTATCAATTATCTTTACCAAGGGCAAAGTGAAAAAAATTTAGCTTATAATGACCTGATGACCCGATTAAAACTCCAACCTCAACAAATTGCTTATATTGGTGATGATTTAATTGACTGGCCTGTCATGTCCCAGATAGGGCTTTCGGTTGCCGTAGCTGACGCGCATCCAATGTTGTTAAGTAAAGCGCATTATGTTACATATCAAGCAGGAGGCAAAGGTGCGGTACGTGAAATATGTGATCTTATCCTGCTTGCTCAAGACAAGATAGAAAATGCCCACGGTTTATCAATATAGGCAAAAATGAAACAACATGAGCAAATTTAAGTTTTGTCTTAACATTATATTAACACTGATTGTTTTAGCACTTATTGGCTGGAACTTAGCTGATTTTAATCAATCAAAAACGCCTGCTATGATTGATAACAGTCAACCAAATTATCAAACTGGCAATGCCGTTACCCATGTCTATGATCCAATGGGTAAATTGGCTTATAAGTTGATAACGGATGAGACACACCACTTTTCCAGCAATAAAATCACTTGGTTCATTAATCCAGTATTAACAACCTACGACCCAAAGAGTATCCCAACTTGGGCCATACGAGCCAATAAAGCTAAATTAACAAATGACAACATGCTCTATTTATATGGTAATGTTCAAGTAAATAGCTTAAATCCAACTTCAGATTTACAAAAAATTTTGACAGAAAATGCCATCGTTAACCTAATTACCCAGGATGTTTCATCCAATGATAAAGTCACGGTAATTGGTATCGGTTTACGATCAGTGGGTATGAAAATGCGCGGTAATATGCGAACCCATACCGCAGAGTTAATTGAAGATGTTAAGACCTATTACGAAATCCCAAATAAGCAGACCGCTCCCGAAGGAAACCACTAAAATGATATTGGCAAAAAAGATTTTCCTTAATATAGCACTTACTAGCTCAATATTTATATTAAGCTTGCCAGCAATGGCGCTGAAAAGTGACTCTCAACAACCCATTCAGATTGATTCAGTCAAACAGTCACTTGATTTAGAAAAGAATATTACTACATTTACAGAAAATGTTGTCATAAAACAAGGTTCTATAGATGTTCGAGCTGATAAAGTCGTTGTTACTCGTCCAAACGGCGATGCTAAAAAAATGGTTGTCGAAGCCTATGGTACGCCAGCGACCTTTTATCAATTACAAGATGATGGTAAACCAATCAAAGGCCACAGCGATAAAATGCGTTATGAAATGGAAAAAGAGCTGGTTATTTTAACGGGTAATGCTTATCTTGAACAACTAGATAGTAATATTAAAGGTGACAAAATTACCTATTTAGTCCCAACCCAACAAATGGAAGCGTTTAGCGATAAAGGGAAACGAGTAACAACCATATTGTTACCTTCCCAATTACAAGAAAAAGGCCCTGGTGTGAAAAACACAAATGATAGTAAGAGTAAATAATAAAAATGGCTAAATTAACTGCGAAACAGTTGGCAAAAACATACAAAAACCGTAAGGTTGTCGAAGATGTTAGCCTAGAAGTCAGTTCAGGTGAAATCGTTGGTTTACTAGGGCCAAACGGTGCAGGTAAAACGACAACCTTTTATATGGTAGTTGGTATCGTTCCTCGTGATATTGGAAAAATTACTATTGACGATGAAGATATCAGTTTGCTACCGCTGCATGAACGGGCTCGTAGAGGAATAGGCTATTTACCACAAGAAGCCTCAATATTTCGTCGGCTAAATGTTTACGATAATCTGATGGCAGTATTAGAAATTCGTAAAGATTTAACATCTGAAGAAAAACAACAACGCGCCGAAGAATTGATGGAAGAATTTAGTATTACTCATTTAAGAAATAATCTCGGTCAATCACTTTCTGGTGGGGAGCGCCGCCGAGTGGAAATAGCACGGGCATTGGCGGCTAATCCTAAATTTATTCTCTTAGATGAACCTTTTGCTGGTGTTGATCCGATTTCCGTATTAGATATAAAAAAAATAATCCAACACTTGAGAGATTATGGTTTAGGCGTGTTAATAACCGATCATAATGTCAGAGAAACATTAGATGTTTGTGAACGCGCTTATATTGTCAGTCAAGGTCATCTTATCGCTCATGGAACCCCTAAAGCGATTTTAGAAAATGAGCAAGTCAAACGCGTCTATTTGGGAGAAGGTTTCCGCCTCTAACCGTGACTCATTAAAGTTGTAAATTTTTTATTATGTTATTCCCAAGAGGTTAAGCCAATTTTATGAAACAGAGTTTGCAACTCCGACTCAGTCAGCAGTTGGCGATGACACCACAGCTACAACAAGCTATTCGTTTGTTGCAACTTTCAACATTAGAACTTCAACAAGAAATTCAGCAAGCACTTGAAACCAATCCTTTACTTGAACAAGATGACCTCTACCAAGAAATCGAAACATCAGATATTAATGATAACGAGCCAGCGGCACTAGATAGTTTTGAAGCAATTGAACAAAATGAGATGCCTAACGAATTGCCTTTAGATACTAACTGGGAAGAAATTTATATTTCAGATAGTCATTCAAAGCTAACCAATAATTTTAGCGACAATGATTTTACCCTCTACCAAGGGGAAACGTTACAAACATTGCAAGATTATTTATCCTGGCAAGCATCGTTAACCCCCTTTACTGAAATAGATGCAGCAATTGCTACCGCCATTATTGATGCTATCGACGATTCCGGCTATTTTAGCACCACTATTGAAGATATTTATACCGGTTTAGCGCTAAGCGATATTACCCTGGAAGAAGTAGAAATTGTATTAAAACGGATCCAACACTTTGATCCGATTGGCGTTGCAGCAAAAAATTTACAAGACTGCTTACTTATTCAGTTATCAGCGTTACCTAACGAGACTCCTTTTCTAAAAGAAGCTAAACTAATAATTAACGACCATTTAGAATTACTTGGCAATCGTGATTTTCGGCAACTTAGCCGGAAAACTAAATTAAAAGAAACGGCTTTGAAAGAAGTTATCGCTATGATCCAACGATTAGATCCTAAACCTGGACAAATCATTCAAACTAAAGAACCACAATATATTGTCCCAGACGCTCTAGTTCGTAAAATAGATAATGACTGGCAAGTAGCCCTTAATACTGAAAACATTCCACGCTTAAAAATCAATCAACATTATGCTTCTCTAGGCAAATACTCTAATAATGAAGAAGATAACCAATTCATCCGTAACAACTTACAAGAGGCGAAATGGTTAATAAAAAGTTTAGAAAGTCGTAATGAAACTTTATTAAAAGTTGCCCAATGTATTGTTGAAAATCAGCAAGAATTTTTTGAATATGGTGAAGAGCATATGAAACCTATGGTACTAGCGGATATTGCTTATCAGGTTGATATGCACGAATCGACGATTTCCCGTGTTACATCACAAAAATACCTTTATAGCCCAAGAGGTATTTTTGAACTGAAATACTTTTTTTCTAGCCATGTTAACACTGATACAGGAGGAGAAGCGTCTTCTATTGCTATACGCGCGCTAGTAAAAAAACTCATTGCGGCAGAGAACCCTGTAAAACCCTTGAGTGATAATAAATTAACGAGCATACTAGCAGAACAGGGTATTCAAATTGCTCGTCGTACAGTTGCTAAATATCGAGAGTCTCTATCCATTCCACCCTCTAATCAGCGTAAAAAACTGATTTGAATTAACTGAGAAGGAAGATACTATGGAATTTCAAATTACTGGACAAAATATTAAAATTACCGAAGCATTACGCCAAACCGTTGAAGAAAAATGTTCAAAATTCGAACAATACTTTGACCATATCAATGGTCTTCATGTAATTTTAAAAGTACAGAAATTTAATCAAATTGCTGAAGCAACGGCGAAAGTGAATGGAGCGGAACTCCATGCTTCTGCTCAAGAAGATGATATGTATGCTGCTATTGATGCCATGGTAGAAAAAATGGCACGCCAGCTTACTAAATATAAAGAAAAATTGAAACAACATTAATTTGTGTTATTAAACAACAAGGGCATATGACACTAAATATAGATTATTGATGCTAGTATCGTTCATACCAGATATTGATTATGGATATCTGGTATAATTGCCCAAAGTGAATAAATCCAATGAATAGTGAAAAAAAATTATCATTAAGCTCGGTATTAACACCATCATGTACACTAAATAATGTACATTGTACGAGTAAAAAACGAGCACTAGAGATTATCAGTGAAGTTGCTGCTATTGAACTAAATGTGCCTGAAAATATTGTTTTTGACTCTTTACTAACCCGTGAAAAAGTCGGCACAACCGGTATTGGTGGGGGTATTGCAATACCTCATGGCAAATTAAATGACAGTAATTCATCCGACGCAGTGGGTGTATTTCTTCATTTGGATGAACCTATTGCTTTTGATGCTATTGATAATCAGTCTGTTGATTTGCTGTTTGCATTATTAGTACCTTCAGAGCAATGTAAAACCCATTTACATACGCTCTCTTTAATTGCCAAACGGTTGGCTGACAAAAACTTATGTCGTCGTTTAAGGGCTGCGCAAAGTAATGAAGAACTCTATCAAATCATTACTGAATAACGGTTTTAAAAAATCTATGCCAAAAATAATGATTTTTTATTGTGAACAAACTTAAGGAGTATTACTCATGGTGCTGATGATAGTCAGTGGCCGCTCTGGTTCAGGTAAATCTGTTGCTCTACGAGCACTGGAGGATATGGGTTTTTATTGTGTTGATAATCTGCCCGTTATTTTACTACCAGAATTAGCCAATACACTGGCTGAACGACAAACTTCAGCTGCTGTGAGTATTGATGTTCGTAATATGCCTGCCGATCCGGCAATTTTCGAAAAAGCGTTAAAAAATCTACCGGCTAATTTTTCCCCGCAATTACTTTTTCTTGATGCAGATCGTAACACTCTGATCCGAAGATATAGCGATACACGCCGGCTACACCCACTCTCCAGCAAAAAGTTATCATTAGAAAATGCGATTGATGAGGAAAATGATTTATTAGAACCCTTGCGTTCACGAGCTGATTTAGTCATCGATACCTCTGAAATGTCAGTGCATGAACTGGCTGAAATGCTAAGAGCTCGTTTATTAGGTAAGCGAGAACGTGAATTGACTATGGTATTCGAATCCTTTGGCTTCAAACATGGTATTCCGATCGATGCAGATTATGTCTTTGATGTACGTTTTTTACCTAATCCACACTGGGATCCCAAATTACGTCCTATGACAGGTCTCGATCGTCCTGTTGCCGCCTTTCTTGACCGACATACAGAAGTGCATAATTTTATTTATCAAACACGTAGTTATCTTGAATTATGGTTACCCATGTTAGAATCGAACAATCGTAGCTATTTGACGATTGCTATCGGTTGTACCGGAGGTAAACACCGTTCAGTTTATGTTGCCGAACAATTGGCTGATTATTTTCGTTCAAGAGGAAAAAATGTTCAGTCGCGTCATCGAACGTTGGAAAAAAGAAAATCATGACCGTTTATCATCGCATTATTATAAAAAACCAGCAGGGTATGCATGCCAGGCCAGCAATAATGCTTTGTGAACTGATCCAACAGTTTGAATCTACGGTACTCTTGCGTAACTGCCATAATATTGAAGCTCAAGCAGATAGTGTCATAGCGATGTTGATGCTAGATTCAGAGCAAGGTAGTTATATCGATCTTGAAGTAACGGGTCCAGATGAAGAACAGGCATTGGCAGCAATTATTCAACTTTTTCAGCACAAACTTGAAGATGACTAATCAATTTTCTATCGAAATGTCATGATATCGACATTATTCGTCAGCAAAATCACCTTTCATTACTGTTAAGCTCTATCAGCTAACTCCATTTCTTAAAAAGCTAATATTAAAACGTTGAGGCAAATTGCAGCTAATGTCATTTTGCCACAACTTAAATGCTAGTGAGCTAACGGCAACAAAATAGCTGTCTCTATCGTGCGGCCAATGTTGGCTGTTGCGATAAGATGCACGTTACCTTAATCGGCTAGTTTTTGCCCATTTTCGCATTCTTCATTAGCAATTTATTAGCAATAATTGGTTTACTGCCCAGCTACATGCATTTCTGACAATAAAACCGAACCACATTGAATATTACTACGCGTTTCGATATCGTTGGCTATTGTTACAATATTAGCCCACATCTGTTTTAAATTACCGGCAATAGTAATTTCACTGACAGGATATTGTATTACTCCGTTTTCGACCCAAAATCCGGCCGCTCCTCGAGAATAATCCCCCGTTACCATACTCACTCCCTGCCCCATCAATTCAGTGACAACCAATCCTGTCCCCATTTCTTTTAATAAAGCAGCAAAATCTAATCCTTGGCCGGCAATATGCCAATTATGGATACCACCAGCATGACCAGTACTCTGCAAGCTAAGCTTACGTGCTGAATAAGTGGTCAATAACCAAGTTTGTAATATTCCTTGCTCAATAATATTACGTTGAGTGGTATTAACTCCTTCACTATCAAAAGGAGATGACGCAAGCCCCCCAATTTGATGAGGATTTTCTTGAATGGTTAACCAAGCAGGAAAAATTTGCTTACCCAGGCTGTCTAATAAAAAAGAGGATCTTCGATAAATACTGGTACCACTAATCGCACCAACCAGGTGAGCAAACAAACCAGTTGCGACCTCAGCAGCAAAAATGACCGGTGTTTTCATCGTTGATAATTTACGCGGCGAAAGCCGGGCTACAGTTCGGCGAGCGGCCTCCTGTCCAACCCATTGCGGTGATTGTAAATCCTCTAAGCGGCGGGCAATGGTATAAGCATAATCTCGCTCCATCCCATCATTCTCCTGCGCAATCACACAACTTGACATTGAATGGCGGCTGGAGCAATAGCTCTGTAACATTCCGTGAGTATTACCAAACACTCTGATACCATAATGACTATTAAAGCTTCCTCCTTCGGTATTTTTAATCCTCTTATCCGCATTTAAAGCAGATATTTCCGCTTCACTTGCCAATTTGATTGCCTTTTCGGTATCAATATCAAAGGGATAAAAGAGTTTTAAATCAGGCGATTGATAAGCCAAAAGTTCAGCGTCTGCTAAACCAGCAAAGGGGTCTTCTGAAGTATACTGGGCAATATCAATAGCGGCTTGCACCGTACGCTTAATGGCTTCCGGATGTAAGTTAGTCGATGACGCGCTGCCTTTACGTCGCTTATGATAAACCGTGATGCCGAGCGCACCATCACTATTAAACTCAATATTTTCAGTTTCACCAAAACGGGTACTTACACTGATACCTGTTGATTTATTAATAGCCACTTCAGCTGCATCACAATGGGCTGTAGCGTAAGATAATGCATATGCAACTGTTTCTTCTAATTGTTTACGTTGTAATAAAACCTGTTCAGTCAAACTCATTGATATCATCCAAATATAGAAAATAAAATCAACTCAACCAATACCTATCTGCAGCAGAAAATAAATCCTCTATAGCATTAAATCTATTTTCCCAGTTACAATAGAGATAAGATGTTAACATACCAGACGACAGATTATTCTAAAATAAAATAATTCTGCGTTTTACTAAGAGGAAAGCCGCGATGGCAAAACAGCCCAATAACTGGTTCGATGATAACGCCGATAATATCGATAAGGATGAAATCATCTGGGTCAGTAAAAGCGAAATCAAGCGTGATGCCGAAGCGCTAAAAAAGCTGGGAGCTGAACTGGTTGAACTTAGTAAACATGAACTAGAACGAATCCCCCTTGATGATGAACTACTAGCAGCCGTTGAATTAGCGCAAAAAATTAAGCGTGAAGGACGACGACGCCAGTTACAATTTATTGGTAAATTACTCAGAGCGCAAGATCCTCAACCTATTTATGATGCGTTGGATAAGCTGAAAAATCGGCACAATCAACAAATCGCTATATTACATAAGCTTGAGGCTTTACGTAATCAATTACTAGAAAATAGCGATAATGCGATTGAAGATGTAATAGGTTTATTTCCCTTAGCCGATCGTCAACAGCTACGTACATTAATTCGTAATTGCAAAAAAGAAAGAGAGACAAATAAACCGGCTAAAGCTTATCGCCAACTCTTTCAGTACCTAAAAACACTATCTGAAAGCGCCTAGACTGGATCAGACTGGGAGGCTCGGCAATGAAATATTAATTGCCCTCCCAATGTGTGTTCCGCTTCTCTAAAAACCGTTATTACTTCAGCAAATTTTGTTAACTGATGTTGATTTATATGAGAAAAAATAACCTCTACCGGTAAAGCAATTTCCCCAGTCAACACATCCCACAGGGCATCCAAATTTTGGCCAAACCATTTTGGCAATTCAAAAACCAATATCGCTTTTTGATAGAAATCAGCCAGATTGTCTATTTCACGAAAATCAAACTCAACACAATGCATCATTTAATTCACTCTTGAAAAGGTTTTATAATGATCTAAAGTTACATAAATCAATCCATCTGATGAGTAAAGCAGTCGATCACTACCTCGATGACCACAGTGATAATTGATATCAGCTTCATACCATTGGCGATCTGGCGCAAAAGGTAGTAATTTTTCTCGATTATTGTATCTATCGCCACCAATCGCTTTACCCGGCACAACCTGACATAAATTACCTTCTCTTGGGCTCCAGCCATTTTGTTGCGCTTTTCTTTTCGTAATATAAAAGTCAGGTAATCTATGATATTGCCGTAGATAATTAACCACATTTTGCTGTGCTGTTAACTGGTCAATATTGTGCACAGCTGTTGGCCTTTCCGCTTGGCCGATAACTTTTGCCTGCTGCAGACTATTCCATTTAAAGTAAACACCTGCCCCTATTAATATGGCTAATATTACCGAGATAACAATTTTTTTATTCATCCAATAATCCAAAAATTTTATTATGTTGTTCCACCAACCGTCATACTATCGAGCTTTAATGTTGGTTGGCCAACACCAACAGGAATACTTTGCCCTTCTTTGCCACAAACACCTATCCCACTATCAAGTTTGAGATCGTTGCCAACCATGGAAATCTGCTGCATTGCTTCTTTCCCCGCACCGATTAATGTTGCTCCTTTTATCGGCTGCGTGATCTTCCCTTTTTCGATCAAATAGGCTTCCGCAGTGGAAAACACAAATTTGCCTGAGGTAATATCAACTTGTCCACCAGCAAAATTAGGTGCATAAATTCCACGCTCTACACTGGCTATTATCTCTTCAGGAGTTGACTGTCCCGCTAACATATAGGTATTTGTCATCCGAGGCATCGGCAAATGCGCATAAGATTCACGGCGACCATTGCCAGTTGGCAAAACCCCCATCAAACGTGCATTCATTTTGTCTTGCATATAACCTTTTAAAATACCATTTTCAATCAAAACATTATATTGACCTGGCACCCCCTCATCATCAATGGCTAAAGATCCTCTACGCCCGACTAGCGTCGCATCATCAACTACGGTACAAAGTGGTGAAGCAACTTGTTGACCGATTTTGCCACTAAAGATGGATGTTCCACGACGATTAAAATCGCCTTCAAGACCATGGCCGACTGCCTCGTGTAGTAAGACACCTGGCCAGCCAGCACCTAGCACCACAGGCATTGTTCCTGCTGGCGCAGCAATTGCAGCAAGATTAACCAATGCTATGCGTACAGCCTCGCGGGCATAATATTCCGCCCGAGCCTCACCCTGAACTGTTTCAAGAAAATACTGGTAACCATAACGACCACCGCCGCCACTAGCCGCACGCTCACGCTTGCCATCATGTTCGACTAGCACACTGACAGATAAACGTACTAGTGGGCGAATATCAGCCGCCAAAGTGCCATCTGTTGCAACGATAAGAATATGTTCATAAACGGCAGATAGCGTTACATCAACCTCTTGCACGCGAGGATCTTCGGCTCTAGCAATTTGATCAACACGCCGCAGCAAGGCTATTTTCTCTTCAGGACTCATTGTTTGCAGAGGATCAATCGCAGAGTATAAATGTTTAAAATCGACCTGATTAATTAGAGATACTTTGCCTTGTCCACCTTGATTTACAATGCTTCGTGCTGCATTAGCGCTTTGCTGTAATGCCTGTAAAGTGATCTGATCAGCATAAGCAAACCCGGTTTTATCATCACGAATAGCGCGAATACCTACACCCTGATCAATATTGTAGGATCCTCTTTTTATAATACCGTCTTCCAATCCCCATGCTTCATGACAACTCGACTGAAAATAGAGATCGGCATAATCTAAATGTCGCTCTGCAAGTGATGCTAAAATATCTTGCAAATGTTGATGATTAAGATCGTTTGATGTTAGCAAATATTCACTAACAGAGGTTAAACTCATATTTATTTACTCTTTCTATTTCGTTTCATGTTCAATCAATGGCATCAAACTGGTACAGAAGCGATTATGTTTTACGACTTTCATCTGCTCACGGACACCGATTAGCCTTTCTCTCGCTTTATCAATATTAAGGGTTAATGCACTCACTGCATCTGCATTTTCTTGCACAATATTACCCCAGCTATCAACCACCATTGAGTGACCCCAAGTACGACGTTGACCATGTACACCTATTTGTGCAGGCGCTAAAATAATACATTGATTTTCAATTGCACGGGCTTTTAAAAGTGTCTCCCAGTGTGCTTCACCAGTTAAACGAGTAAAAGCAGCGGGCACAGCAATAAGATCCGCCCCTTGCTTTCTTAATGCCTGAAATAGGCTGGGAAAACGTAAATCATAACAAATCGTCAGTCCTAAACGGCCAACCGGCGTATCAACGACTGTAATATGTTCACCTCGTTGATAAATTGAAGATTCATTATAAATACCCTGTTCATCATCAATAATATTCACATCAAACATGTGAATTTTGTCATAACGAGCGCGAATTTCACCATTTTCATCAAATAACAGACTACTACTCGTTATAAGTTCAGGATCTTCTCGACTAATTAGTGGCATAGAGCCTACCAATATCCATACTTGATATTGGCGAGCCATTTCAGCAATTGCGCTTTGTAAAGGACCTTTACCCTGTAATTCAGCAAAATTACGGTAACTGATATTATCACTAAACAACAGTGCATTTTCCGGTGTTAAAACCACTTTTACACTATTCGGCAATTGTTTAATCTGTTGCTCTATCTGCGCAAGGTTATGTTTAGTATTTTTACCACTACACAATTGTAATAGTGCAATATTGTCACTTGTCATCCTGTTGATTCTCCTTCAATTGACGCAAAGTTTCATCAATTTTTGGTTGTTCCAGACTACCGGTAATTCGATAACGAATAACCGATATTTTACTCCATAATGGCCCCAATACTCTAGTGGCGGCAAACACAGCTGCACCTGCTAGTGGATTAACCGCAAACGCCGTCGCAACACCTACCGTGGCTGAAATTTCAGGGGTAATGATAGCTTCTAAATTCATATCACGACGGACTAAATTAATTTTGCCATGTATTGCAATATCAGCCATTAAACCATCAATAGAAAAATCATCGGTATTTAAGATGCCATTTTTTATATTGGCTCTGCCACGAATGGAATCGAACGCAAAGTCATTACTAAAAGTATCACTAAAATCCAGTTGCAATTTACGCAGCAGTGCGTCGAAACTAACAAAACGTAACAACTGACCTGCACCACCACCACCCATCTGAGCAATTGCTCCCTTAGTCAAATTAAAACTCAGATTACCATTCAAACTATTAACATCCAGTTGCCATGGCACTGTTGCCCAATTTAAATCAAAATCAATTTTAAAGGGTGCCTGTTTAATAGGCACTTGTATGCCGTAATAAGCAGCCAGATCATCAAATCGGTTACCTTTTAATATCCCTCTTATGCTGGTACTGTTCTGTTGATCTGCATACCATATACCAGAGATTTTCAAATTAGTGGCACTATTTATTAACGATCCCTCTTTTAAAATAAGTGTTTGTCTATTCCGGATAATTTGCGCTTTAAGCTCACCAAGTTTATAGCCGGCAACCCAGCATTCCGAGCAATAAATATCCATATTGGGCCAAGCAGAAATATCATATCTTTGCGCAATGTTATTTGTTGCCACGTCATCTTGCTGTTGGGATGAAATTTCTGGATTGAAATAAAGATAGTTGATCCTAGCTTGCCAGTTACCTTGCTTCGGAATAGTTAAGCTTCCCTTTAACATATCACTCTGTGCAACAATTTTCGTCAATTCCGCCGTTTTATTAATGGTAAATACCATATTATCCCATTGCTGTTTAGCAAAAGTGATCTTTGGTAAGTTAACAATAGCAATATCCGGTAGCACAAATGATTTACCATAATTTTGTGGCGCTAAGTTTAGTGAAGAAAATAAAGCCAACCATGAAAACCATTTTGGATCACTAATTTCAGGTAAATTGATCATAATTAACGAGCTGTTCGGCAGAACAACCCGTTTGGGTATGTAAGGCTGAATAGCACCTTTTAGTAAACGGACTTGCTTGTCAGTAAATTGCCATTCAGTATTAAAGCTAATTTGCTGACCAACATCGCCATAAATTTGCAATTGCCGGGTATTACCACTAGCACGAATTTGCATATCAGCTAATTGCCTTAGTTGCTGAGAATCCAGACCAGGAAGTTGGCTGCCAAGCTGGCCTAATTTACTATTAAGAGCAATGGATAAGGTAGGATTTTGCTTTAACTGATTGGGCAATTGAATATTAACCTGTCCTTGCCAGGCTGTGCTACCCGCCAAGTAACGTGTAATCGATTTAGGCAAAATAGCTATTTTTTTAGCTTGCCAATTACCGTCAACATTAACAATAATCTGGTAATTCTGTCGCTGATCGGTGGTATTAAATGTTAAATTTATTGGTTGACCAAACCATTGAGCTTGCAATTTTTCACTTTTCAAATCACCATTAAGAAAATAAAAACGTCCTGTTAATTGTTTCAACTGACTATCAATAGCTGTGATATCGACATCATTATTATTAAGATCAACTTGACCACTGGCAATCACACTGCCACTATTCTCCTCCAACGGAATATTAAGCACCAATTTACCATTAATATTACCGCCTATTTTCACTGCATCTAATGCCTTACCAATCGAACCCTCCATTGGGCTGTGGTTAAAATAATTACGGATCGCTTTTCCATCGCCGCTAACATTTGATTTTATTGATAATTTCGACTGACTATAATCAGCAATACTTGCGCTAAGATCCAACGCTGTAGCATCCCCTAATTTCACACTAGGCGCCGACATCCAAAGTCCATTACGTTCAAAATTAAGATCGATATCTAAATCAAAAATTGTCGGCCAATCAGGTTGATATTTAAAAGTTGCGTTTCGTAGTGGCACAAAAACTTGAAATTGCCCGTTATTCTTTTTAAAAGGAAAATCAGCCGGATCACCATGAAAAATCATAGTGGCAGCGTCAACATGGCCGGCAATAATTGCTTTTGTTAGATAATCAGTTAAATCTTTGCCCATTAAGGTTGCGGGAAAATAACGCCATGCTTCACCCGCATCGGTCAATTGCGCGCCAAGCAAAATACTTAATATCGGTGGCTGATCTTTTATTGCTAGATAACGAAAATCACCGGTTGTCGATAGTGATTTTGCTTGCAACTGCAAATTCTCACTCCAAATCTGGCGTGAATTGTCTTCTTCTGACCAAGAAATTGTTCCCTGTCCGGTAGAAATTTCTAATGGTGCTTTAAACATCGGCGCATATTCAATAAAACTGTTATTTAAGTTAAATGAAAATACCCCTCCTTGCTGACTCCCGCGTAATGAACCACTAAAATGGCTAACTGAAGGCAAATCTTTCCAACGTATCCAGCTAATATCTTGCCAAGTTACATCAATTAACGCCTTTTCTGGCTTATCAGGAGTAATATCCAATGCAAGTGCGATGAGTTGACCTTTTGGCTGACGTTTTTGCCAATCACTGATAAATTCAGGCGTGAAAAAAGAGAAAATAGGCAAAATAGATCTTAATCGTTCTAATTGAATATTATTAACCCGTATACGCCAAAGATTTTCATCTGCTGTTGATTGGGGTAAATAGAGTAGAGAAATTTGGCCTTCAAGCCATTGTTGTTGATCGGTTTTTAATTGTTGTAACTGTGGAATATTAAATAACCAACCATTTTCTTGGCGATGCAGGGTCAGCAATAAATCATCAACAGTCAACTGATGCTCTTGTTCATCAACCTGCCAATTTGCCTGTCCCTGATGTAGCTGTAGTTGCCCCCCTTCGATACGGCTATCTTTGATCGTAATCCAGCTAGAAAGACTAAACACTGCATTCTGTAATCCAGTACTATCCCGTAACCAACGACTTAACCAAGGGCGCAAATTAACATTATCTGCCTGTAAGTAAACCGTTCCTTCATTAATGACACCATTTTTATTACGAAGGTTGAGTTTAATTTGAATGGCATCCTGATCTTGCTGCTGTTGCACACTATCAAGATTGACAAATCCTTGTGCTCGATGATATTCATTTTGATTTAACCAGGTTAGCTCCGGGATCTTTAATGTTCTTTTTTCTGCTGATGGCGTTAAAAAAGTGATTCGACTTTCTTTTAGCGTAAAATAATCAAATTGCTTTAAAAACAGTTCATCTAAGGCATCTAAATCAAAATGACTAAAATCACCTTCACTGACAAATTCTAGTGGTTTATAACAATCTGCATTTAATTGATAGAAAATAATATCGCGAAAACGTAGATGTAAAGAAAATAGTGAACGCCATATATCAAATGAAAACTTTACTTTCTTTACCTTGATATTTACTTTCTCAGTGGTGACACTGACATCAGAAATCGTTAATACCGGCCCAAAAGAGACCCATTCACCTTCAATATGACCTATTTTAAACGGTATTCCCGTTAGCGTTTGAATTTGTCCTTCAAGTTGATTTCGATATTCATTAATTTGAGGAAGAAAAAGACGCAATCCAATAATGGCTAACGCCATAATAAGTACTATTACTGTGCTTATGGCTACCAATACCTTAGGTAGTCGCTTCACCCATCTCTCCTTCCAAAAGAAGTTACTACAATGACAATCTAGCCGTTAGCATAACTACATCATAACAACATCAAACTGTTCCTGACTATACAGTGACTCAATTTGGACTTTGACCGATTTGCCAACAAAAATTTCTACTTCCGCCAATACATGAGATTCATCACCATTTAATGCCTCAACAACCGCGGGTGAAGCATAGACTAAGAAACGATTGGCATCGATAGTACGATTTATACGAACAATTTCACGTAAAATTTCATAACAGACTGTTTCTACCGATTTTACCGTTCCTCTACCCTGGCAAGTTGGGCATTCATTACAAAGAACATGTTCAAGGCTTTCTCGCGTTCTTTTGCGAGTCATCTCTACCAATCCTAGTTGAGAAAAACCATTAATAGTGGTTTTGACCCGATCTTTCAATAATGATTGCTCCAGCGATGCCAAAACACGGCGACGATGCTCAGGATCAAGCATATCAATAAAATCGATAATAATAATACCACCCAAGTTGCGTAACCTTAACTGTCTCGCTATGGCTTGTGACGCTTCAATATTGGTATTAAAAATGGTCTCTTCCAAGTTACGGTGACCAACAAAAGCACCGGTATTAATATCAATGGTGGTCATCGCTTCAGTTTGATCAATAATCAGATAGCCACCTGATTTTAATTCAACCTTACGTTCTAAAGCACGTTGGATCTCTTTCTCAACATCATATAGATCTAATATTGGTAATGGCCCTTGATACAGTTCAAGTTTTACTGTCATTTCAGGCACATATTCATCAATGAAATCTTTTAATGAAACAAAAGTCAGTTTTGAATCAACCCGGATCCGGTCTAATGAAGCACCGGCAAAATCACGAATAATACGATGTGCTAAAGCCAGTTCGCCATAGATCTGCATACGAGACTTATGACGTTTTTTACGTTCAACAATTTTAGACCATAAACGCTTCAAGAAGGCAGCATCTTGAGCCAATTCATCATCACCTACCCCTTCTGCCGCAGTACGAATAATGAAGCCACCATTTTCATCACAAAATAGTTCAACAATACTTTTCAAACGTTCTCGTTCTTCTTCACCTTCAATGCGTTGGGAAACACCAACATGAGAAGCGCCTGGCATAAAAACAAGATAACGGGAGGGTAATGTGATATCTGTTGTTAAACGTGCCCCTTTTGTACCAAGCGGATCTTTAACCACCTGTACCATAATATCTTGCCCTTGCCGAACCAGTTCGCCAATATCACGCACATGAAAGTTTTTTTGTTCATCACCGGCAATGCATTCGGTATGCGGCATAATATCAGAGGCATGAAGAAAAGCAGATTTTTCCAAGCCAATATCAACAAAGGCCGCCTGCATACCGGGCAAAACTCGACTCACACGACCTTTGTAAATATTACCTACAATTCCTCTTTTAGCTTCACGCTCAATGTGAATTTCCTGTAACACGCCACCATCAATATAAGCCACCCGCGTTTCAGAAGGGGTTACATTGACTAATAGTTCAGCTACCATAGCTCTTGTTCCTATTATTTAACGCTAGAAATTTAGTCAATAATTCATCTGTTTCAACTAACGGTAACCCCACTACGGCGTGGTAACTTCCGACAATCCGCCTAACAAAACAGCCACCTTTACCCTGGATAGCATAAGCTCCTGCCTTGTCCATAGGTTCTCCCGACAAGATATATTGATCGATTTCTTTATTTGTTAACTGTCGCAATGTTACTTCGGTGACAATTAAATCATACAATGTCTTTTGTTTATCTGAGAACGCAATTGCAGTCATCACTTGGTGTGTTCTGCCAGAAAGTTGTCTTAATATTTGCGCAGCATGATTTTCATCTTTAGGCTTACCCAAAATATTTCCATCATTTACAACAATAGTATCCGCCCCTAACACTGGATAGGGTTTCGTTGCCATATCAGCACCCGCTTGTGATTTTTCACATGCTAAACGAATTACATATTCACTTGGTCTCTCTCCTTCACACCATAATTCAGATATTTCAGGATGAATAATGTCAAATAGCCATCCTAGCTGTTCAATTAACTTACGCCTTCTTGGCGAAGCTGACGCTAAATAGATTCTATTTACCATAGAAAAAACTCTCAGAAAAAATAGACAATTGACTGTCCATTTTTAACGAACTAAAAACTGACGTCGAACTTTGCGCAATAATAAAAACATCCAAGGCCACAAAATGGCATTAATCAAACAATTCCAGAATATTTCAGGATGAAATAAAACAAGAGAAGAAAGAAACTCTGCCCAGAATATCGTAAAATTCATAACCACTGATAATCCAGCAATAACAAGTGATTGTTGCCACAGTGCCATATTACGAAGAAGCTGATGTTTATACGATACTAAATAACAAATCATACTATAAGCTAATGCATGTACACCAAGCGCTGACCCTTGGATCAAATCCATTAAGATCCCCAAAAAAAATCCCGTACCTACACTAACTCGATGTGGCAAAGCCATAACCCAATAAATTAAAATTAAAGCTAACCATGTAGGCCGATAATAAATAAACTGCTCAGGCCAGGGCATTTGCTCCAAAATTATTGCAATTAAAAAGGACAGCCAAATGATCCACCGCCCATTACCACGGTATTGATCCACTCTATGTTTCCTTTAGTTGCCTTGATTTCACGGTAGCAATTCCTATTGAGCGACCAAAGGAGGTTGCTCGACATTTTTTTTCATTTCTGTAGATGGTAGCTGTGGCCCTTGAAGCTCGTTTGGGCCTGGAAGCACCTGGGGCAGAATCTTCATTAAACGCTCATTTGCTGCTCGATATACTTCTGATGGAGGTAAAGGATGAGAAGGATCGCTAGAGTTTCCCCATAGCAATAAGAGATAGCGTAGTCTTTGTAAATCTGCGGTAGGTCGTGCATGAATAATCGTATAAGCGCGTTGGGTATCATGCTTTACGGAAGAGACAATCGCAACGGGATAACCTTCGGGAAAACGTCCGCCTAGACCAGATGTGACTATCACATCACCAATACGTATATCAATATTATCGGGTAAAGGTTCAAGTTGAAGATCATCACTACATCCTGTACCCACTGCAATAACCCTAATATCATTACGTAATACTTGGATAGGTAATGCATGTGTTGTGTCACAAATCAGTAAAACACGGCTATTAAACTGGCTCACTGCGATAACCTGCCCAACAACACCTTTATCACTAATAACAGGCTGGCCTTCATAAACACCATCATGTAAACCTTTATCAATCACAATTTGATCTCGATAAGGCGTATTTGCACCTGAGAGCACTTGAGTAACCATCATGTGTTCGTCCTGACGTAGAGGTGACCCCAACAGCTCACGTAATCTAGCGTTTTCCTGTTTAAGTTGCCCAAGTAATAAATTATCTGCTTTTTTTAATAAAACCTCTTTCTTCAATGCCTTATTTTCAAAAAGAAGTTGATCTCTTCTTGCCAATGCGTCTGAAATATTATCAAGCAGTTCTCGCGGACCACTGGCCAAAAAATAAAAAGGACTAACAGCCGTATCTAAATAACTACGTATTTTATTAAAAGTATCAAATTGACGATCAAAAGCAACCAACGCGATTGCAACAATGATCGCAATAATAATACGCAATTGTAGGGATGGCCCTCGACTAAAGATCGGCTTCATGAGTTATTTTGATAAAAAATAAATAAACGTTAAACATTAACATCGCTTTACATAAAGTAAGGAGGAGCGCCATCCTTAAGTTCCTCCTTCTATTGGCTAACGTCTAGTCATCACTAAACAGATCACCGCCATGCATGTCGATCATTTCCAATGCCTTACCGCCACCACGTGCAACGCAAGTTAATGGATCTTCAGCGACAATAACGGGAATGCTTGTTTCTTCCATTAAAAGACGATCCAAATTACGCAACAACGCACCACCACCGGTTAACACCATGCCTCGTTCGGAGATATCAGAAGCTAACTCTGGTGGACATTGTTCCAAAGCCAACATAACGGCACTAACAATACCAGTTAAAGGTTCCTGCAGCGCCTCAAGTATCTCATTCGAGTTAAGGGTAAAACCACGTGGTACACCTTCAGCCAAATTACGACCGCGCACTTCAATTTCATAAACTTGATCTGTAGGATAGGCTGAACCGATTTCGTGTTTAATTCGCTCCGCAGTTGCTTCACCAATTAATGAACCATAATTACGACGAACATAATTAATAATGGCCTCATCAAACCGGTCACCGCCGATACGTACCGATGATGAATAAACAACACCATTTAATGAAATAACAGCAACTTCTGTCGTTCCACCACCAATATCAACCACCATTGAACCCGTTGCTTCGGAAACAGGCAAACCAGCCCCAATTGCAGCCGACATGGGTTCTTCAATTAAGAAAACCTCGCGGGCGCCAGCACTCAGAGCCGACTCCCGGATTGCACGACGTTCTACCTGGGTCGCACCTACAGGTACACAAACCAAGACGCGTGGACTTGGACGCATAAAGCTATTGCTATGAACTTGTTTGATAAAATACTGTAACATCTTTTCAGTAACATAAAAGTCCGCAATCACGCCATCTTTCATTGGACGAATAGCCGCGATATTACCCGGCGTCCGGCCTAGCATCTGTTTTGCTTCATGACCGACTGCAGCAACGCTCTTAGGTGAGCCTGCGCGATCTTGACGAATAGCCACAACTGATGGTTCGTCTAACACAATACCTTGTCCTTTGACATAGATGAGAGTATTGGCGGTACCCAAATCAATAGACAAGTCGTTGGAAAACATGCCACGAATTTTTTTAAACATAACGAAAGGATAATCCTGCAAGCTGGAAACGAATGAAAATCCGTCTACTTTACCAACCACATGAAGCGACGACAAGGTGTTAATTAAATCGCTTCAATAAAAAGTGGCTAATTTTTTTACAATACAAAAACCGTTATTACTGCTTATTTTCTATAATCGATTACAGTATAAAGTAAACAACACCCTCATAAAAAAAATCACTTAATGCATTTAATATAAAACTTTCTAACAAGAAAATTAACTCATTTACATTAAAATAGATCACTGTATTAAGTTTATATGACGCTACAATAATTATTAGTTGACATATGCTTCAAAGCAAGGCCAATTCACTTTTTAATATTACCTTAAAGTATAAAAGTCTTCCATGTTAATACTTTATTAAAGTAACAACAAAAAATAATTTAAATGTAAATATTAATTCTGCACGTTATTATTTATAGAAGAAAAAATTTCTTTACGACTAAATATAATAAACCTGTATTCTGCCTGATAACTCCCTATTGGCGCTAGTAAAAAAAACATATTTACAATTTATTTATCATTGAGACTTTTATCCCCGCCGAAATAACGAAAATAACTTTATACTGAAGCATCCTTATACATATTTAAAGGCCACAAATTATGAAAGCGCTACTACTAGAACAAGAAAATCAACTATTAAAAGCTAGTATAAAATCGATCGACGACACACTTTTGCCTTCTGAAGACGTTACTGTAGATATTTATTGGTCTACACTAAATTACAAAGATGCTTTAGCTATTACCGGTAAAGGAAAAATTATCCGCCAATTCCCGATGGTACCAGGTATCGATTTTGCCGGTATTGTTAAGTCTTCAACAGATCCAAAATTTCAAGCCGGCCAACAAGTTTCACTGACTGGTTGGGGAGTTGGTGAAAACTATTGGGGTGGATTAGCAGAACAAGCCCGAGTACCAGCCGCATGGTTAACAGCTATTCCTGAAAAAATAACGATGCGACAAGCCATGATAATCGGTACTGCAGGTTTTACGGCTATGCTCTGTATCATGGCTTTGGAAGAAAATGGAGTAACCATTGATAAAGGCAACATTGTTGTAACAGGCGCCAGTGGTGGTGTAGGTAGTACCGCAATACAACTTCTTGCTAAACTTGGCTATTCCGTCACCGCAGTAACTGGTCGAGAAAGTAATATCGAATATTTAAAAGCGCTTGGTGCTAAACAAGTGCTGCTACGTAAAGAGTTTACTACTATACCTCATCCTTTAAAAAACAGCGCTGGGCAGGCGCTATTGATACCGTTGGCGGCAATATTTTAGCTACCGTTATTTCACAAATGTGCTATTCAGGGACGGTAGCAGCCTGTGGTCTGGCCGCTGATACTATGTTATCAACAACAGTAATGCCTTTTATTTTACGTAATATAAGGCTACAAGGGATCGACTCTGTAATGGTTCCAGCGATAAAACGTCCACAGATATGGCAACGGTTAGCCAATTTATTACCTGATAGTTTTTATCAATTAACAACAACAGAGATCCCATTAGAAAAAGTGATTGATTATGCCAATAAATTAATAAATAACCAAATTACTGGCCGGACACTGGTAAAAATACGTTAAATGTTTAATATTCGAGGCAACTTTGTGCTGTTTAGACTAAAATTTTGCTGCTAATTGCTATGAAATGTTTATAATATCGCTCTTTGTCGTCAAAATAAACGTTTCCATTATGAGAAAAAGATGACAAACTATTAACATCACGTTATGTTGTCAAATTGACAATTATCAGTTGGAGAGACCCGCAAAATGGCAAAAGATTTCCACATTTTGCTGCTAAATGGCCCAAATTTAAATATGCTGGGGACGAGAGAGCCAAGATTCTATGGTGCTGTTACACTTCAGGATATTGTTAACCAAACGAGCCAAAAAGCAAAACAATTAGGAGTTAAATTAAGTCATTTTCAATCTAATGCGGAACATGAGCTTATTGATAAAATCCATCAAGCTCAAGGGAAAGTCGACTTTATATTAATTAACCCAGCAGCATTAACGCATACTAGTGTAGCATTACGAGATGCAATATTAAGCGTTGCCATTCCTTTTTATGAGATCCACCTTACTAATATTTATGCACGTGAACCATTTAGGCATCACTCTTATCTCTCCGATATTGCAAACGGCGTCATTTGTGGCTTTCGAGCTGATGGTTATATTTTTGCATTAGAAGCCGCGGTTAAATTCTTATTGAGTATTGAAGAATTAGAAACCATTGATGAACCCAAACCTAATAAATGTAAAGAATAAAAATACGGAATTAACTTATGGATATTCGTAAAATTAAAAAATTAATTGAGCTTGTTGAAGAATCTGGCATTTCTGAACTAGAAATTTCGGAAGGTGAAGAATCAGTGCGTATCAGCCGTACAATCGTGCAGAATTTACCAACTTTACAACAGTATATGGCAGCGCCCACCTCGCATCAACCAGCTTTAGCAAACGCCATAGCACCTTCTCAAATTTTACCTGAAACAACCAATGAGCAAAAAGCAGAAATCAGTGGTTATACTGTTCGTTCACCAATGGTAGGTACCTTCTACCGAGCGCCTAGTCCGGAAGCAAAACCATTTGTTGAAGTTGGCCAAACGGTTAAGGTAGGAGATCCTCTATGTATTGTCGAAGCGATGAAAATGATGAATCAGATCGAAGCTGACAAAGCAGGTGTAGTTAAAGCAATTCTCCTAGAAAATGGAGAAGCGGTTGAATTTGACGAGCCATTGGTTATCATCGAATAACGAGGCATCTATGCTGAAAAAAATTGTTATCGCCAATCGTGGCGAAATAGCTTTACGCATTTTACGTGCCTGTAAAGAACTAAAAATAAAAACTGTCGCCGTGCATTCTACCGCCGATCGCGATTTAAAACATGTATTACTTGCTGATGAAACCGTCTGTATTGGGCCTGCCGCTTCAGCTGAAAGTTATCTTAATATCCCAGCGATAATCTCTGCAGCAGAAATTACTGCTGCAGAAGCCATTCATCCTGGTTATGGTTTTCTATCTGAAAATGCCGACTTTGCCGAAAAAGTGGAACGCTCTGGATTTATATTTATTGGTCCTAAACCAGAAACCATTCGACTCATGGGGGATAAAGTTTCTGCCATTGAAGCCATGAAAAAGGCGGGTGTTCCTTGCGTTCCAGGCTCAGATGGACCTTTAGGAAATGACATCAAAACCAATAAAACGATTGCTAATCGAATTGGCTACCCGGTTATAATTAAAGCCTCTGGTGGTGGTGGTGGCCGGGGTATGCGTGTTGTTCGTAATGAAAGTGATCTAGAACAAGCCATTACCCTGACGCGCGCTGAAGCGAAAGCGGCTTTTAATAATAGTATGGTTTATATGGAGAAGTTTCTGGAAAATCCACGCCATATTGAAATTCAAGTACTTGCTGATGGTCAAGGCAATGCGATTTATTTAGCCGAACGTGATTGCTCAATGCAGCGTCGTCATCAAAAAGTCGTTGAAGAAGCGCCGGCGCCAGGTATAAAAATTGATATGCGTAAGAGCATTGGTGAACGCTGCGCAAAAGCTTGTCTTGATATTGATTATCGTGGTGCCGGTACCTTCGAATTTCTTTATGAAAATGGCGAGTTTTACTTTATTGAAATGAATACGCGTATTCAAGTTGAGCATCCTGTGACAGAAATGATCACTGGGGTTGATCTGATTAAAGAACAGTTAAGAATTGCTTCCGGCTTACCTCTATCTATTAAACAAAAAGATGTTAGAATTCATGGGCATGCAATAGAATGTCGTATTAATGCCGAAGATGCCAATACCTTCTTGCCAAGTCCAGGTAAAATTACTCGCCTGCATATTCCTGGTGGTTTTGGTATACGCTGGGAATCACACATTTATGCCGGTTACACAGTTCCACCTTACTATGACTCTATGATTGGTAAGCTGATTACTTATGGGGAAACTCGCGAAATTGCTATTCTTCGGATGAAAAATGCCTTATCTGAATTAATCATTGATGGCATTAAAACTAACATAGAATTACAACAAAAAATTATGGATGACAGCAATTTTTTCAAAGGTGGTACCAATATCCATTACCTGGAAAAAAAACTCGGATCACAGGAATAAACTTTTCTATTTACCTTTCATTGCAATAGGGTACTGAATGTACCCTTATTTTTGATAACTTTTCTGCATATAATCTTTAACCAATATATAAATCCTCAGATTAAATTTTTACTACCAGGAGAACCAATGGACAAACGTTTTTTGCAATCCAACAAAGAAGCTCGTTGGTCAGTTTTTCTTACCGTGGCTTATTTATGTAGTTGGATTATAACTGCCTACCTCCCCGGTGAAAAAGTAGGTATAACAGGGATGCCATTATGGTTTGAACTTTCATGTTTATATTTACCGCTGATTTTTATTTTACTTTGTATCTTAATGGTTAAATTTATTTTTAAACAAATGTCATTGGAAGATAAAGATGCAAATTGAAATCCTCTTACCACTTATCGGTTATTTATTATTGGTTTTTTTACTATCTATTTATGCCTATCAGCGACGCCAAAAAGGCGAATTTTTGCATGAATACTTTCTAGGTAATCGCTCTATGGGTGGGGTAGTTTTAGCGATGACTATCACCGCAACCTATATCAGTGCGAGTTCTTTCATAGGTGGTCCTGGAGCAGCCTATAAATATGGCCTTGGCTGGGTGCTACTTGCCTTAATTCAGGTGCCTACTATTTGGCTTTCGCTTGGCGTTTTAGGTAAAAAATTCGCCATCTTAGCACGTCGCTATCATGCGGTAACACTTAATGACATGCTGTATGCTCGTTTTCAAAGCCGTTTACTGGTATGGCTCGCTAGCGTTAGTCTGCTGGTCGCTTTCTTTGGTGCGATGACGGTTCAATTTATCGGTGGAGCTCGTCTGCTCGAAACGGCGGCAAATATCCCCTATGAAATAGGGTTATTAATATTTGGCATCTCTATTGCACTTTACACTGCCTTTGGTGGCTTTAGAGCCAGTGTCCTTAATGACACCTTACAAGGCTTTGTTATGTTATTAGGAACAATTATTCTGCTGGTAGCTACTATTCACAAGGCAGGAGGCCTAGCCACAGCAACAGAGGCGCTAAAAACAATTGATCCCAAACTGATTACGCCACAAGGTGCTGATAATATCTTTAGCATGCCATTTATGTTTTCCTTTTGGGTTTTAGTTTGTTTTGGGGTTATTGGCTTACCACATACTGCTGTCCGCTGCATTTCCTATAAAAATAGCCAAGCGATGCACCGAGGGATCATTATCGGCACCATTGTAATGGTTATTTTAATGTTAGGAATGCATTTAGCGGGAGCATTGGGGCGAGCCATTTTACCGAATTTAACTATTCCAGATCAGGTCATCCCGACATTAATGATCACAGTCTTACCTCCATTCGCCGCAGGAATTTTCTTAGCAGCTCCGATGGCTGCCATTATGTCAACAATTAACTCACAATTGCTTCAATCTTCAGCAACTATCATAAAAGATTTATATTTAAATATTGCACCAAATGAGATAAAAAAAGAGAAAAAATTAACCTGGATCTCAAGTGCTTCTACCCTCATTCTTGGGGCTTTATTACTATTAGCCGCCTGGCACCCACCACAAATGATTATTTGGTTAAACTTACTGGCTTTTGGTGGATTACAAGCTGTTTTTCTTTGGCCATTAATACTTGGACTTTATTGGGAAAGAGCAAACCGTTTTGGTGCATTAAGCTCAATGATCATAGGCGCCCTTTCTTACACATTATTTACGGCCTTTGATGTTAAAATTTTAAATTTTCATCACATCGTACCATCACTATTATTGAGTTTGATTGCTTTTTTAATTGGTAATTATGTTGGTGAGAAAAAATTATTATCTACAGCGATAAAATGAACTAATAACCCACGATTTCAAGAGAATATTTATGCCTTGGATACAAATACGTCTGAATTCAACAGCCGAGCATGCAGAAGCCTTAAGTGATATATTAACGGAAGCCGGAGCGGTTTCTGTCACCTTTCAGGATAGTTATGACAACCCTGTTTTTGAACCCCTACCAGGTGAAACTCGTCTTTGGGGAGATACTGATGTTATTGGTTTATTTGATGCCAAAAGCGATATGGAGCAGGTTATTAGTCAACTTGAAAGTCACTCCTTATTGGGTAAAAATTTTGTGCATAAAATTGAACAAATAGAAGATAAAGATTGGGAGCGTGAATGGATGGATAATTTCCATCCCATGCGTTTTGGAGATAAATTATGGATTTGTCCTAGCTGGAGTGATACACCAGATACCAATGCAGTCAATGTCATTTTGGATCCTGGCTTGGCGTTTGGTACCGGCACACACCCTACCACATCACTCTGTTTAGAGTGGTTAGATAGCTTAAATTTGACAGACAAAACGGTTATCGATTTTGGTTGTGGCTCAGGCATACTGGCTATAGCCGCACTTAAATTAGGTGCAAAAAAAGCCATTGGTATTGATATCGATCCACAAGCTATTCTTGCTAGCCATAATAACGCCGAACAAAATAATGTCGCCGATAAATTAGTTCTTTATTTGGCAAAAGATCAACCGAAAGATCTAAAGGCGGATATAGTTATTGCCAATATCTTAGCGGGTCCCTTACGCCAATTAGCGGATGTAATCGGAAGGTTAACCAATCCAAACGGTCTACTTGGACTATCTGGAATATTAGCCAGCCAGGCTGAAGGCGTTATAACCGCTTACCAACAACAGTTTAATATTGAGCCAATAATAGAAAAAGAAGGCTGGTGTAGAATGACGGGAATAAAAAAAACGGATTAACCCTTAAGCAGGATTAGCGTAATTTATACGCTAATTCCGGTAATAAAAACTTTTCGAATAGTCTATTTTAGTAAAAAATCAGGCAATGATAACGACCATAAATCTAATAATGTTTATTGTTTAAGTAATATATTATCTTTTAATACCCATAATAAAATAATTATTTAAGGTTGATTTTTATACAATCAACAGAGATAATCTAACCTAACAAGGAATTTACGATAAAGAATAACAAAATTTGAAAACAAATCAGAAATTTTCATTATCTTGATTTTTATGAATATTATTTGTCATCAGAAAAAATCAAGTTAAAATTTTTCAAAGAAATATCAATTTGCTCAAAGTTTGTCCTTTCATATCTCGTAAAAAATGCGTAATATACGCGCCCTTGCAGTCACAGGATGGTCTTCTTTTATCGTCTATGTATATTGGTCAATATCAGATAAAAAACTGCCTCGTTGCAGCACCAATGGCGGGTATCACCGATAGGCCTTTTCGGTCACTGTGTTACTCAATGGGTGCTGGTATGACAGTTTCGGAGATGCTGTCTTCCAATCCTCAGGTTTGGAAATCGGACAAATCCAGATTGAGAATGATCCATAGTGATGAATTAGGTATTCGTTCTGTGCAAATTGCAGGTAGTGATCCCGATGAAATGGCAGCAGCTGCACGAATTAATGTTGCTAATGGTGCTCATATCATCGATATCAATATGGGTTGCCCTGCCAAGAAAGTGAACCGTAAGTTAGCAGGTTCAGCATTATTGCGCTATCCGGAGCTGATTGAGAAAATTCTATTAGCTGTTGTGAATGCGGTTGATGTTCCTGTTACATTAAAGGTTCGCACTGGTTGGTCACCTGAAGAACGGAACTGTATAAAAATAGCCCAACTGGCCGAACGTTGTGGTATTCAAGCTGTAACTATTCATGGCAGAACTCGTTCCTGTTTATTTAATGGTGCAGCTGAATATGACAGTATTCGAGCAGCTAAGCAAAATGTTACTATTCCTATTATCGCTAATGGTGATATTACTGACCCGCTTAAAGCCAGAGCAGTGCTTGACTACACTGGGGCTGATGCCTTAATGATTGGTAGAGCTGCTCAGGGAAGACCCTGGATCTTTCGGGAAATCCAGCATTACCTGGAAACAGGTGAGTTACTGCCACCTATGCCTATTGCTGAGGTGCAGTGCTTAATGCAAGCGCATGTTAAGGAGCTGCACGACTTTTACGGTCCAGGCAAAGGAATCCGCATCGCACGCAAGCATGTCTCTTGGTATTTAAGAGAACATGCACCTGATGACCAGTTTCGGCGCACATTCAACACCATAGAGGATGCCAGTGAACAACTGGAGGTGTTGGAGGCATATTTCGAAAAATTTTGCGTAAATCAAAGAAAAGAGCTGACAGAACTATGTTCGAACAACGCGGAAATTCTGACGTACTAACCGTTGCTACTGTAAATTCACAAGATCAAATAACTCAAAAGCCATTACGTGATTCAGTTAAACAAGCACTGAAAAACTACTTTGCCCAACTTAATAACCAGGATGTCAATGACTTATATGAATTAGTATTGGCTGAAGTGGAAAAACCATTATTAGATATGGTAATGCAATATACCCGTGGAAATCAGACCCGTGCTGCATTAATGTTAAGTATCAACCGTGGAACGCTACGTAAGAAATTGAAAAAATATGGTATGAATTAACTATAGGTTATTAGCATACTGATTAAAAAAGCACTTTTATATTTTATTTAAGTGCTTTTTTGTTATTGTTTATACCCTACTTACTGAACATGGATATAAATAAAAGACAAAATGAAAACATGATGGAACAGTAGATAATGGCGTATCTAAACGAAAACTGGCAAAATCCAATTACTCTATGTTGAAATCAACGCTATAAACCGTTACATCCAATTGATTGCACTAGCGGGCAATCTGATCTCAATGCTTAGTTTCAAGTTCTACAGAATCTAGCATAAATTTGCTGATACTAAGAATATGCCATCGTTCTTTAGCAAACACACTGAAAAAATATCCCTTAACTAACATCAATTAAATTTTTTTAAAATCTTACTCAATAGCAATCAACAAAACCTAAAGTTTTATAAATAGGGTTAATGCTAATATTTATTAACGTGATAACTAGAAATAAAAATACGCCATAAATTATTACAGATCATTGAATAATATAATTTAGGTTGCACTTAAATCATCAGAAATGTTATAAATTGTACGCCCTATGTATAGGCGTAGGGGTGATGTACAGTTTGTCAACTCCCGGGCAGCAACCATGACTGCATTCCGCACAGAGGCTGGCTAACAAGTGGATGATGCTCATAAGGGTCTCCATGATATTAATTACATTATACAGTGTTTCTAACATTTGCGGTGAAATGCACTATTTGACTCTTTTGTAGTTCTTTGTGTATGAGAAGGTTGGATAAAGACCACTTTGTTAAGCCGGGGCGATGTTTTTCTGAACGACCGCAATTCAAAATCGCTCCGGTTTCACAATTCTTGAGAACTCATAATATGGAATTCCGTGAACATCCTTGGTTTAGAAAGCGTGGTTATCTTCATTTCGATAAACCTATTTCAGTTGAGCACGCTTTGGATATCGTAACCAATCCCCACACCGTTGCAACTCATTCTTTCTTACCTTTCATTACTTTTACTGCAACTACTTATAAAGTACAAAAAGATAAAGGCACAAACGCTATAAATAAAACCCTCAAAGAAAGACCAATAGCGTATTCCTCTCACGTTGATAGCCATATATTCTCTTATTACGCTGCAATCCTTAATAAGCTATATGAAACAGAGTTACAGACTCATGGTATTTCAAAAAAAGTATTAGCCTTCAGAGCAGCATTAAAAAAAAAAGTAATATTGAGTTTGCATATGAAGCCTTTCAGGAAATAAAAAAAAGAGGTGATTGTATTACAGTTGTTTTAGATCTATCGAAATTTTTCGATACTCTTGATCATTCGTTATTGAAAGATGCGTGGTGCAGATTGCTTGCCACTGACAAGTTGCCTGAAGATCATTATGCTGTTTTTAAAGCAATAACAAAATTTTCTAAAGTCGATAAAAATAAAGTATATGATTTAATCGGGATTTCTAAAATAATGCCAGACATATTAAGAAAACCAGGAAACAAATCTGTTCTTTTGAAGATTTCAGGAATAAAATCAGAAAAGCTAATTTGATAACACCTAACAAAACTAATTTTGGAATCCCGCAAGGTTCACCAATTAGCGCTCTTTTATCGAATATATATATGCTTAACTTTGACATTGAAATGAATAATTATGTTTCATTATTAGGTGGTGTATATTTTAGATATTGTGATGATATGCTTTTTATTGTCCCTTCACATGAAAAAAATAATGTTGCTGACGAAGCCCAAAAAAGATTGCTCAAACTCAAAGTTTCACTTAATACCAAAAAAACAGAAATTAGAAAATTTGTAGCTACGCCATCTAAAATAAAATGTGATAAACCTCTGCAATACTTAGGGTTTATATTTGATGGTGATAATATTTTTCTGAGGTCATCATCTCTTTCACGTTACTCTGATAGGATGAAACGTGGAGTACGTCTTGCGAAAGCAACGATGAAACGTAAGAATAAAATCAGAAAATTTAAAGGATTGCCTAAAAAGGAACTATTCAAAAAAAAAATCTATGCCCGTTATGCTCATGTAGGTAGACGGAATTTTTTAACCTATGGATATAGAGCGTCTCGCATAATGCATTCAAATTCAATAAGAAAACAATTAAAGCCTCTATGGGAAAGATTACAGAAAGAAATTAACAAATAAAAAGTTGATGATATTAAATTATTTGCTCTCAACTAGGCGCCTCATTTTGGATTTTTCTCCAGCACTTAATGTAATTTTGTAATTTCGCATCAGGTACCTTGCCTTATGTGTTCAACTATGTCCGCTCCTCGCTCATAGCTGACTGTAAGATTTGATTGCGTTCTGACGAGAAAGCTGTCAGCTCAGATTTGAGTTAATACAATTAAGTAGAGGTAAAAATCTTATAGCCTAAAAAATAGTCAATATTTTAACATTACTCATTCAGAACCGTATATCCTTGCTTTGGTGAGTGTGGCTTATTCGGAAAAGCTAAACTCAGCACACCCTTCTCAACCATTTCTTTTAAATGACTTTGACGCAAATTTTGAGGAGTACGATTTGTTAATCGACTCAAAATAGATTTAGCAACATAATGTCCTTTACATAACTGAATTAAAACATTTCTCATTTCATTCGATGTAAGCCTTTTCTTTTTTATAGGCAATTGTGCTAGTTGAAAAAGTCGCTGCTTAAAGTCAGGAGATAAAACCTCAAGATCATCAACAAAAGGTCTATCTAGCAACCTACTGATAAGCCTGCCATTGTTATCCCTATTATCTACCTCAGTATTGATAGGGATGTTTTCTGTGCCACTATCCGTTAAGCTGCCGCCGTTATGCGTTAAGCTGCCGCCGTTATGCGTTAAGCTGCCGCCGTTATGCGTTAAGCTTTCGCCGTTATGCGTTAAGTTGGTATCAGAAATAATCGAATTAGAAAACACTTCTTCAGGAGTTGGAATTCCCATTCCCGGCAGAGAATATGACTTATCACGTTTTTCCCCACTAGAAACTAAAAATCCCTTAGTTTCTAATCGAGGTAAGGCTAAAGTAACGTCCCTGGGGTGTTTACTGGTCAATTGACAAGCTCTTGAATGATTTATCCAGCCCTCAATTGCAGCCGTACTGACAATCATTCTTTCAAAATCATCAAGCTCATTAAATTTCCCTGAAAATTTATCTTGTAGGAGATCTGCTATATGTTCAGGAATTAGACTCACAGTCGAAAGTTTTAATAATGTTTGCTCTGAGGGTGACAATGTTTCATATAAATTAGGGGTTATCCAATTCACAGATTGCCACCCACTATATATTTTAGGGATACCTGAACCCGCCCGTTCACTAGCACCAATATTTAAAAACATTTGATGCATACGGCGATTAGGGCAATCACTATCACCACCTTTTATTGCGATCTCTTTCGGTACTCTCATTAACCCAGGATTTCTAAAACCAAACATATCTGGCCGTTTTACAACTAATATAGATGCTCGCCCGGTAAAGTCAGCATGTACTAATGTATTCACAAGCGCTTCCCTTAAAGATACATGTATTTGAGTATCCCCTTTTCTAACCCCATCCTTGATTTCAAAAGGTATTTTTAGATCAGTTATTAATTTACGATACACCCTACGATAAAAATCAAAAACATTACCAGACCAAGTACCATCAGGACATAACCTATCAATCCATCTTTTCTCTGTTTTAGCTTCAGGCCGTTCTTGATAATCCACAAAATAATTAGGAGCGGCATCCTGAATTGCTTGCCAAGTTCCAAACATCAAAACTCCTGCCAGAGTTAGCCCCTCCTCACCGGTTTGTCTATCTTTTTTCCAGCCACCAATTTTTTGTAGAAACTTTAGCGTGGTTAATTCTAAGAAGGGATGTCGAGGCTTGGAAATTGCTAACAATTGCTTATATGCACTTAAAGTTTTAATATCAATATCGTTCAAATCAAAACCTTTGATTATCTTATCATCGCGGCTGTCTTCAACCTGTTCCGCTAGCATTCTTTTAACTTCTTCTTTCGAACACTTAATATCAGCTTTACCTAACCGCTTATAAGTATTGTCTATCGGGTTATTTTTAAAAAAAATGGGTTTTTGGTGACGTGTAATGCCTGCGGGATCCTAATAGCTACAATTTGTTTGCCATTAATATTGAACTCATGAAAATCTTTTAAACTTAATAGGTTATAGCTAACTTTGGAATGATTATTTAAAGTATCAAATAGCTCTTTTTTATTTTAGCTACATTATTCATACCTACAGGCAAAAATGAATTATCTTGCTCTTTCACACCTAAAATAATATATCCACCCACCATGAGTGTTAGCCATCGAACTAAATGTAGGCCAAAACTCTTTTGGTAGTTTACCTTTCCCATCCTGGCCTTGAGCTGGTTTAAATTCAATTTCTTCAGACTCAGCCAAAGCTTGTATATCCAATAAATCAGTAAGTTGAATCATTTTTATCCTGTTTTTTTAATAGAAAACAAGCAACAACATATAATAACGAGCATTAATATATTCTATCATCATTAACGAACGTGTTATTCATACATGTTCAAATGAAATATATTAAATATAAACACGCGCAGAACATCATTGACAGGTAAAAATTAGATAATATTTAGGAAGTAATGAGACAAGCGCTACTTATACATCCATTGCAAAAAAGGCGCTTACCTTATAGGTAAACGCTTTTTTATTTAACAGCTAACAAACAAAATAAATCAGCCATTACTTTTATTTTTCAATAACTTTTCATATAGTTATTGCCAAACTTTAAATTAGCCAAAAATTTCAGCTAAATATTTATTATGCTAGCGCGGATTATTTTAATTTAAGCTTCCATCACTAAGCGAAGTTTTTTCATGGCATTTTTTTCTAATTGTCGAACTCGTTCAGCAGATACACTATATTTATCGGCTAAATCCTGTAAAGTTGTTTTATTCTCGTCATCGAGCCAACGCGCACGAATGATATCCTGACTCCGCTTATCCAAGCTGGACAGTGCTTGCGTCAATTTATCAGTAGCATGGTTTTCCCAATTATCTTCCTCAATGCTATCGGCAAAATCAGAAGATTTATCCTGTAGATATAAAACCGGTGCAATAGTCGTATTTTCACCACTATCATCATCGTCATTCATGTCGAATGCCATATCTTGTGCAGCCATTCGCGACTCCATTTCACGAACATCCTTGCTGGTTACACCTAATTCCTTGGCAACCATATCAACTTCACTTTGATTAAACCAGCCGATACGTTTCTTATTCTTACGCAAATTGAAAAAAAGCTTACGTTGAGCTTTGGTGGTTGCAACTTTAACTATCCGCCAATTACGCAATACATATTCATGAATTTCAGCTTTGATCCAATGAACAGCAAATGAAACTAAACGTACGCCAACTTCAGGATTAAAACGACGAACAGCTTTCATTAGGCCAATATTACCTTCTTGGATTAGATCCGCTTGTGGTAATCCATAACCTGAATAATTACGCGCGATATGAATAACAAAACGTAAATGAGAAAGAATAAGCTGTTTAGCCGCGTTTAAATCACCATGATAATGCAGCCGTTTTGCATATTCTTGTTCTTCCTCTGCTGTTAGCATCGGATAAGCATTAGCTGATCGCACATAAGCTTCAATGCTACCTTGTGGAATTAATGCTAATGATTGCATATCTTTGGTCATTGATATCCTCTTTGAATTCAATAAACTAAGAGTTAGTTCTAAAATAAAAAGTTTATATTTGAGCAGAATTCCATTGCTCAGCGATTAATCTGATATCGAGTAGTTTACCACTGCTTGGTATCGAAGAAAATTGCCTTGACTTAATTACATTGAACTTTTAACTTCGACACAATGACAGCATAAAAGTTCAATATTGATTATCCAATCACTTTTACTGCTGAAAATGATCACTCTGGCGTAAAACGTCTTAAATGTTGAACTGTAGCAAGCCAAGCCGCTAACCAGCCAATCATCGCGGCAACCAGTATAACTAATAGCACTTCATCCCACAAAAGCCCTTGAATATGAAATGTAGTACCGAATACACCCGCTACTTGGGTAACTATATCGCTCAGTTGCCATACCAATAGTGCAGAAAGTATTAATGAAAGTAAAGCGCCAAAGAATCCCAGTATAATACCACCATTTAAAAAAGGGCGCATAATAAAACCATCTGTCGCCCCGATCAACTTCATGACATTAATCGTATCCCTACGGGCAAAAATATTTAGTCTTATACTATTGCCTATCAATAAAAACACCGCCATAACCATTAAAATACCAATCACCAATGCAATCTGGCCGATCAGACCCGTTAATGCGGCTAAACGAGTAAACCAACTTTCGTCCATGCGAACATCTTCAATTCCAGCTAATTGACCTATTTTATTACGCAGGTTTATCAATGATTGTGAATTTTGAAAATCAATTTTAGGTGTGATAATTGCTACTGCGGGTAAAGGATTTTCTTCTAATAGATCTAATGCTGTGCCAAATCCTGACCAATTACGAAACTCAATCATGGCTTCTTCCCGCGATAGATAATTAACACTTTTAACACCGTCTAATTGCCTAAGACCAGCGACTGTCTGTTCAGCCCCTTTTTCATCTAAGGATTTATCCAAATAAACGGTTAATTGGGGTGTCGGGTACCATTGTTGCGCTGCTTGTGAAACATTTTTCCAAACAATATAACAAAGACTAGGCAGCGTTATCGAGATCGCAATAACAGCCACCGTCAAAAACGTAGCCAAAGGCTGGCGTAACATATCTGCTAATGTATTTAGCCAAGCGTAGCGCCATTGCTCTCGCCAGCCCCCCTTTAATGCTTTGGCTTTAGCTGTTTTATGGATAGGTTTTTTAGCCATTCTGACCTCCTATCATTCTCCCTTCGTTTAATGTCAGAATAGCATAATGACGACGCGCAATAAGCTCAAGATCATGAGTGGCGACTAAAACTGTCACACCGACGCGATTGAATTCTTCAAACAATCGCATGATACCTTCAGATAATTCATCATCCAAATTACCCGTTGGTTCATCTGCTAGCAATACACTAGGCTTATTAACAATGGCTCGAGCTATACCTATCCGTTGTTGTTCCCCACCTGATAATTGGATTGGATAACTTTTCGCTCTATTAAGTAAACCTACTTTATCTAGCGCAGCAGAAACTCGACGACGAATGTCCTCAGAGCTGGCACCGGCAATAATCAGCGGCATAGAAACATTGTCGTAAACGTTTCTATCAAATAACAAATGGTGATCTTGAAAAATCATGCCAATTTGTCGACGTAAAAAGGGGACTTCCCGTTTTTTTAAGCGACTAATGTCGTGACCGCCAAACCAAATATGGCCAGTACTAGGGCGTTCAATACCACAAATTAACTTTAATAAGGTACTTTTCCCCGCCCCGGAATGACCGGTAAGAAACGCCATTTCTCCAGGATGAAGATGAAAATCAATGCCCTGGAGTGCTTGCTTACCACCACGATAAGCTTTACTAACATGTTCAAAGCGAATCATTGATATTAATCCTCTCGGACAAAAAGCGCCTCGATGAAATCATGAGCTACAAATGGCCGGAGATCATCAATGCCTTCACCAATCCCGATATAACGAATTGGGATCTTAAACTGATCAGCAATAGCAAAAATCACGCCGCCTTTAGCTGTACCATCAAGTTTAGTCAAAATAATACCGGTTATACCCACTGCCTCATGAAAAATTTTAGCCTGATTAATTGCATTTTGACCAGTACTCGCATCTAAGGTTAGCATCACTTCATGAGGTGCATGTTGATCAAGTTTTTGCATAACTCTGACAATTTTTTTCAACTCTTCCATCAAATGTACTTTGTTTTGCAATCGTCCAGCAGTATCTGCAATCAATATATCAATCCCTTTCGCTTTCGCCGACTGAATGGCATCAAAAATAACCGATGCAGGATCGGCTCCAGTATGCTGAGCAACAACCGGGATATTGTTACGCTCTCCCCAAACTTGCAATTGTTCCACCGCTGCTGCCCTAAATGTATCTCCAGCGGCTAACATTACCGATTTACCTTCGGCCTGATATTGACGGGCTAACTTACCAATTGTTGTGGTTTTACCAACCCCATTAACCCCAACCATCAATATGACATAAGGTAGCTTATTTTCTATAACCAATGGCTTCTCAACAACAGATAAGATAGTGGCCATTTCTTCGCGCAATTTGCTATATAGCATCGCAGCATCATTCAACTCTTTACGATTAGCATGAGTAGTTAAACTATTTATAATCTTGCGTGTTGTTTCTAGCCCCACATCAGCGATTAAAAGTTGTTCTTCCAATTCATCGAATAGATCATCATCAATTTTTTTACCGCGAAAAAAACTAACAAAACCGACACCCATATTCTGCCGCGTTTTTAATAAACCCCGCCTTAACCGCGAAAAGAAATTCTCTTTTGCCGGTTTTTTTTGCTGTTGCATCAACGGTGTTTTTTTCTGTTCATCTCTTGCTTGTAAAGTGACAGTATGTTCACTAAGTGTAACAATTTCTGCGGCTTTAACGTCGACTGTTTGATATTGACTATTTTCTTCTTTTACTGTTTGAGGCTGCACCTTTTCTGCTTTTACAGACGGCTTTGATGCCTCTATGACATCCGTCAACCCTTCAGCCTTGTCTTCTACCGTCGGTTCAGATTGTTGCGCTGTCTCTTTTTTTTGCACTTCATTTTCAGATCCCAACCCTAGCCAGGAAAAAAAACTTTTTTTTCTCTTTTTAGCCATCTGCCATTACACTCCTAGCGGTAAAAAATGTGGTGTAACCAAGGTAAATAATAAAATATGTTGGCAGTGTATCATTTGATTTGCTTGCAACACATATCTGACACCTATTTCATGTTAAATTAGCGATAATTTTCATGTTGTACATACTGACGATAAACATTGGTATTATTATCACCTATATTAACAAACTGTAATGACTAAACTATGTAAATTATGGCAAGAAAAATACAATCTGCATCACGTGGCCAAATTCGTATCATTGGCGGGAAATGGCGAGGACGTAAACTACCTGTTTCTGATAGTGAGGGCTTACGTCCCACAACAGATAGGCTCAGAGAAACTTTATTTAATTGGCTAATACCTGTGATTCAAGAGGCTCGTTGTCTTGATTGTTTTGCTGGTAGTGGCGCTTTAGCTATTGAAGCACTTTCTCGCAATGCCGCTTCCGCTACTTTAATTGAATTAGAACGCCCTATTGCAACACAACTTGTGGCCAATCTCGCTAAATTAGAAGCAAAAAATGCGCAAGTAATTAATAGCGATACATTAAACTATTTAGCACAGGCTGGCACAGCCTATGATGTCATTTTTCTTGATCCACCTTTTCGTAAAGGTCTCTTGCAACAAACAGCTTTACTATTAGAACAGAATGGGTGGTTAACCGAAAACTGTTGGATCTATGTTGAGGCAGAAGCAGAAGCTAATTTAGCCATGTTACCTAAAAATTGGCAGCTTCATCGTAAAAAAGTTGCCGGGCAAGTCGCTTACTATCTTTATATCCGTCATCAATGATTAACTGGAAGATATCATGTTAATAAATGCTGGAAAATTATTAATGGTTTTTGTTTGGGGTTTTATGATTTTTAATTTAATCCATCCGTTTCCTAAACCATTAAAATATTTTATCGATGTAGCAATGATATTTATGATTTTTATGCATGCTATGCAAGCCATTTTTTTGCAAGCCGCTTTTGCAAAAACAGAAAAACATCCTCGTTGGCTGCAAATAAAAATATTTCTATTCGGCGTTTTTGAACTTTTAGCCTGGCAGAAAAGACAAAAAAACGACAAATTGCAACAATAAACCATAAGCGATTACAAGAGCCATGCCTAATTGGCTAATAAATTTAGTTATTTTGCATTGGCTTTGATTTCAAAGCGAATAAATCTTGTTCCCTGTATATAAAGGGTACCTTTATCTCCTTTTTTAATCACATTGTATTCCTTTTCCGTTTTAACAAAAATCTTTATCACTTCACTAGTTGATAGACGCCGAAAATAAATTTCATAACGAAAAGTTTCAGGAATAACAACCTCTCGTTGACGTGAGCGCATATTAGGATAGGGATAATCTTTCTTGTCAATAATCTCAACTTGATAGCTGATAATCGGCGAATTATCATTAATTACATTTTGTCGACGCTGATCAAAAAAACGTTTCGTCGCTAGCATAATAATGGTAATAACGAATATAACCGATTTATTCACAATATTTTCCAGGCTTTCATCATTTATGTCATTATTATTGTCTATCCTCTAATAGGATCAATAATTTCTAATTAATCTTTTTAGCTTGTGGGGAAACAATGATTAGTTGGCCATTTCTTGCTGTGTTATTTTCTGGTTGGCTCTATATTGATGCTGCCTATCGCGGCCCACAATGGCAATGCTGGCTGTTTCGTCCAGTTACGCTATTATTGCTAGTATTTTGGGCCTGGAGTGCCGATATTACTGATACTTCCGGCTACCTGATCATAGCGGGGTTATTCGTGATGCTGATGGCTGGCAAATGCTTTCGAGTGAACGCTTATTACCCGCTATTTTCTTGTTATCTCTTAGCTTCCTACTTTATACCATCAGTTTTGCTCTGCAAATGAGCTTCTCTTTCTACTTGCCATTACTAGCTATCTTGCTGATCCTGAGTGTTATTGTATTATTTATAATCTGGAGACCGGCAGGGTCACTACGGGCGCCTGTCATTTTTCTACTAATAATGTCATTTATTATGGCATGGATAGCGGGTGAACAATATTTTGGTCTAGCAAGAGAACATAATTTCTCCATTATGATAGGCGCATTTTTACTTTTTATTGCTAACAGTATCTGGCTGATCGCCAATTTTCGTTATCCATTTAAAGCGTCTAAAGCGACAATTACTGCTTGCTATTTTATTGGTCAGTTTTTAATTGTACGTTCGCTTTATTTATAAGTTTGATAACTATTTTTTTGCTAATAGCATTTTTTATCAAAAAATCCCCTCTTTTATGTTTGACTTTAGAGTTAACTCTAAAGTGTAAAGTAGCTCACAGAAACGAAATTTTAAGTTGAGTGCATTAAAAGGGGATACTATGTGTGCACATACCCATAAACAACATAAGCATACTACACGATGTTGCACAATTAGCGGTTGTTGTAGCGCTAAAAAGAAAGTTAATGGTCACAAGCAGAGCAAAAAAACAGTATCACAATCAGTAAAACCGTCAGCTGATGAAGAACATCACCCTGCGAAAAGTCACGCTAATCTTACTGATCTGCATGTACGCAATGATACCAATAAACATAACTGTGTAAGTGAACATTCACTTATTTCTAAGGAAAGCAATGCTTTTATATCAAAAGGAAAGCAGCGCTTCCATTGGATTGTAAGCGGTATGGACTGCGCAAGCTGCGCGCGTAAAATTGAAATAGCCGTCAGTAAGGTCAATCATGTTAAACAAGTAAAAGTGCTATTTACAACCGAAAAATTGATTGTCGATGCTGATCATGATGTTCGTGATGATGTAATCAAAGCTGTGCAACAAGCTGGCTTCAAATTATATCACCTCAATACAGCTGAGTTAGCAGCAAAAAACAGGCAAAATAATCCATTTAGTGAATCTAAACGTATCATTATTTTACTATTTTTAATGCTAATCAGCTGGGTAATTTCCTTCATTGATGTAAAAATAGGACAAATTGCTTTTATTCTAACAACATTATATGGACTCTATCCGATCACTGTTAGAGCAATACAGTTAATACGCTCAGGTACTTTTTTTGCGATAGAAACACTCATGAGTGTGGCAGCAATAGGCGCATTATTTATTAATGCCAGCGAAGAGGCCGCGATGGTACTGTTGTTATTCATGTTAGGAGAAAGATTAGAGTCATATGCCGCAGGACGCGCGCGGCGAGGCATTAGTAGTTTAATGGCTCTTATTCCTGAGCAAGCGTCGCTAATTAAAAATGGGGTAAAGATCACTGTTCCTGTCTCAACTCTGCAACCAGGCGATATCATTGAAATTGTTCCCGGTGGCCGTTTACCAACCGATGCTGAATTACTGAATGAATTTGCCAGCTTTGATGAAAGCGCACTAACGGGTGAATCAATGCCTGTTGAACGAAAAACAGGCGAACAAGTACTGGCAGGTGCACTTTCCATCGATCGCGCTATACAAATGAAAGTGGTATCCGAACAGGGGCAAAATGCAATCGATCGCATTATGATATTAATCGAGGAGGCTGAAGAGCGCCGCGCACCGATTGAACGATTTATTGATCGTTTTAGCCAAATTTACACGCCCACTATTATGTTAATCGCTATATTGGTTATTATTATTCCCCCGCTATTTTTTGCTCAACTTTGGGATGTATGGCTCTATCGTGGCCTAACTTTGCTATTAATCGGCTGCCCTTGTGCCTTAGTGATCTCTACGCCAGCGGCAATTACTTCTGCCCTGGCCGCAGCAACCCGTCGAGGTGCACTGATTAAAGGTGGCGCAGCTTTAGAGCAATTAAGTTCAGTCACCCAAGTGGCCTTAGATAAAACGGGTACGCTTACCGAAGGAAAACCGCAAGTTACAGACATCATAACAGCTGAAACCGTGGCTCAGGAAACACTATTGCAATTTAGCGCTTCAGTCGAAAATGGCTCACACCATCCCTTAGCAAAAGCGATTTTGGCCAAAGCTGAAGCACTAGAAATTAATGTTGAACCCGCCGAAAATCATAAAGCATTGGCCGGTATTGGGGTGGAGGGTTATTTGGCAGGTAAACATATTCTGGTATCAGCACCGAATAAACTGGCTGACGATATATTAACCATAAAATGGCAACAAACGGTAAAAAAACTTGAAAATCAAGGCAAAACCGTTGTGGTGGTATTAGTCGATAATAAGCTACTTGGCATTATTGCAATGCAAGATACATTACGCATAGATGCGTTTGATGCTGTTAATAAGCTGCGAAAACTTGGTATTAAAACTGTCATGCTAACGGGGGATAACCCACTGGCAGCTAAATCAGTTGCCCAAAAAATTGGTTTAGATTATCGGGCGGGACTGTTACCTGAAGATAAAGTCAATGCAATTATATCGCTCAGTAAAACCGATCATACCCTGATGGTTGGTGATGGTATTAATGATGCTCCCGCAATGAAAGCGGCTAATGTTGGTATTGCCATGGGTAATGGAACGGATGTCGCGCTTGAAACCGCTGATGCGGCATTAACACATAATCGGCTAACTGGATTAGCCGAGATCATTATGTTGTCGCGAGCAACCAGAGCCAATATTCGTCAAAACATTTCTATCGCCTTAGGACTAAAAGTCATCTTCCTTGTGACTAGTTTATTAGGCATAACCGGCTTATGGATGGCTGTTTTAGCGGATTCTGGTGCTACGGCACTAGTGACCGCAAATGCACTGCGCTTATTAAAGGCACGTCAGACAGAATAAACTTTTTATTAAATATTATTTATATATTGGATAAAGGAGAGGCATATTGCGATAACCTCTCTTTTTCAATATATTATTTTATTTAACAGCGTTTCATTTTTAGTATTAATTCACTTTTTTGCGGATCAAATAACGGTACGGAGTTTGCTCAATCTCTTCAGCTAAAAGTTGATGTTGCATGAAACGACAAAAGGCAGGAATATCACGAATTGTAGCCGGATCATCAGCAATAATTAATAACGTTTCACCTTCAGCCATCTGACGAACCATTTTTCTTATCATCATCATTGGTTCAGGACAACGTAATCCTTGTGTATCAAGGGTTCGATTTGGATTAGTAAAAATATCTGGCATAGGTATTTCGTTTTAAAGCCTCTTCAATAGCTTGGCATTATATTACAAATCAAATAAATTCTCCTGCCATTTATTAAATAAAAATAGATAAGAAAATTTTACTATTCATTTTGCTTTAATCTTATCTCAGGCGTATGATGCACTGCGTAAATTAAATTGTCATGGGTTCCCTCACCCCATTTAACCAAAAAGGTATAATATGTTCGAATTGACGCCACAACAGCGAATTAAGGCTCTCATCTGGCTTTCCTTTTTTCATATTTTGATAATTAGCTCAAGTAATTATCTGGTACAACTGCCGATTACCATTTTTGGCTTTCATACCACATGGGGAGCATTTACTTTCCCTTTTATTTTTTTGACAACGGATCTAACTGTACGTATTTATGGTGCTGCTCTCGCTCGCCGGATTATTGCTGCGGCTATGCTGCCAGCGCTTTCTGTCTCCTACATTCTGTCGGCACTTTTTTACCAAGGACAATGGCAAGGGTTTATTACACTAAATGAATTTAATTTATTTGTTGCCCGTATTGCGCTAGCAAGCTTCATGGCTTACGCTTTAGGCCAAATTATGGATATTTTCGTGTTCAATAAATTACGTAATTATCGTCGTTGGTGGATTGCGCCAACTGCTGCAATGTTTTTCGGTAATCTACTAGATACGATTGCTTTCTTTTTTATTGCATTTTATCGCAGCACTGACCCTTTTATGGCGACAAACTGGGTGGAAATTGCTTTAGTCGATTATAGCTTTAAGTTATTTATTTGTATGTTATTTTTTCTTCCTGCTTATGGGTTGATGTTGAACTTCATTCTAAGCTACTTTTTCCAGGGTCAACACGCAAAGAATTGTTATTTAGCTAGCAGATAATAATTAAGTTGAATCAAGTCAAAATATGCCTAATTGAATATCTGTTTAACAATAAAGCCATTCATTGAGTGGAGAATAACAATGTCCACTCAGTGCAAAATCGTGCAACCCACAGAACGCTCAGCAATAATTTCCGCTAGGGGAGAGTTATTCGCTTAAATCTGATATTTGATACTGACTTTATAAGCGATCATCTATCACAATATAAACAATTTTTAATCAATAATGTTTATTAAGAAACAAAACGAGCATTCATAGTGATTTTTGATAGCAGAACTCAAAAATTTATGACGAAGTTCACACTTATGCTTGAATAATTAAAAAATTATTTCTATGGCCGATATATATTTTGTCTGTTTACGCACAAATTTATAACATTTTCGCATTCATATGCAGACATATGCATTAACATGAGTTATCTTAGCGCGCGATTAAGAAAGAAGACTGAATAATAACGTCTCACATTTTTCGTTTTAGCAATTGCTTATTACTTGATAGCAATAATTTAAATGCTATCGGAGGGGAATTATGTTAAGTATTTTCAAGCCAGCACCACATAACAAAAGAGTTCCGGCAGATCAAATAGATCCACTATATCGCCGCCTACGTTGGCAAATTTTCTTTGGTATATTCTTTGGTTACGCTGCTTACTATCTAGTTAGAAAGAATTTTGCCTTAGCAATGCCCTATTTAATTGAGCAAGGTTTTTCTAAAGGTGATCTTGGTTTTGCGCTATCTGGTATCTCAATTGCGTATGGTATCTCAAAATTTATCATGGGTTCCATCTCAGATCGTTCAAATCCGAGAGTATTTTTACCTGCTGGGCTAATTTTATCCGCCGCTGTGATGCTGATTATGGGCTTTGTGCCTTGGGCAACTTCAAGCATTATGATCATGTTTGTTCTACTCTTCCTGTGTGGTTGGTTTCAAGGTATGGGATGGCCTCCCTGCGGCCGAACAATGGTTCACTGGTGGTCACAAAAAGAACGTGGTGGTATCGTTTCGATTTGGAACTGCGCACATAATGTTGGTGGTGGCATCCCACCTTTATTATTTATATTAGGTATGGCATGGTTCCACGACTGGAAAGCAGCGTTATATATGCCAGCTTTTGCTGCCATTTTAGTTGCTATCATTGCTTTTGCTCTAATGCGTGATACTCCACAATCCTGTGGTTTACCACCGATTGAAGAATATAAAAATGACTACCCACCTGATTATACCGCTAAAAATGAAAAAGAGCTGACCGCAAAGCAGATCTTTATGCAATATATTTTGCCTAATAAACTGCTTTGGATGATCGCTTTTGCTAACGTTTTTGTTTATTTACTACGTTATGGCGTTCTTGACTGGTCGCCAACTTACTTACGTGAAGTTAAACATTTTGCTATGGATAAATCCTCGTGGGCTTATTTCTTATATGAGTATGCAGGTATTCCTGGCACACTACTTTGCGGTTGGATGTCAGATAAAGTTTTTAAAGGGAATCGTGGTGCCACTGGCGTATTTTTTATGGCATTAGTAACCATTGCAACCGTTGCCTTCTGGCTTAATCCTCCAGGAAATCCTCATATTGATATGGCTTGCATGCTAATTATTGGGTTCTTGATCTATGGCCCTGTTATGTTGATTGGTTTACATGCACTTGAATTAGCTCCTAAAAAAGCCGCTGGCACTGCTGCTGGTTTTACCGGTTTATTTGGCTATCTGGGTGGTTCGGTAGCGGCAAGTGCTATCGTGGGTTATACCGTTGACTATTTCGGCTGGAATGGCGGCTTTATGGTAATGATTGGCGGTAGTCTGCTATCTGTTATTTTATTGTTTATCGTGATGTTAGGTGAAAGTAAACACAAGCGCCAAATGATGGAACAACATGGCTAATTTTTTTCATAAATCTACTATTTTTAATTAATAAACTCGGCCAACAGGGGAAACTTCACTTTATCGCTGATTTCCCCAATCATAATAAAGAGAATTATACTAATGAATATAAAATTAAATACCTTGGTTGCTAGTATGTTATTAGTTATGTCGATGTCAACAATTGCCCAATCTAATGCAAAAGTCGTTATTGCTCATCGTGGTGCAAGTGGTTATCTGCCTGAACATACATTACCCGCCAAAGCAATGGCTTACGCGCAAGGTGCCGATTTTCTTGAACAAGATCTGGTAATGACAAAAGATAATGAGCTAATTGTACTACATGATCACTATCTTGATAACGTAACAGACGTTGCTGACCGCTTTCCAGGCCGTGCTCGCAAAGATGGTCGCTTTTATGCCATTGATTTTACCTTACCAGAAATTCGTTCACTCAAATTTACTGAAGCCTTTGAAATCAAAGACGGTAAAAAGGTGCAAACCTATCCTAACCGTTTCCCGATGGGAAAATCCAACTTCCATATTCATACTTTTCAAGAAGAAATTGAATTTGTCCAAGGTTTAAATAAATCAACCGGCAAAAACATAGGCATTTATCCTGAAATTAAAGCACCTTGGTTTCATAAGCAAGAAGGAAAAGATATTTCGACTAGGGTGTTAGAAGTACTGAAGCAATATGGCTACAGCAACAAAAGCGACAATGTTTATCTCCAATGTTTTGATGCTAATGAATTAAAACGTATTAAAAAAGAGCTTTTACCTAAATTAGGTATGGATTTAAAACTGGTTCAATTAATTGCTTATACTGATTGGCATGAAACCTATGAAGAGCAGCCTAACGGTAGCTGGACTAACTATAGCTATGATTGGATGTTCAAACCAGGCGCAATGAAAGAAGTGGCTAAATATGCTGATGGGATAGGACCAGATTATCACATGCTTATTAGTGACAACTCCAAGCCTGGTAAAATAAAGCTTACTGCTATGGTTAAAGATGCACACAAAAATAAGTTAGTCGTTCATCCTTATACCATTCGGATTGATAAGCTACCAAATTACGTGAAAAACGGTGAACAACTGTTTGATATTATCTATAACAAAGCTAACGTCGATGATGCCTTTACCGATTTCCCTGATCGTGGGGTAAAATTTTTGCAAAAGCAGCATCAACATCAATAACAACCACCAATAAACTCAGCGGTAACAATTTACCGCTGATTACTATTAGCTTACTAATATTAAGCCCGCTCGATAGAAAAAGAGATAACATCACTGATTTTTTCTGCATTCAACGCCAACATAACTAAACGATCAATGCCTAAAGCAACGCCTGAACAATCAGGAATGACTTTATCTAATGCAGCAAGGAGACACTCATCAATAGGCTGTTCTGGTAAACCCATTTTTTCACGAATTTGGTTATCATGCTCAAAACGTTCTCTTTGTTCTTGTGCATCTGTCAACTCACGAAAACCATTAGCCAACTCAATACCCTTAAAATAAACTTCAAAACGTTCAGCAACCCGGTGATCTTCTTTACTAATTTCGGCTAATGCTGCCTGTGAAGAAGGGAAATGATAGATAACGGTGGGTTTATCTTTACCTAAATTAGGTTCAACTCCCAAAGTAAACAAAAATTGTAACAACACATCCTTGTCTTCTTCTGTTTCTGCGTTATTTAAACCCAACTTCACTGCTGCATCACGCAATTGTTTTCTTTCTGATTCCGGTGCTAATGGATCAATATTTAGATAGCGCTGAAAAGCCTGTTGATATGATATCCGTTCAGTTGGTTGGCAGTCCAAAATCTGTTGCAGCAAATCATCCACTTCATCAATAAGTCGGTACATGTCATAATGAGGTCGATACCATTCAAGCATAGTAAACTCTGGATTATGGTAACGTCCCTCTTCTTCATTACGAAAAGCTTTAATTATTTGGTATATAGGCCCACTGCCAGCCGCTAGCAAACGTTTCATATGATACTCCGGACTGGTTATCATATACAATTTGGTGCTGTCAGCGATCACTGGAGCAATAAATTGGGTTTCAAACGGCGAAAGATGAATATCTGTTACCGTGAATTTACTTAATATAGGCGTCTCTACTTCTACTACTCCCCGATCGATGAAAAAACGTCTGATTTCAGCAATAATTTTGGCTCTTTTCAGTAAGTTATTGATAGACGCGCTTGGTTGCCAATTCACTATCTCACTCATTGTAAAAACTCCAAAAAAGAATAAAGCGCGCTAGTTTACTCGCCTGTAAACAAATAAACAAATGTTTCATATCGTTAATCTCATCACTAGGTTTTTAACAAAAATAAGCTAACCCTTAGTTGAATAGTAAGAGAACTTGAAAATATTAATTAGTTGAAAGAAATAATTAACATTAGTTATAAGTTGATATAACTATTTTCTATATCATCTCCAATTTAGCTGAATAAAGAAAATATTTCAACTGAAAATCATCATACCATAAAAAACAAATTCAAATAATATCAATATGTTAAAAGTATTAAGAAGTTATTTTCAGCTGTAAGATTAATAAAAATACTAAAAATAATCATTTTAATGCATTAGTACAAATATTTATTATTAAATAATGCATTTATTTATAATGATTTTATAAACACAAAAATATCATAAATATGACTAAAATTACCTTATTGCTCATGGAAATATTATTAATGAATATATTTTATTGATGATAAAAAAACCTAAAATGGAATAATGTTATATACCAATAAATGAACATATAATTATGCTATTTTTATTAAATAAAAATCATATTATTTATTATGTTAGCAACAAAAATTTGCTACTAATGCTTGTTTGAAACTTATTGAAAAATCATTATCAATAAAAATAAAACCAACTCTAAATCCATTAAGGTAACAAGATAACATATAACCTTAATTATACTCATTTTATGGTCAAAAATAGCGAATTTTTAAACAAATCTATTCGCTCTCACTTTTTATAAACAAAATCCTAGAAAACTTATACCTGAATCAAATCTCTGTCGGTAACAATTTGTTATAAATTGCTAAATAATAATTTATTGTTAATTATTAATCATAATTAAATAACAATGCCATAACAACATGAAGTTTATTTCAATTAGTAATGGAGAAGCATAGTGTGCAAACCTTTAATGCTGATTTAGCCATAATAGGAGCTGGTGGAGCAGGTTTAAGAGCAGCAATTGCTGCTGCTGAAGCTCATCCCCATCTGAAAATTGCCTTGATTTCAGAAGTCTACCCCATGCGCAGTCATACCGTTGCTGCAGAAGGTGGCGCTGCTGCAATCGCTCAATCCCATGATAGCTATGATTATCACTTTAATGATACGGTTTCAGGAGGAGATTGGTTATGTGAACAGGATGTAGTTGAATATTTTGTCAAACACTGCCCAACAGAAATGACACAATTGGAATTATGGGGATGTCCATGGAGTCGTAAAAAAGATGGAACTGTGAATGTCCGCCGTTTTGGCGGAATGAAGATCGAGCGCACTTGGTTTGCTGCTGATAAAACCGGCTTCCATATGTTACATACTTTATTTCAAACTTCACTCAAATACCCACAAATCCAACGATTCGATGAACATTTTGTATTAGACATTCTTGTTAATGAAGGACGAGTACATGGCCTAGTTGCTATTGATATGATGGAAGGCGCTCATATTCAAATTAGCGCAAATGCCGTTATTATGGCCACCGGTGGTGCCGGTCGGGTTTACCGTTATAATACTAACGGTGGAATTGTTACTGGTGACGGCATGGGTATTGCGTTACGCCATGGCATTCCATTACGTGATATGGAATTTGTCCAATACCATCCAACTGGTTTGCCAGGCTCTGGAATACTCATGACTGAAGGCTGTAGGGGCGAAGGTGGGATCCTCATCAACAAAGATGGCTATCGTTATCTGCAAGATTATGGTTTAGGGCCTGAAACTCCACTAGGTAAACCAGAAAATAAATATATGGAATTAGGTCCACGAGACAAGGTTTCTCAAGCTTTTTGGCATGAATGGCGTGCAGGACGCACAATAAAATCATCTCGCGGTGATGTTGTACATCTTGACTTACGTCATCTGGGGGCAGAGAAACTACATGAACGTCTGCCTTTTATTTGTGAATTAGCCAAAGCTTATGTCGGCGTCGATCCAGTTACAGATCCTATCCCTGTCCGCCCAACCGCGCACTATACAATGGGAGGTATTGAAACGGATCAGAAATGTGAAACATCAATTAAAGGTCTGTTTGCTGTGGGCGAATGTTCATCTGTTGGCTTACATGGTGCAAACCGCCTAGGTTCTAACTCCTTAGCAGAATTAGTCGTTTTTGGACGATTGGCTGGCACCGAAGCGGCTAAATATGCCACTGAAGCCCCTCCAGCAAATAATAATGCTATTGAATTAAAAGCGCGTGAGATTGAGACCAATTTAACCAAGCTATTCAACCAAAAAGGTAAAGAGAATTGGGCTAACATCCGTGATGAAATGGGAATAGCAATGGAGGAAGGCTGTGGCATCTATCGAACACCAGAATTAATGCAAAAAACCATAAATAAATTAGCCGAACTTAAAGAACGCTTTAAACAGATTGAAATTACAGATCATAGCAGCGTCTTTAATACTGATTTGCTCTATACTATCGAATTAGGATTTAGTCTGGATGTAGCAGAATGCATGGCTCACTCTGCTTTCTATCGCCAAGAATCTCGTGGCGCCCATCAGCGTCTGGATGAAGGCTGTACTGAACGTGATGATGTTAATTTCCTAAAACATTCTCTTGCCTATTACGATTCACAAGGCGCGCCGCATATAGCTTATCGTGATGTAAAAATTACCAAATTAGCACCCGCTAAACGAGTATATGGTGGTGAAGCAACAGCACAAGAGCAAGCAAATAAGGAGCAAGCGAATGGCTAAGATGAAAACACTGAAAATGGAGATCATGCGCTATAATCCTGAAACAGACGATGTCCCTTATCCTGTCACTTATGAAGTTCCTTATGACGAACAAACCTCTTTGCTGGATGCTCTCGGTTACATTAAAGACCACTTAGCATCGGATCTCTCGTACCGCTGGTCTTGTCGCATGGCCATATGTGGCTCTTGCGGTATGATGGTTAATCAAGTGCCTAAATTAGCCTGCAAAACTTTTTTACGGGACTATACCGATGGTTTAAAAGTAGAAGCATTGGGAAATTTTCCTATCGAAAGAGATTTAGTGGTAGATATGACCCATTTTATTGAGAGCCTTGAAGCGATTAAACCCTATATTATTGGTAATAATCGTAAAGTTAGTGATGGCCCTAATAAACAAACACCTAGTCAAATGGCGAAATACCATCAATTCTCTGGCTGTATTAATTGTGGTCTCTGTTATGCTGCTTGCCCTCAATTTGGTCTTAATCCAGAATTTATCGGCCCTGCGGCGATCACACTGGCACAACGTTATAACCTCGATAATCGCGATAAAGGCCAAAAAAAACGCATGCCATTACTAAATAGCGATAATGGGGTATGGAGTTGTACATTTGTCGGTTACTGCTCTGAAGTATGTCCTAAACATGTTGATCCTGCTGCGGCAATTCAACAAGGAAAAGCAGCAAGTGCTGAAGATTTTATTATCGCTATGTTGAAACCAAGCTAAGGAAAAAAAATGACGACAAAACGTAAGCCCTATGTTCGCGAAATGTCATCAAGTTGGTGGCAACAGATTGAATTTTATCGTTTTTATGTTATCCGTGAAGCAACCGCCATCCCACAAATTTGGTTTAGCTTAGTCGTGCTTTATGGCGTTTTTTCATTACAAGCCGGTCCTGAAAGTTGGTCTAACTATGTTGCCTTGCTCCATAATCCTATCGTTTTACTAATTAATATTTTCACTTTAATAGCGACTTTATTTCATACAAAAACCTGGTTTGAACTGGCGCCTAAAGCGGTCAATATTGTGATAAAAAATAAAAAAATAGCCCAAGAAAGCATCATAAAATTATTCTGGGGTATCACTTTTCTAGTAACAGTCATTATCTTAGCTGTAGCGCTAATATAATCTAAGGAGAACAATGATGAATCACCCTCCTAAACGTTCTGATGAACCTATTTTTTGGGGATTATTTGGTGCTGGTGGTATGTGGAGTGCAATTGTCTCTCCCGCTATTATTCTTTTGCTAGCAATTTTAATTCCTTTAGGTTTAGCGCCAGAAATGTTCAGTTATGAACGCATTCTGACATTTTGCCAAAGCTTTATTGGTCGTATTTTTTTACTATTAATGATCATTTTGCCTATTTGGTGTGGGCTACATCGACTTCATCATGGCATGCATGATCTAAAAATAGCAATTCCGGCTGGTAAATGGATTTTTTATGGTGCTGCTGCCATTATTAGTGTGATTGCTATTATTGCTATCATCAAACTCTAATCAATAACTAATCTAATAATAAAGCCAGATCATATCCAACTATCTGGCTTTTATATTTGTTATACATATTGACTAGTTTAACTTATAGACAGGCTAGCAACCGCTCGTTCCAGTTCGTCAATATTATTAGCCGTCAAATACGGACGAATAACTGCAAAATCTACAGTACTAAGCCGGTAAATATTTAGGGCTAAAAGCCGCGAGATCACCAAAGGCTCAAAGCGCTGTCTGACCAATTTAGCTGGATTGCCGGCTAATATAGTATAAGGTTCAACATGGGTGGTAACCACACTACCCGCTGCTACGATAGCACCTTCACCAATAGTAACTCCCGGCATCAGCATGGCACGCATGCCAATCCAGCAACCATTATCCAAGTGAGTATCACCTCGCGCTAAATAGGCTTGCTCAATAGTTTGCATGAAGGGATAAATACTGAACCAATCAGTCCGATGAGTATTGTTGCCCCCCATCAAGATCACTACTTCAGCAGCAATGCATACATAATCACCTATCCAGAGTTGATCAACGGTGCCCAGTGGCGTCCACCGTTGACTAATACTATCGCCATGCAGATAGCGAACCACACTTTTCTCAAAACCGTCATCCCAGCATTGGCTGTAATAACTATTTATACCTTTAACGTGAATATTAGGGTTAGTAACTGTTTGGTGGAGCAATTCTACTTTAGACCAATGTTTAATTTTATCTGGCATGGTTTTTAATCTCTAATAGGGTTAAAAGCCACGGAACGTTATTCCGCAGCAGTGAAAGCACGTTCAACCTTCATTGCGTTATTAAGCGATACGGGGATGATGTAATAGAGGATAGATTGGCATAATAATTACCTACAATAATTAATATTAGCTATTGAGCGTTATAGGCTTCAAAGGTTAATAGTTTATCCAATTGGCTTTTGTCCTTGGGCCAACTGTCCAATATCATTACAATTACCTTTTCACTCAATTATAACTCAATCAAAAGATAAGTAACCAGCGGCAAAAATTGCTGTTAGTTTAAGTAACCATTGTACTAATCATATTGACTAATCTAATCTTTAATTGCGCCATAATCAGCATAGACAAAAAACAATTTCAGTTAACCATATGAAATGGATTTATAAATTAAAATTTTAAAAGAATAGGCTTGGAAAAAAGTTTCAGTGAAAATTTCAATTTTTTACCGATTCTGACTATTGCTGAAATAGATTACTAAACATATAAAAAATTATTTCTATATGAAATAATAATCATACTAAAATATCACAAAAATAATACTTACTAGCGAGACGTTTATGAGAAAACTGAATTTTTTACTATTCCATTAACTTTACTTTCTAGCTATACATTCGCTCTAGATACGGCGCCCAAATGTATAAAGGTAGATCAACAACAAATTGCTAGTTTATTCAATCGTTGGAATGATTCATTAAAAAGTGGCGATGCAAAAAAAGTTTCGGCGAACTACCTCGCAGATGCAGTATTATTACCAACTATATCAAGTCAGGTTCGTTTAACGGATGCTGAACGTGTCGACTATTTCAAACACTTTTTAGCCAAAAAACCAGTAGGAAAAATTGATAACCGAACTATTCGTATTGGTTGTAATAAAGCAATCGATATCGGTACTTATACTTTTACTTTTAAAGATAAATCCACTGTTTCTGCTCGTTATACATTTACCTACGTCTGGGATGGTAAAGAGTGGAAGATATCAACCCATCATTCATCGGAAGTACCAGCAAATAAGTAAAAATTTTTTTAATTAGCTAACCACTTTAAGTAACGCTATTCAAAGGTGACTGATTAGATAGTCACCAATTTAAATTTAAAATAGCCTCAAAAGATCAACACTATTTTTTCCATTACTTCACCTTGTCCATGCTGTAGGCTGACTCTCATTTTATAAATACATCCCTGTATTATTAAACTTCCTTGTTCTCTATTTTTAACCTAATCATTTAAATGACTTCCAATCGTTTAAAACGTTCGATATAAACATTTATGATTAGCAAAAACTATTGATGCACAAATATCGATCGAATAAAGCGATTGATTAATCTAGTTAGGATAGAAAGAGATGTTTTAAACAACAATATATTTATTATTAAAGGAATATAATCCACTATTGCGCAAAAAAATTTAAGTAAATATAAGTAATAAACCTTTTAACCAATTAAATAGCAAAGTAACATTTAATTAGCAAAGAAAATTGACAGCATAAAATATGCTATTTTCAGTTAATCAAAATATCCTATTCGATGGCTCAAATGTGTTATTACAAATTAGTAACCATAGTGAAAATTTTTCTACAACGTTTGCTAGCAGCTTTAGCATTATGCTATTCAATAACGGTTTTTGCTCATCCCCACAGTTTTATTGATATGCAAAACCAATTACAAATAAAAGATGGTCACCTTATTGCGATGAAAATGACTTGGGTTATGGATCCCATGACATCAGCTGATTTACTTTATGATGCACAACAGGCAAAAGAAAGTGATGAAGTGTGGAAGCAATTAAGTGCAGAAGTCATGGCTAATGTTATTAAGCAACACTATTTTACCTCTCTATATGATAAGAATAAGTTAATAAAATTTCGCTTTTACCCTAAAGAGTATCACCTATCGCGCAAAGGCAACCAAGCCGTGCTCTCTTTTACGTTAGAATTAGCTAAACCAGAACCTATAACAGGTAAGACATTAACCGTAATGACTTATGATCCGAGTTATTATGTTGATATGACTTATCGCAGCAAAAAGCAAATTTCATCGCTAACTGATACCTTATCTCAATGCAAAATTCAACTGATAACACCTAAGCCCAGCGCATCGATGATTAACTACGCCCTTTCTCTTGATAAAGGAGAAACTCCACAAGAAGACCTTAGTCTCGGCCAACAATTTGCGCAAAAGGTAAACATAATATGTCAATAATGCCCAATAAGCCTGCAATCAATCTATTTAATAAGAAATACGCTATATTAATCGGATTATTTAGTTTCATTTTTATCGTATTGTCATTTTATCTGTACAAATATTGGCATCTTGGATTACAACTAGCGATCACTGGGCAGCGAGAACTTAATCAACATCTTTCTTCTCTTCTGATGCGCGTGGCAAACTCGCCAACTGAAGCAGGCTTATTACTGGTTGGTTTTAGCTTTTTATATGGTTTATTACATGCTTTGGGACCCGGGCACGGAAAAATCATTATTACCACTTATATTGCCACCCATTCTTCACGACTAAAAAAAAGTCTTACCCTTACGTTATTAGCATCCTTATTACAGGGAGCTATTGCTATTCTTTTAACATCGATTGTCCTCGGATTATTCCAGCTATCTAGCCGACACTTACATCTAAGTAGCTTTTGGTTAGAAAAATTAAGCTACGGCTTGGTTTTTTTTCTTGGTCTATTATTATTTCTAAAAGCGATTTCTCGACTGAGAAAAATATTTAAAAAATCTCGGTATGCTCCCTATCAATTTACTAAAATTCATTCGCCCACCCAACCTCAACATTCTCATGACTGTAATTGTGGTCACAAACATGTATTGTCTGATGAAGAATTACAAGGCAATTGGCGAACTCAACTTGCTGTTATTGCTGCAATGGGGGCACGTCCTTGCTCTGGCGCATTAATTGTTCTACTTTTTTCCTATGTAATCGGTGTTTATTTTTGGGGAATTATTGCCGCTCTAATGATGGCCTTAGGAACCGCAATAACTATTAGCGGAATTGCATCACTGGTCCATAGCGCCCGTCATCTAGCAATTCGCTATTCAAAATGGCAAGGATTTAAAATCAGCCCTTACTGGACTTTAGGAATGATGTTAATAGGCGGCATAGTGTTAACCATTGTGGGATTACTTATGTATCAAAGTGTTGAAATTCCAAAAACAATGGGTTCTTATATTTTTGGCCGTTAAAAGTAGTACCATAATTTTATACTCATCATAATGGCACTTGATAAAATAAATAATAGCGTTAGATACTGCAAAACACGATCAGATAAATGCAACATTAAATATTTGGCCAGCGGCATAGTAATCAATGACCCTACACATAGGATAAAAGCAAGAACAATATGAGTATGCCCATCGCGCATATAGGCTATTGCTGATGAACCTGATAAAATAGTGGTGACAAAAATCGCGGTGCCAATCGCTTGTTTAATTGATAATTTTAAATAACGTAATAATAGTGGCAATACAACAACACCACCTCCTACTCCAGTCGCACCAAGCACTACCCCAGCAGCGATAGCAGGCAACAGTAAAGATCTTACGTTAATAGTGTTATTTTTTTCCAACTGATTTAACGAAAATGAAAAAAATATACGATAAATAAAGAGAAAAAGGGAATAAATAATCGCGACTACAATAAGGATATTAATGGCTAATTCAACTTGCTGTTGATAACCTTGCCATTGACTAAAATAAGTTACTAAAAAACTTGTCAATACTGTGGCTGGTAACATAATAACTAACACAGCCACAGCACTTTTAATCGGAACATTGCCTAAACGAAAATGCATATAAGAAGATGAGATTTTCATTAGCATAGAAAGAAAATTGGCGGTTGCAACTGCAGACAAGGCATCCATACCAAAAAAATAAGTTAAAATCGGTAATACAATAACTCCCCCACCAACGCCGGTTAAGCTAATAATTAATCCCAAAATTGCGCCAATTATCAATTCTGCTACCAAAAACATGATTAATTACCTTGCATGGAGAATTTACATTAGCTATCAATCAGTTCGTCACGACATGTGAAAGTTAATGATAAAAATCAATTCCAAATCATGAGATTAAAATATGGCTAACACACTCAATAATCAAAGCCGGAACACGGTTACAAACATGGATCCGGATTTGATATAACTGGGAAAATTTATACAGGATGAACTGGAACTAAAACTTCAGTTGCAATAATAACAACCAATAATCCAACTAAAACTGGAATAGACGTACGTTTAACCACTTCAAAAGGTGAAATTTTCGCCATTCCTGACACAGCAACCACCACACCTGACACCGGAGACATTGTTCGACCAAGATTAGAGGCCTGTAACATAGGGATAACTAGGTAAGTCGGATTAATTCCCATTTGTGCGGCTAACCGTGGGATCAATTCAACAAAAGAGTAAAATGGTGCATTACCGGAACCCGTTGTCATTGCCGCCAACATAGTAATCACCACCAACACAATCATCATTACAATAGCGCCAGACCCAAAAGATTGTGATAAATTAATTAACGAGGTAATAAATCCGATAGTACTTAACCCTTGGGCAAATACGCCGGCAGCCACCAGCAGTACAACAACTGAGACAAATGCATCAGTCATACCACGATAACAAACATCTAACCCATCAAATACCGTTTTTACCCTAAAATAGCGCACAAATTCAATTAAGCTCGTTAGAATAATGCAGCCAACGATAATAGTAATAATATGTAATTGAGGTGCCCATTTACCATCAAAAATTAATACCCCAATAATGGGCGTAAAAGGTAAAATAGCATAATAGTCAGGTGCTTTGGTCTTTATTTCATTAACATCAAGTTTTTCTGTTTTTACCTGTTCACGTTTATCAAGGTAGCGTTGCCAAAAAAAGTGGCTAATGGCCATAGCAATAATAGCAATAATCGAAATAGGCAACGTGGTTTTAAAAGCAAAATCAATTAGTGGCATGCCTGATGCTTTTGCTGCTAATACAACATCACCTGATGTAGGAGCCAAAATTATTGCAGCTGGTGAGGCGCAAATTGCTGCTGCAGCGCCACGACTAATTCCGACATTAACCATAATCGGAAATAGGGTTGCCATCAATAAGACACCCAGTCCTGCTGCAGAAGACACTGCTAATGACATTAAGCAAGCGACAATATATGCCGCAACCATGAGTGCATAAGGTGAATTGATCATTTGTAATGGCTTAGAAGCTATTATGACCACAACATCATTAGCCCCAATATGGGTCATATAGGCAGCAAAACCACATAAGATCATAATCATCATGCCTAAATCACCACCACGGCTCATCAGTAGGTATTTGATATATTCTAAAATATCGGTGGTTTTCCAACCCGTCACTGGCACATCATTAGGTAATATATTTTTACCCATAATAGCGCTGATAATAAGCAGCAATATGCCGCCAATCATTAAAACACCGGTAGCTGAATAGCCTTTAATAATATAACGACCTATTCCAATCGTAACTAATACACCCATTAAGAGTTCCATCATTTTACTCCTCTGTATCTACCCCAAGGCCGTCAAAAATAGTAATAAAAATTTATTTAATCATTATGAATATTATTTATTTTAATAATAAAGTAACGATGAAAAAACAATTTACCGATTAAAGTTTGATTAATAACAGTATTACCCCAAACTTCTCCTATTTTATCAGCATAAAAAGCTTGCATTTAAGCATTATTATCAATTTTTTTATCTTTATTTATCTATTTTTAGAACACTAAAAGGACTTTATTTATACCTAATTATAAGTATTTTTTATAAAAAATTAAACTTTAACTACTATTTAACAATCAAAAATATAAAAATACTTCATAATAAACAATAGATTACATCATTAAATATATAATTATTGCGCAGTATGCAACAGAATACCATAATTAATTTTTATGTTTGATGTGATCATCGATAATTAAGGTACATTTTCATATGAAGAGATCATTAAAATATACAGCTGTAATTATTTGTCTATTAATAATTATTTTTTTAATTTATTTATTTAGACCAACAGCTTCATACCCGATCAAAACTTCAACCAATGAACCTACTGTTAATATTGTACTTATTGGTGCTGGTATCATGAGTGCCACACTAGCAACATACTTAGCCGAATTGCAACCAGATTGGCAAATCCGCATGTATGAGCGACTAGATAGTATTGCAGGTGACACGTCTAATGGCTGGAATAATGCTGGGACCGGTCATTCAGGCTTTATGGAAATGAACTATACGCCAGAAAAAAATGGGCAAATCGATATCACTCAAGCAACAGAAATTGCCAATCAATTTGAAATTTCTAAACAATTCTGGGCTTACCAATTAAAACATCGCGTTCTTCATCAATCCCAAACTTTTATAAATCCTGTTCCACACATTGCCTTTGTCTGGGGAAAAGATGACGTTAATTTCTTAGCAAAACGCTATGCAGCCATGATCAAAAATCCTATGTTTTATGGCATGAAATATTCTACCTCTGCGGACGAAATTAAATCGTGGGCACCACTAATTATGGAAGGGAGAGATGAAAAACAACCTGTTGCAGCAACGCGTATGGATATTGGCGCTGATGTAAACTATGGTGAAATAACCCGTCAGTTAGTTGCCAATCTGCTTAAACATCCCAACTTCAAATTACAGACCAGAACCGAAGTGAACGCAATTAGCCGTAATGATGATGGCACTTGGAGTATCGGTTTTAAGAATCTCACAACCGGCGAAGAGAGTCACATAAAAACGCGTTTAGTCTTTATTGGTGCAGGTGGTGCAACGATAAAATTATTACAATACACAGGGTTAGAAGAAGCAAAACAGTATGCCGGATTTCCGGTCGGTGGTGAATTTCTGGTTACCGATAATCCTGAGGTGGTCGATAGGCATACCGCAAAAGTTTATGGAAAACCAGCACTTGGCGCTCCCCCTATGTCAGTTCCTCATATTGATACCCGCTATTTAGAGGGTAAAAAATATGTGCTATTTGGCCCTTTTGCTACTTACTCAAATAAATTTCTCAAATATGGTAGCCAACTCGATCTTTTTGCTGCTACTAATGACAGTAATATAATTTCCATCATTGCTATTGGCATCAAACACTTAGATTTAGTGAGATATTTAGTCAGTCAATTAATGTTAAATGATGAAGAACGTTATCAGTCTTTGTTAGAATATTATCCTAACGCCAAAAAAGAAGATTGGAAATTAGTTATCGCTGGGCAACGAGTGCAAATCATAAAGAATGCCAAAAACAAACCCGTTACATTACAGTTTGGTACTGAAACTTTTATCTCGAATGATAAGACCGTCTTTGGTTTGCTTGGTGCTTCACCTGGCGCATCAACCTCCCCTTATATTATGTTAAATTTATTAGAAAGAGCATTTCCCGATAAAGTCAAAAATCAGTGGAATGCCAAATTACATGAAATCATTCCATCCTATGGCCAACATTTAGAACAAAATCCAACATTACTTAATCACATCCGCCGATACACCAGTGAAATATTAGGCCTTAATTATATTGTTCCGCAACAGGAACAAACTAATCAGCCGATGATACCCAAACAACAGCAAGCAAATACTAGGTGCTCTTTTGTTAAATAAAAACTTATTGCCCATATACAGATCAGACTGATAGCTTTTAATTATTAATATAGGCAAGCAAACTAGGGTGTTTGAAAAGTGGTTACTTCTCGAACAGAAAAACCTGCGTCATTCAGATATGAAAAAACTATCCGTCCAGCCTGCTGAGAAATGGGTTGTTCAAATGGATATATACGCTCTGAGAATGGCGGGATCATCATATCCATCTGTTGTTTAATCCAATAGCGCTTATGCGGACTCTCAAAAAAGATTTGTGAGAAAGAAATATGAAAAGGTAATGGATTTTTGCAGACCAATACCCATTCTTGGCCCTTTTGTAGCAGTTTAAAGGTGATTTTATCTGCTAACTTTGCAGGAAAATCAGCTAGTTTTGTCGGGCGATAAAACAATTTTAATTGGGTATTCATTGCCAAGCTTACTTTAGGATTTTCCTGCTTTAACGCTTGATCAAGCAAATTAGGTGGTATTTCATACAAATTTAACCAAAAAACTGACTCTCTATCATCTGGTAAAGGATCACCATTATAAATAATCCTAATAGCTTGGATCTTTTGCGCTGCTAGATGAAAAACCGAAGCAAGCACCACAAAAGGTGTTTCTGCTTGTGGATCGGCTTCACCGTGATCAACCCAGTTTTGGACAATAACCGGATAACTATTAGTATTAGCTAACAATACCGAACGTTCTTTATCACCCTGATGGTAAATAACTCGGGTCATATTAGCCATGATCCCGGCTTTAGCTGTTATCAACCAGAATAGTGATAAGTATGCGACAACAACGGTTAATCGCTTCATTGTACTTTTACCAATACATATGCCGTAGCATGTATTTTTCCTGGTTTAATAACTTGACCTGGCAATTGCTGCAATACTGCTGTGTATGAGTGTAAGTAATGTGTATAACCAGAAATTGAAGGCCCCAAATTTTTAGCATCTCTAAGCACAGGATACCAACCGGCACTTTCTCCACTTGGCCCCATACCAGTAATACCGGGTTGAGCGACAAATACCATCGGTTGTTGAGTAACGCTACTACGTAATGTAATACCAACCCCGGTTGCTAATGTAGGATCAACGCCATAATTATCTGAAACTAGAGCCATTACACCACCTTGAGAATTAATTAAATTTAAACCTTGTGCGGCGCGATAAGCACCTGGTGAAACCTGAATACCAATTGCTGTTTGCCCGCCGCTGGTACCTGAGTTTACATTATCACTACATTCGATTTGGACAGAGATATCAGCTTCTCTGGTACCACCTGCCAATAACTCTTGGCTAGAAATAGTTGGAAAAAGCACTAATGGTGTCGCATTTCTAGCCACACAAGTAGCATTGTTACTCAGTGTAATAGACTGACGCAAACCATAGCCAAAACCATTATCTACTCCCCAAAAACGAAAATTATAGGCGGAATCTTCGCCTTCATTGTCATGTATAATTCCCGGTCCAACAAATTGAATATAAGCATTAGGCTGAGTACATTGATAATTTGTACCTGTTGCACTGGCATAACCTAATCCGCCTTTACCTAACCCACCAAAATAATTTGAAGCCGCATTATTGGGTGGAATTGTACTAACACGATAGAGTTCCACTTGCATTGGCGGGATATCTTGTAATCGAATATGTATTTTACCTTTTCCTGGTTGGCTTCCTTCAACCAGTAAATAAGTTGTAAGCGGAACCCTTTTCCAACTACGTTGCACCACAACACCAGCCATGGTTTGTTTTATACCAACGTAAGCAAGCCAAGATGCATATACACCAGGCAATCCATCAATAAGACCCGTTTCATGAAATCCACCGACTCTATCATCACCATTGGTTGCTACCAGAAAATAAAGCTGAGGCAGATCAGCCTCATCACAGATCCATAATACCGAAGAGGCATTCGCGCCACCAAAAGTATAAGCGGTTAGTGGAACAACAATAGAAGCCATTAAAGAACCAACTGGCTGAAAATAAGTATCCGTTAGATTAACGCGACCAAATAGCATCTGGGCTGAACGATTATCCTCAGTCTGAGAAACACCTGTTATTCTACAATTTGCGCTCACAGTGAACGATAAAGTAAAAAGGGTTATGATTAATAAATACGTACTTAACCAATATGAAGTATATTTCATTATCTCTCTCCACTTGCGGGTTAACGTTGCACGCACATAGCCGTTAATTTCGTTATAGGCTGTTTAGCTAATACATGACCCGTACTCGAGTAATCTAGATAACAACGTTCAGAGGCCGCCTCTCCCCATTTTAACAGTAGCGTACCTGAAGCTTGTTCCGTTCTGACATATACTTGATTATTTTGACCAACCATACCAATCACATTATTTTCTTGGTCAAAAACTTCCGTACCAATCGGTAAAAGAGAATGATCGGTTAGCTGTGCTTTAATCAATAAGGCATAACCTGCACGGGTTTTAAACATGACTTTAACCGCGGCGCCAGCATAAGAAGCCACTTGTTTTTCATTCTCATTTAATTCAAAATTTTCCGCCATTCCTTGTGGATCGATAATAATCTTATTATAACGATATGGCGTTATAGATGGGACTAATGCATAGCCATTGTCATCAATTACTGTTCCTTGTGCATTCAATACAGCCGCACCAGATGCGCCTTTAGCTTCAACTAAAGCAAAGGTGTCTCCTAAATAAGGGCCAAACGTAATCCCACCACTATGAAGCGCTAAAGCGCCCTGAGCATTAGCGCCCGCCTGCCAATAGTTTTTGCCCTTAGATGCATTAATACTCAAATTAGTATTAGAAAAACGTTTCTGTAAGCTACCATTAACGGTTGATTGGTCATACTGCCTTACATAACTGGCGCCAACACTATAATTTATGTTTTGTTGTTCATTCGCCGTTCCTGACAACATTACCTGATATTGATCACCAATATTTCCACCATGGGTATAACTACTACTTACTGTCGGCGTATAACTAGAATATTGACTACCCAATGGAAAAGAGAAAGAAACGGAGGTGGAGGTCTCTTCTTTGCCTAGATGTCCACTTGATTCGGCCAACTGCTGTCTAGCAACAACAACATTCATTGTTAAACCATTATCAAACGCTTTATTGTAGCCTAATTGCAACTGACTATCGCGCGGACGGTTATCACGATAATTTTGGATTGAGCCTGAAAGAAATAGATTACCAAATTCATTTAATTGCTGACTTAAGGTCAGTTCAAGCCGATTAAGTTGTCTATAAGTTGAAGAACTCCATGCTGTGCCACGAGTAACGGCTTCACGGATGCCTAAAACATCTGAAAGTTCGCGATAACCGTCTGTCGAATAACGATAACCAGCCAATGAAATTGTAGTATTAGTTATATTAAAAGTGCGGCTATAAGACAGATTAGCCATCCAACCCTGAAGGCGTATAGAACCATCAGCTGATTGATTATCGATAGGAACAACTGAATTAGAATAAGTGGTATTAAACCCTAGGGCTCCAAATCGACTACCATAGACACCCCCTAACATAATGGCCTGATATTTGTCAGCAACCCGCAAACCTGAACTAACAGAGAAACTATTACTCAAGCCATACTGATAAATAGCATCAGCAAAAACCGAATCTTGGCCAATATTACGTGTTCGGCCAACAGAAAAATTATAGCGATAACTACCGGGACGTAGAGATTCAGGCACCGCTTAAAATGGCACACTAAAACGCCGGACTGAACCGTCTGCCTCGCTAATTTCCACATCAAGATCACCGTTATAACTGGTAGGGTAGAGATCGGTAATCGAGAAAGCACCCGGTGAAACTGTCTTTTGGTAAATTTGATTACCATTTTGTTTAATAGTAACGGTTGCCGTTGTATTAGCGACTCCTTGTACAACCGGCGCATAACCACGCAAGGAATCAGGTAAAGTCCGCTCATCACTGGCAAGGGCTAGCCCATTAAAATTCAAACCAGAAAAGAATTTTCCTTGGGTAACCAATTGACCTAATGACAGCATCCCTGCGATAGCGGGAAAAGGACGTTGCAAATAACTACGGATGTTACTCCATTTAGCGCCCGACTGGCGCGAATATGTGTAATTGGATTGTTGCCGATATTGCCATATACCAAAATTCATACCACCATTTAAAGAGAGGTAAGCAATATCTTGATCTTTAACATTGTTATCATTATTAATATGATAATAATTTCCAATATAGTTAAGAAAAAAAATAGAATTACCCGCATCTAATAAATTAGGATCAATATAACCTCTTGGAATATTCTGTAATCCATCGTCAGGAATGGTTAAGTCCAGTCGTAAATCTGATAAAGTTAATTTGACCTGGCTACCAGCAATATATTCCGGCAAAAAAATACAACTTTGAGCGGATTTTTTATCCGTTAATTTTACTATTATCCCAGCTTGCTTGATCGTCGCTAAATTAAAACATGGGCCAACTGTGTGATTTTTATTTTTAACAAAAGTTATTTCTTTAGATTGAAAAAAATGATTATTAATATAAATGTCAACTTTATATTTACCAGGAATAATTGAATTAGCCTGATTAAATTGAGCTAACATTGTCGGGCTTACTACCCCACCACGAAATAAAGTTGGATCAAAAGTATAAGTCTCATTTGTTGAATAGACTAAAGTAGGAACAAAAGTTAATAATAATACATATTTTGTCGGCCGGAAATGACAAAATACCATTCGCCCTATTAACATAGACTTATAAATCATTAGTAATCCAATAGGGCAGTACATACTTAATTTCCTACTAACAAATAAAAATAGCAAAATAAAATATATTTATCTTTGGTTATTATTAAGCAAATAAAGGTAATTCAGTAACAACATCAACACCATAATCGTTCAATAGAGTAAGGCGTATAATATTTTTTGCGTTACGGTTAATAGCCCGCGGTAATTTCCATCGTGTCGTTGATTTAGGTGATAACATAATAGAATCCGCTAATTTAAATGACTGGCCATTAGCAATTAATGTCGCAGAATGAACAACGGCATAATACCCAGTAGGGTTTTCAACAACTATTTGCTCATTACTCTGTTTAAATATCAGTTTATCCGCCAGTTGATTTATATCATCTGACAAGTTTTTAGGCCGATAAAAAATTTTTATTCGTGTATTAAATAATAATACTAATTTATTAGCCTGATGCTGTTGCTCATTAAAAGCTGGAACCTGACTAAAATTAAAATAGAAAAGGGACTCCCTATCTTTAGGAAGTTTATCATCTACAGACATTAATCGTATTATTTGTCCTGATTTAGCTTCTATCCGAAAAATTTGCGGATTAACAATAAAAGGCATCTCTGTCATTTCTTTGCTTGAATTCTTATTACTATTCTCCAACCAAACTTGAATAACATTCGGATGATTATCATTATTAGATAATTGTATCGTTTTATCTTTCATTCCTTCATAATAAATAATACGTGTTCCTGTCATTACCACATTAGCATGGCCATAAGACATTAAACTAGTAAAAAACAATGTGATAATAGCAATAAATGAAGTTAATATATTACTCATTTTAAAATCCAAATAATCATTACTTTATAGTCAATAAATATCTGTAACAAAATTATATTTAATAAATATTTAGTAATTAATAATTTCTCTAAAATCAATTATTGCTGAAAATATTGCTATTTTCAGCTTAAAATAAAATGATCAGCAGAAATTATAAATAACCCACTGTATATTCGACCATCGCTTTTACCTGACCGGCCTTTGCGTTACCATTTTCAGAAATATATTGCACCCCAAATGTATGAGAAGCTGTAGTTTCATCTTTTTTAAGAACTAAACCTGGAACACTAGTCTCACCATTTAATACCACTGGAGTTGTTCCACTTTCATTGGTAGTAATCTGAATTGCGACATTTTCTGCCCCATTATCAGCAGAAGTTACCAAATTAGCTAAATTACCCGCAGTGGTTACATTGTGCCCTAAAAATTTTGTTTTAATATCAATATTACCACTAGTGGGTGCAGTACAATTTTTTATTATCACTGTAAATGGTGTTAAGCCAGCAGTGCTACCTGCGGTAGATAGCTGAGTAACAGAAACGTTAGGTAAAAGAACTATTGAATTAGTCTCTTTATTAACTTCGGTTTCACATGTTTGTGCACTTACCTCTCCCTGGAAAGTGATTGTCGGAGCAGCATTAGCAGCAACAGGCATAACACTAATAACTAACAGTACTAATGGGAATTTCATAAATACCTCAATGTTATTAATACAACATCAATCTATTATTATTTATAAAAATAAAAGATAGCGTTATGAAATAATTTCTTAACGGTAATATTTAATTTTATTAAATAAGAATAAATTAATAGGTGAAAACACAGTAACTATAAATAAATAACTTATTTTGTATTTGCTATTATAAGGGTTTAGATAAATATCGCTTTAAATAAATTCATCGATAAAAAAATACTTACAGTTAATGAATATTAAATCACTATCTGTAAGTTTCTTTAATTATGCAATTTTCAGTCATCAATATCAATCATAATGAATAAAAAAGAAATAAATGTTTATTTTATTCATTGATATTAATATTAAATCCCACAAAACTATTTAACACCAACAATAAAACCCAACAAAATTAATGGATTTAGTTTATTACACATATATTTTGCGAAATTTCACTTATAAATAACAAAATACTCATTAAAATTAGCAAAATATTTTTATTCTATACACGGTAATTGGTCATAACAATTTAATATATAAGAAAAATTTTGCTTTTTCACTAATGCATAAAATCTTTTTCGCCAGTAGAAAAATACCATTAAAATCATATATTAAATAAGAAAAATCAATAATTTATTCAATAAGTTAACTATAATAACAGTATAACTTTTTGATATTATTAATAGAAAAATAAAAAAATGATAACTATCAGAATTATCTGTAATTTTATATTAATCAATATTTATTATTTTTTGACTAATTCAATATAAAAAATATATTCTAATCAAAAAATACATTTTGTTACTTTTTATAAACAGCACAAAATGCTAATTAATATTTTCTTATTTAAAGTAAGACTGAATTATAATTATCACTGTAAGTAATAGTTCAATGTAGTAACTTTATTTTTAATATTTTAAATGGCTAACCTAAATAAAATTGCTCACATACTTTAACACAAGCATTATGTAAAATAGTCAATACAATAAAATTTCAGATAACTTTAAAATTATTAAATCTACTTATTAGTTTACAATAGGTATTAGGTATAATTTAGGTAGAATTATCACAATAAATTCTACCTATAAGAAAAAATCACCATCTGAAATATAAAAATTCCTAAACAAATAAACGAATAATTTCAACTATTAGCTTTTTAATAGTGAACATTTCTATCCAAGTTATTATTTATATTATGATTTACATTACCATTAGGCCAAACAGAGTTGTTATTTACATCACCATTAGGCCAAACGGAGTTATTATTATTCTAGTTACCACCCTGTTCACCTCCATTGTTATTACCCTGGCTACCTCTATCTCTATTATGCTGCCCATCCCAGTTATTATTACCTTGCCCACCGCCATTGTTATTACCTTGCCCACCGCCATTATTAATTTGGCCTCCACCATTGTTATTACCCTGCCCGTTACCATCACCGCCTAAGGTTGTAACCTTAAAAGAATTTAAAAAAACCGAATTTTCTTTTGCCCAACTTTTTGTATCATCATAAAAAAGATTGCTTGCTCCAACTCTTCTCATAGCCACATCGCCACTGCCTGTCGGGCCTATTTTATAAATTCTTACAGCAAATTTGTGTGTTATCGGATCCCAGCGTCCACTAGTCCAGCAAGTAGACGTAGCATCTAAATTATTAATCCAGCCCTTTGACGGAAAAAGCATTTTTCCACACATTGAATTAATACCTAATGCATAACCAATCCCGGCAATGTTTGTCTTATATACTCTCACACCATCAATATCTGTAGCGAATTCACCATATGCTCTTCCACCAGTAGTCATATTTTTTACGTTAGAACACTGATAAGTTTTAATTAAATCGGTTGTGAACGTATCTAATAATGTACCTACAGGCATATCATCGGTCACAATAATATCTCTCCCATTGACCTTTATCTGTCCACCAATCTCAATACATTGAGCAAAAACCGATGTGGTATAACCAAAACTATAAGTAAGTAGCATAATCAAAGATAAATTTTTCATAAACATGTTCCTTATTAAAATAGATTTCAAAAGAAAATTATTTAAAGTTATAAATAGATTTACTTATAAAATGAATAGATAGAGATAATTATATAAATTAATTTATTAATTGAACTGCCATTAAAAAATATTAAATTTCATGACTTGCTATAAATTATAAATAACTTACAACAAGATATTATTTAATAAAAATAGCTTTTTTATTTCATTTTATTGATTTGATATATGCAGCATTATCATTATTGATAATAAATTACCTTTAGTTCTGTTTACATTTCAATATAAAAGATTTTATTTAATAATGTAGATAAACATTAAAAAAACAAATCCCTATAACTAAATAACTTTCGGTTATATGTAGGTTAATAACCTTTATTTCAGATTAAAAATTATTATTATTAGTATTATGACTCATGCCATTATTTCCATTATTAGGCCAAATATGATTATGATGATTATCTTTATCAATATTGTTGTTATTATGTTGATTACTATTATTGTTGTTATCCTGGTTACTATTATTACCTGTTGTTGCAACGTTAAAAGCATTTAAAAATACCGGATTTTCCTCAGCCCAATTATTATGGTTATTATATGACAAAATAGTGGCACCAATTTGTTTCTTGGTTACAGTTCCACTTGCCGTCGGCCCTATTTTATAGATCCTGACCTTAAAATTATGGGTTATCTGGTTCCAGGTATGGCTAAACCAACAAACAGCAATATTATCTATATTATCTCGCCAACCTTTAGATGGAAAGATCATACCACCACGACACATTGTTTGAACGCCAAGCGAATAACCAATCCCTGCAACATTGGTTTTATACACCCTAATACCATCTATAGTCGTTGAAAATTCACCATACAACTTTCCTCCGGTAGTCATATTTTTGGTATTATTGTCATCACAATGATAAGTTTGTAGTAAACCGATGGTAAAAGTGTCTAATAAAGAACCGATAGGAGTATCATCATGTACAATAATATCTCTGCCATTTATTGTTAATGGCCCCCCAACAGCAATACATCCAGCAAAAGATAAAGCACTATAACTTAAACTAGATACAGCCAAAAGGATCCATAACATATTTCTCATAAGCACCTCTTTTATTAGGGTAGATTTGCGTGTTTAATCTTTAACATTTATAAATAAATTTACTAAAATAGAGTTTTTATAAAAATCGATTTAGTAATTAAAATTTTATTAAAAAATAATATTAATAACATTAGTTAATTTTTTTTTATCTGTATATTTATTGCCACTAGAGATAAAATATAATTTTATCTAAACATTAATAAAAATCTTTTATCTAGATATTTAAAAAATTTAATCAATTATACCAGAAAATATTGTTATTCAAAATTACAAATCATTATTGTCACTTTCATTAGCGTTATTATTTGCGTTATTATTTTCATTATTATTAGTGTTGTTATTGTTGTTATCATTGACGTTATTATTAGTGTTATTATTGGCATTATTATTGGTGTTGTTATTAGCATTATTATTGGCGTTATTATTGATGTTATTATTGATGTTATTATTGGCATTGTTGTTCATATTTTTATTAATATCTATATTGTTATTATTAGGCCAATTATGTTGGTGATAATGTCTATGATAGTGTTGATGATGATGTTGAATATTGCCACTTAGCTTATTATCATTTGATTTATTATCATTTATTTTATTGTCATTTGGCTTATTACTATTATCTATTGTTGTTACTCTAAAACTATTTAAAAATACTGGATTTTCCTCAGCCCAGATGCTGGTATCTTTGTATGCCAAAATAGTTGCGCCAATTTGTTTTTTTTCAACAATTCCATTTGCTGTAGCACCTATTTTATAGATCCTGACCTCAAAATTATGAGTTATCTGATTCCAAACCTTATTTGACCAACAAACATCGATATTATCTACATTATCTCTCCAACCTTTAGTTGGAAAAACTATATCTGGACACATTGTTTGAACACCAAGTGTATAACCAATTCCTGCGATATTTGTCTCATATACCCTGATACCTTTTATTAGGGTCGCAAATTTACCATAAAGTTTGCCACCGCTAATCATATTTTTAGTATTATTATCACAACGATAAGTCTTAAATGAACTTGATGTGAAGGTGGCTAACAAAGTACCAATAGGTGTATCATTTTGAACAGTAATATCTTTTCCATTTATTGTCAGCGGTCCACTAATAGCATCGCAAATACCAAAACTCATTAAGCGATTAAAACTAAAAAAATCATTAAAATGAGCTAAAGCAAAAGTTGTATAACAAAAACTAGAAATAATAAAAATAATTATCAATATAATCCTCATAAATTTTCCTTTCATTAAAATAGAGTTATAATAATTAATATTTAAAATAAAAACATTACCATACAACTCAATTTTTAATTAATAATTTTATTAAATTAGGGTTTATCAAAGTAGATAAATTTAAAACAATTTACAAATAAAACTCAGGAGTATTAAAAATATCATTTAATTATACATTCGACTAAATTAATGCTTTCTTCAAATATATTCAATAAAGGTAGAGCTAAATCAATCGACCCACCCTACCTATATATTTTATATATTTATAAAAATATTATTGTAATCTTTCATAAATAAATATTTACCAAAGAGTGATATTATTTTTAATGACTATATTGATAGTTAAACCTAATATTATTACTATTACCACTTTTATTTACATTGCTGCTTCTATTGGTATTACTACTTCTATTGGTATTAGTGCTGTTATTAGTGTTAGTACTGCTATTGGTGTTGGTACTGCGATTGGTATTACTACTACTATTGGTGTTACTACTACTATTTATATTAGTACTCTCATTAGCATTGGTACTTTCATTGGCATTAGTACTCTCATTGGCATTAGTACTCTCATTGGTATTAGTACTCTCATTGGCATTAGTACTCTCATTGGTATTAGTACTATTATTGGTATTGCCTTCCTGCCCACTAGTTCCACTTTCACCACCGCTATTATCTAGCGAACCATTATTATTGCCTTGCTCACTACTATTGCCCTCCTGCCCACTAGTTCCACTTTGACCACCGCTATTATCTAGCGAACCATTATTATTGTCTTGCTCACTACTATTACCTTCCTGCCCACTAGTTCCACTTTGACCACCGCTATTATCTAGCGAACCATTATTATTGCCTTGCTCACTATTATTACCTTCCTGCCCACTAGTTCCACTTTGGCCACCGCTATTATCTAGCGAACCATTATTAATGTTATTATTGCCTTGGCCGGCACTATTATCAATTGAGCCATTATTATCCGGCTTATTATCATTAGTATTCAACGTCACAACTCTAAAATTATTTAAAAAAATTGAATTTTCATGTGCCAATGTATTTTGGTTATTAAACGCTAAAATTGTGGCTCCAATTTTTTTCTTTTCAACAATACCACTTCCTGTAGTAGGGCCTATTTTATAGATCCTGACCTCAAAATTATGTGTTATCTGGTTCCAAATATCTTCATTCCAACAAGTTGCTATATTATCTAAATCTTCCCTCCAACCTTCAGTAGGAAATGATAAATCACCACACATCGATTGAACACCAAATGAATAACCAATACCTTCAATATTAGTCTTGTATACTCTGATTCCATCTATATAAGTAGCAAAATCACCATAAGCCCTTCCACCTGTTCGCATATTTGCTGTATTATTATCATCACAACGATATGTTTGAAAAGAACCTAATGAAAAAGTATCTAATAGTGTAGAAACAGGGGTTTCATTTTTTACAACAATATCTCTTCCACTTATTGTTAGTAGTCCTGCAACAGCGTTACATTTCGCAAAGGCTAGATTCATATAATAAAAATTACAGATAATAAAATTAATTAATAATATGATCCTCATATGTGTTTTCCTTTTTTAAATAAAATTATGAATAATCATAAATAAATTCATCACAATATATAAATTAAATTATACATTTCAAATCAATCATTACATTAAAATTTAATCTATTAACTCATATTTTTTTAAATTAAAATTACTGAACGTTATATATCTATAAATAAAAATTTAAACATAATAAAAATACTATTAAATTATTAAAAAAATAAATTAATATCTTCTTATAATAATAAGATATATTATTAGAATAATAAGAGTCGCTTTAACTATGTTTCAAAAAAATTAATTATCTATTCATTATATTGATACAAAAAATAAATCATCACAACAATAAAAAAGAATAAAAATTTTATCCTATTAGGAACCTTATTACTTATTAACATTATTCTTATTATAACTGTGGACTAAGATATCTTATTTATACTAGTAACGAAAGTGCTATCTAACAATTACCTAAAAATATCATATATAACAATAAATTGTACAATTTGCTTTTAAATCACAGTATTATATTATTATAATCAACTGTTAATAGTAGTATTATTTTTTATCTTTATTAGCTGGATATTACTATAACTAAAATAATTTTATTCTATATGTATAAAAATTTAATAACTCAAAATTTATATCTCATGATTATTTTATTTTAAAAGTTTGATTGAAATAAATATAGCAAAAAATATATTTTATAATTGTTAGTATACAAATTGAATTTATTATGTTTATGTTGAGTTATTGTCAAAATACAATAAAACAATTTATGTAGTACAAAGTTATTGAATAGAATACTCAACTTTGGCAAAATTTTATATTGTTTAATTTGATATGATTAATAATATGAATATTTAAATTAATATAAAGTTATTAAATATAGTATTATAACAAAATTGATATTATTAAATATTGAAATCATTGACTATTCTAAAAATTAATTTATAAAAACATCGTAATTTAAAAAATAAAATATCTTAAATATTTACAATAAAAATACAAAGCTCAATATAATCTATATTTGATTATTCTAAAATAACACTTTCTGCTAACAATGAAAATTCATCAAATTGTGCATTCTTCTGCTTCATTTTTGATTCGTTTTCTATTAATTCTGCAAAAAATGAATCTATTGGTATATTTAATGCTTGAGTAATTGAATATAATGTATTTACTTTAATATCATTGACCCCACGTTCATAACGTGAGAGCTGTTGTTGACTAACGCCAATTTTTTCAGCTAATAATTCTCCAGAAAATCCTTTTTCTTTTCGTTTAAATTTAATCATTTTACCTATATTTATATTGAAACTCATACATTATCCTTGTATAGAAATAAAAATTGTGACTAGTAAACAAGACTTCGTCTAAATAATGAATAACGTTATTATTTACTCTTCTTAATATAGAAAAATCAACGACCATTTACCACCCCTCAACTTAATAAATGATTAACCTTAATAGCATTGATAGTTATTCTATTGTCAATGTTCTAATAGAAAATTTTATTTAATGATTTTCAATAAACAACTAACAATATAAAAACATGATATTTAATAGGCAGTTATCTTATCATAATAAAATTTTTAACTTTTAGTATTGCTAGATTCTTAACATTTAATAACTCATTAATAAACTTACATTAACAATACTTAATCTGTAATATTGTCACTTATACTCACTAATCGTGACTTTTCCAATGAGTTATCTATTAAACTACCATTCAATGGTTTAATAATACTATAGCAAAACTACATTAATAACTATCCAGATGCTATTAATTACACAATCATCACATTATATAAATAACAATTACATCATCATTCATTAAATTAATATAAAAATCATTTCTCTAACCTTCTTAAACTTTATAAAATGAACTATTAACTATAAAAAATCAATATAATAATATAAAATCATAGATAAATTCAAACTCAATCCTATCTATTGCAAATAATCAACATTTTTAAAATTAATACCATTTATTACTTTCATCTCTTTTAATCAAATAACAATAATGAAAATAAATATTTGCATAAAATAACTCACAATATAAAGCCATTAAAGATTGGTTATAGAAAAAATATTATTTCAAAAAAATCATATTGTTAATTAATTTTGTATAAATAAAATTTTATATCATTTCATTATTTTTTATATCATAAAGTTATATAATAAAACTAAAAATTATTAGTTGAATAAAACATATTTTTATCAATTTTATAAAAATCTGATATCATCTGTGATCCATCGTATGGCAATAAGGAGATTTTTATGCTCAAATATATAATTATGTTCTTAACTTTTATCTCATCTAGTCACGTTGTAGCCTATAACATAGAAATTGATAAAAAAACGGAACAAAAATTAGATAAAATAATCTCGACTAAAGTTATTCCTAATCAATATGCTGAAAGAAGCGATCTATTAAATGAAATATCAGCTTCTTTCCTAAATACACCTTATAAAGCCAATACACTTGTCGGTTCACCAACTATACCGGAAGATTTAGTTGTCAATTTCAATGGCGTTGATTGTTTTACTTTACTGGATTATATACAAGCAATTAGTCATTCAACCAACAAACAAACATTTTTACAAAATCTGAAAAAAACACGCTATACAGATAGCAATGTTAGTTACTTAAAAAGAAAGCATTTCTTCTCTGATTGGTTTGCTAATTCTCCACAAAATGCCAATGATATTACAAATAAAATAAGTGATGACTATATTACCGTAACTAAACATCTTAATCTTAAGTCTGATGGTAGCAAATTTATTCCTGATTTAAATATCATCGAGCGTAAAATTAATTATATTCCATCAGACAAAGTAAACTCACATACATTACAAAAATTAAAAACCGGAGATTACATAGGAATTTATTCAAAGCTGGATGGCTTAGATGTTTCTCATGTCGGCATGGTTATTAAAAAAGGAGAGCAAATTTTTTATCGCAATGCATCATCACTTGCAAAAAATATGAAAGTTGTTGATACACCTCTACTTGATTATATTCGCTCACGGCCAGGTATTATTGTTTTGCGTTCCATTTAACAGTTTAAATTTTGATTTATACTCTTTGATATTATAAGTTCAAAGAGTATCTATCTTTTTAAAAATATTAGCAAAAAACCATAGTTCAAAATAAATCAAGCTATTTATTCTAGTCAACAATTGCCACATTTACTTTCAATATCCGAAATTAGCCAAATCAATTAACAATAATATAAATAAAATAATTCAAAATAAGAAAAAAGCTTTTCATTCAATAAAAAACTATTATTCTTATAGTAAACAGTACTAAATCAATAATATTTTTACTATAAAAAAGTCAGATAAAACACTCAATATTAGATAAGTTAAAAACATCCTATATTTAAAAAATCCGCCATTAACAAAAATAACCATAGTAATTATCAAATAGATAACTAATTAAGCAATCGATGAGAAATTTGTGACACCAGTCGTTGCTCTTATTTATTTAATCAATTCAAAAAATTGGTTACGATTAAGCTAACCAAAAAGCTTTTAAAAAATATTTATTCAAATAATTTTAAAAATATTTACATATTAAGCACTAAAAAATCCAATTTCTACTACAATCACTTGATGAAGCAAATTACTATACAATTCGTTCACATTATCATGGCACATTTAAACAAGTTTTATATGTTTTAGTTAATTAAAATTTAAAAAATAGATAATCCTAAATACAAGTTAATTTTGATATGACTATAGCCTCTCAATCAGAGTTATATTTTCATAAAAAAATTTATAGGATTTTTATGAAAAAATAGAATAATTTGATTTTCTATATTGAAAATATAATCTGAATGCTTTTAACTACAAAAACTGACCATAATTAAAAAATTAGACAATAATTTATATTTCTACAATTTTATAGGATATGCAATGCGACTAACAAAAAAATATTTAATAAATAATAATATAGCTGCGTCACTCCCTTAACCAAAATCAGCTATTCCCGTTTGCTTACTCTACTTTTCAAACATTTTACATATCAAATGGTGTCTTTAATCAATGAAATCTATTCGCCTTTATAAATTATTGTTACTAATAATGACTTTTACTCTGCCATACTCGAGTTTCGCACAAGAGCGACCATTATTATCAATCACAGTCAATGAGTCCTCTTATCAGCAGCAACGCGATGATGATCTATCCCGGCCAGCGGTACAGAGCGAGTCTCGTATTTTGCCAATTTGGGGTAATGAAGCACGAGCTCGTGGTTATGATCTACCTGAACCATTTGGTATTGGTTATGGCTATATGAACCTACGGCAGGACGTAGTCGTAGATAAAATTAATTTTATCTCACCAAAATACCCAGGATTTTCTGATTTAATAACAATAAATGCCGGCCATACCCGCGAGAAAAATGAATCGCATATGTTAAAATTAGATACTTGGGTATTACCTTTTTTAAATATATATGGCGTTTATGGCAAAACCAAAGGTTCCTCGAAAACCAAATTGGCTGGCGTTTATTTGGGGGATGCAGAACTAGATTTTGCACGAAATATGCCTTTCGTATTAGATTTTGAAGGGAAAACCTACGGTGGTGGCGTGGTTCTAGCTGGTGGCTACAAGCAATTCTTTGCTACTTTAGATGCTAATTATACGCGTACTAACCTTGATATTTTAGATGGGGATATAAGTGCGTTAGTTATTACGCCGCGCATCGGCTACGAGTTTACTTTTCAGCCTTTATTATCAGGACAAGGCAATACCAAAGTACATGTATGGGTAGGTGCTATGTATCAGGATATAACTCAACGCTTTAAAGGCAATATTAGTAATCTGAATTTACCTGAAGAATTCGCCGGATTAGTTAAATTGCTTGATGATCCTAATATGAAATTTGATGTTAAACAACATCTTGCGCACAAATGGAATAGTACGATGGGTGCTAGAATCGAAATTACTCGTCACTTTAATATTTTAACTGAGGTGGGATTTAATAATCGCAATAGTTTTTATATCTCGGGCGAATTTCGTTTTTAAATAAAATAATATTACTCATTAAGTTGATTGATTTATGTACTTCTGGCTTATACCATCAATCTTTAAAAAAGATAATTCAGTTAAACAGTACAGATTGCTGTATGTGAAAGATTGGAGGTTGAATTTGAAATTATTTGTTCAGATTATCTGCCTTTGCATTTTCTTAATCGGTTGTAAAGAAAACGCAACAACTTCAATAACCATACAGCCAGTACTCAAAACAGAAACTCACGAAGAAGCACACAGGGTTTGGCCTGTTATGCAATCAATAACACCACCGCAAGGCTTAAGACCTTGTTGTGCTTTTGGTTATAATCTCAAAGTTAAACTTTGGCAAATACCAATCCCTTTTTATCGAATTGAAAATATTGTTGAAGCAAACAAACTAGGTGAACATCATTATAATGATAGCTTTTGGGGGACATTAACAGCCCTTAGCGGACTTAGTAAAGAAAAATTAGGCATTCTTTATACAGAAAAAGGAGGGTTTATTGACATTGCCCATGTAAAAGATACTGCAGATTATACCCTATATCTTTTTACTGAAATTTTTGCTCATCTGGGAGAAAATTATCAAATACAACTGGATGATGAATTAGCTACCCGCAAAATACAACTTTTTGCCACCAAACCATCAACTTCCTATCTTGAACGTTATACACTAAGTGCTTACCTCGCGGCTGAGTTAGCATTTGAATTAGCTGCCTGGCATGAAATTGCTCAAAGTTATGGCTATGAATCTGTACCTGGTTTTTCTGAATGCATTTCCGCTTTTTCACCTGAAGATCTCTATTCCAACTTGTTAGGCGCTCGTCTTGCCCTGACACTAATTTTACAAGGTCAAGCAAGTTCAGTATCACAATCTAGTACTGCTATGGCTAAAATATTACCATTAGCACTAAAAGAATTAGGTGCTTACACTAAAAAAGAAACCCAACAAATGTTCGATCAGGAAGATAATCTATGGTGGAATAGCAAAATGCATGTACCTGAAAAATTTCTGTTGCTAAAACGAGACTATGAAACCAGTAGTACACGTATGCCAGTCATGCCACCTAAAAATATCCAACACGGACACAAACTGTCACTTCCTCAGAATTATAAACATTATAATTTATCCCAATTTGCGCAACTACAACTGTGGCCAACAAAATATTCTACTGTGTTACCCGCTAAAAATGGTTACTGGACGCGTGAAGACTTTTCACAAATAGCGAAATTTACTGAAATTCGCGATAATTTAGCGCTAAAGCAGCAATAAAATGATTAATTTATGCTAAAAATAGAGTAGTTCACTAATTAATTAATTAAATTTAACTTTTTTATATATTAAAAAATGCAACTTATTGTAAAATAAAAATAATATTATTTTTCATTAAAAATAACAAATTAAAACTAAAATATAACTAATATATGGCTAATAATGAGTAGCACTTGTTAAATTTATCTGCTAGGATTTGTGCAATTTTTGTTCAACTTGAAACGAGGAGAAGCGCCATGCCCTCTCGAACGATGAGGACTAACGCCGTCTTCGCTTTCTTGATGTTATTGTTATCAACTAGTTTTAGTTATTCATCAACCAGTACGAGTTTGTCTCTAAATGAGTATTATTACAAACCTGTGCAGACAAAAGAACTAACTCGTCTGCCTGATATGCGCAAATACCCATCAGGAGCAGCTCGCAAGAAAGCGTTTTTAAAAGCAATTGTCCCAATAATTGAAAAATACAACTACAAGATCATGAAAGATCGTCAGTGGTTATTATCCAAGCGTTACAATAAAAATTGGAATGCAGCCGATAAACAACGACTAAATCAGATTTGTACCAGTTATAATATACAATGCAGTTCCCCTGCTAGCTTAAACTGGAACAATCTGCTAAGTCGTGTAGATATTATTCCTACCCATTTTGTTGTTACCCAAGCAGCAACAGAATCAGGTTGGGGAGCTTCTGGCTTAGCACAGAAAAATAATAACTTGTTTGGCATGAAATGCGGTCGTAAGTGTACCTATAGCAAAGGTACCATCAAAGGCTATGCGGTATATTCATCTGTCGATGCATCTGTCTATGCATACTTAAAGAATTTGAATACTAATAATGCCTATCAATTATTACGCAATTCACGCGCACAGCAGCGTAGAACTCAGAATTCATTAAATACTAGTGTATTAATTGATCATCTGAAAAACTACTCACAACTTGGAAGAGAATATAATCGTTATTTACAACAGATGTTCTCTAGTAACGAAGAATTAATCACCCAAGTTCAACAGAATATGCCAAAACATATTTGATCGACTTTGCTGTAATAATTACTAAAAATAAAATCCATACATAATAAATGTATGGATTTTATTATTTTTTTAATATAAACACACTGATCCCTAACAGAATAGCATCATTTAAAATTCGGTTTATTCGCTAGCATCAAAGAAAAACAAAAAATAGCATCCCTATAATCGCACCAACTGTCCCTAGAATGGTTTCCATTAAAGTCCAAGTTTTTAATGTTTGGCCCTCGCTAGCACCAGTAAATTTACTAAATAACCAAAACCCAGAGTCATTTACGTGGCTTAGTACAATTGATCCGCCAGAAATACAAACTGCCAAAGCAGCTAATTGAGCGCCAGAATAACCTAACTCACTGATAACCGGCAATATAAGCCCAATAGTTGTTAAACAAGCTACCGTCGCTGAGCCTTGAATAATACGTACAGCAGCCGCTAAGACAAAACAAGCCAATGCGATTGGTAAACCAGTATTCATTAACGCATTACCTAATACTGGCCCAACACCTGAATTTACTAAAACTTGCTTAAAAACGCCTCCAGCGCCTGTTATGAGTAAAATAATTCCTGCCGGTTGGATCGCTGCGGAGCAGATTTCCATCACTTTTTCTCTATTCATACCATAGCGAAACCCTAAACCATAGATAGCAAATAGACAAGCTAACAGCAATGCTATAAATGGGTGGCCAATAAACTCTAACCATTGCTCTGCAACAGAATCTTTTACCAAAAAATAATTACTTAATGTTTTCAATCCTACCAACGCTAAAGGAAATAGTACGATTAATAAGCTGAATGTAAAACTTGGCATTTTTCCTTTTTTGCTCTTATTACCTTGATAATTTTCAGGTAACGCAATAAAAACATGTTGGCTAATAAAATTACCAAATAATGGGCCAGCGATAAGCATTGCAGGGATCGCTGCACATATGCCAATTAAAATCATCCAACCAAAATCAGCATTCATCTGAGATGCAACCAACATTGGCGTTGGGCCCGGAAGTAAAAATGCAGCAGCAGCAGCTACTCCAGCAAAGAGCGGGATAGCTGTTTTAACAACATTCCCGCCTAAACGGTTAGTAATGGTAAAAACAATACCAATTAATAATACTATGGCGACATCAAAAAAAAGTGGCAATGCACAAATTAATCCTGTAATACCTATAGCTAAATTAGTCCGCTTTTCACCAAAACAAGTTATTAATTTTATCGCAATTTGCTCTAATGCGCCCGTTTCATGGAGTATTCGTCCAAACATGGCGCCCAATGCCACAACAATTGCTAAGAATCCTAATGTTCCTGCCATACCTTCTTGCATTGTTTCTATAATTTTTTTAACCGGCATGCCAGAAAACAGTCCCGCTAAAATAGAAACTACCATCAATGCAATGAAAGCGTGTAATCTTGCATACATAACCAGAAACAACAATAAAAAGACTGCACCTGCTGCAGTCAAGGTCAATATCAGCATATTGAATGTTTCAGGAATAGGCGTGTTCATCTATTTTCCTTAGTAATAATTTCATCAATTAATTTTACTGTATTATCAATAACCTCAATTAATGGTGGCTTAATATCGATGACATACACATCTTTTTCATCATTACTGGGTACTTCCAAAGTGTCAAACTGCGAGACCAACATATTTGGTTTGAAAAAATGATTTTTACGCTTTTTTAATCGGCCTTCTATTAACTTAAAGTCTCCTTCAAGATAAAGGAATGACAGATGTTGATTTCCATCTCTTAAAATATCTCGATATTTTTTTTTCAAAGCGGAACAAACAATTAAAGAAACACTATTTGTTCTTTGCATAGCAAAAATAGCATCATTCAATGCTTTAAGCCAAGGCAGTCGATCAGAATCATTCAAAGCATGGCCAGCCGACATCTTTTCAATATTGGCACGTGGATGCAAAAAATCACCATCTAAAAACGCAGCTCCTGTTTTCTGAGCGATCCCACTCGCAACTGCAGATTTACCACTACCAGATACCCCCATCAGTATAAAAACATGGTGTATTTTTTTGGTATCACTCATTAAAAACTCCGTTAAAAATCAGGCAATATATAAAATCTTACTGATAATTATCAGTTATAAAAAAATAATATAATAGATTTGTGATAGGAATCTCAGTAAAGAGGCGGATCTGAGCACAAGTAAAACTCGTTATCGGTTTTATAGCTCTTAATATAACCAGCAATAATTAATATTAGTTCCGTTAGCTCGTTGAAATTAATCATTTTAATTACGATTGACTATATGTGCTATTTTCCAATTTAGTATCTATTTATAACAATAGAAAATAAAAAAACATTATTAGAAAATAGTAAAAGATATTATTTATTTTAGAACTATGGTAGATATCAAAAAGTATAAATATGATAATATCATTATTATAATGATCTTCACCTTAGGATAATTCATGACAAAGCAAGATCAGGAAAAAATACTGTCCCAAGCTAAGAAAATATGCCAAGCGCGTAACGTACGTTTAACGCCACAAAGAGAAGAGGTATTGCGCCTTGTAGCAGCTCAACCTTGTGCTATTAGTGCTTATGATTTGCTTGACCTACTTAGAATTTCTGAACCTCAAGCTAAACCACCAACCATATATCGTGGCCTAGAATTTCTCTTAGAACAAGGATTTATTCACAAAATAGAATCAACAAATAGTTATGTTATTTGTCATCATTTTGAGGATCCTAAACATACTTCAGTTATGTTAATTTGTGACAGTTGCGGCAGTGTCGCCGAAAGTAATGGTCAAACAGTAGAAACCGCTATTATAAAATTAGCCAAACAGACTGGTTTTCAGTTATCTCATACCGTTGTTGAAAGCCATGGACTATGCTCGCCTTGCTACAAAATCGAGAAAAAATCCTGTTAAAACTATGCATTATTAAGGTTAAATAGAGATACAAAGGCCAGGCGTATGAACAATCGGCCTTTATTAAAAAATCAATAAAAATTTAAAATATCTTACTTAATACTTATTAGTTATAAATCAAACAAACTAGAAAATAATAATATTTTTTTCAATAAATTAAACTGAATTAACTTAAAAAATTAATTAGATATAAAATGACTAAAAATTTGACTAAAATGAATCACTACTACGAATAATACCAACAGCGAGTCCTTCAATAGTTAAGTTTTGTGTCCGCAAATCCACAATAATTGGCTCAAATTCAGGATTTTCAGCAATTAATTCAACTTTACTACCCGCTTGCTTGAAACGTTTAACCGTCACTTCATCATCAATACGTGCAACAACAATTTGCCCATTATGTACCTGTTGTGTTTTGTGTACAGCAAGTAAATCACCATCCATAATTCCGATATTTTTCATGGACATACCATTAACACGCAATAAAAAATCAGCACTAGGTCTAAAAATAGTAGCATCAATCCGATAATGGCTTTCGATATGTTCTTGGGCAAGTAATGGTTCTCCTGCCGCCACCCGACCAATAAGTGGTAACCATTCATCCTCATTTTCTTCTTGTAGTAGCCGGATACCGCGAGAAGCACCGGAAACAATTTCGATCACGCCTTTACGTGCCAAAGCCTTTAAATGTTCCTCTGCTGCATTTGGTGAACGAAAACCTAAACTTGTTGCAATTTCAGCGCGTGTGGGAGGCATACCCGTTTGCGAAATGTGTTCACGCACCAGATCATAGACCTGCTGCTGCCTCAACGTTAATTCTTTCATTTCGCCCCCTATTTATTTGCATTCGCACATTGTCACTGTAAGTATATACAGTTATATCAAGATTTTAAACTGAAAAATGTGTAAAACCCTATTTTTTATAACTAGCTCACGAAATAATGATTACTGATCACAATTGCCCAAATAAAAATAGCTAACCAAATTGAAATAAAAACAGCCGCTGAGCCCATATCTTTTGCCTTACCAGAAAGTTCATGTAATTCTGTACCAATTCTATCAACCACTGCTTCAATCGCACTATTTAATAATTCAACAATAGCTATTAATACCACTGAACTTATAAGTAGTAACCGTTCAATCCATTGTACATCAAGGAAAAAAGCCACACTGATGGCAATAATCACCATAATTGCTTCTTGTCTAAAAGCGGCTTCACTCTTCCAAGTTGACCTTAATCCTTTGAGCGAATAACCGGTTGCTTTAATAATTCGGGTTAGTCCCGTTGTTTGATTTGCCATAAAATTTACTCTCTAGATATAGTTCTATATGGGATTTAGTATAATTATTATCTTTTAAACAGATATTAATTACTATTTCTGATATGCTTGGGTAGGATTCAAATAAGAGGCTATCGCTCATCTATGTCATTTTGGCGTAAAATTTACTACAATCTATTAGATTTACCAATGAAATTATTGGTAAAAAGTAAACTCATACCAGCAGATCCAATTAAAGAATTGCATCTTGATACGACACGTCCTTTTCTATATGTATTACCTTATCATTCTAAAACAGACTTATTGACGTTACGTCAACAATGTTGTTCTATTGGTTTACCTGATCCACTTGATCCGATTGAAATAGACGAAATTAAATTACCTGCCTATGTCTTTATCGATGATGGCCCGCGTGTCTTTCGTTATTATTCGCCAAATCCACGTAAAGATTCCGTAAAAACGTTTACGGCTTATCTTGATCTTCATTGCCATAATCCCGAACTAAACATTCAGATGCTACCCGTATCAGTGATGTTCGGTCGAGCACCTGGTCGAGAAGGCCACTCACCAGCGCCTCCGTTACGTTTACTTAATGGTATTCAAAAATTCTTTGCCGTTATCCGGTTAGGACGTGACAGTTTTGTTCGTTTTTCACCCACTGTCTCTTTGCGCCAAATGGCTGGCGAATATGGTACTGATAAAATTATTGCCAACAAACTTGCTCGAGTCGCCCGCATTCACTATTCACGGCAACGATTGGCAGCAGTTGGCCCCAAACTTCCTGTACGCCACGATCTATTCAATAAGCTGTTAACTTCAAAAGCAATTGAAAAAGCAGTTGAAGATGAGGCTAAAGCAAAAAAAATCTCACTAGATAAGGCAAAACATAATGCGATTGCCATGATGGAAGAAATTGCCGCTAATTTTTCCTATGAAGCGATCCGTATTACTGACCGCGTACTTAGTTGGACATGGAATCGACTTTATCAAGGAATTAATGTGCAACATGCCGAACGTGTACGCCAATTAGCGCAAGATGGCCATGAAATTGTCTATATTCCTTCTCATCGTAGTCACATGGATTATCTATTGCTCTCTTACGTACTTTATCATCAAGGCTTAGTTCCTCCTCATATCGCCGCTGGTATCAATCTTAATTTTTGGCCTGCTGGCCCAATTTTTCGTCACTTAGGTGCTTTTTTCATTCGCCGCTCCTTCAAGGGCAATAAACTTTACTCCACCATATTTCGTGAGTATCTCAGTGAACTGTTTGCTCGTGGTTATTCAATTGAATATTTTGTCGAAGGCGGCCGCTCTCGAACAGGCCGACTACTGGAACCAAAAACTGGCACGCTGTCAATGACCCTACAAGCAATGCTACGAGGTGATTCACGTCCAATTACCATTGTCCCTATTTACATTGGCTATGAGCATGTATTAGAGGTTGCTACCTACGCTAAGGAACTAAAAGGGGCAGCAAAAGAGAAAGAAGGATTTTTTTCAATGTTAAGAGGTTTACGCAAATTGCGTAAACTAGGACAAGGTTATGTTAATTTTGGTCAACCGATTGCGCTAACACAATATTTGAATAAACATGTTCCAGAGTGGCGTCAATCTATTGATGCCATTGAGCCCCAACGTCCAACATGGCTAAATTTAACCGTGACTCGGCTAGCTCATAAAATTATGGTTAGAATTAACAACGCCGCTGCCGCTAATGCGGTAAATTTATGTTCAACGGTGTTGTTAGCCTCACGCCAGCGTGCATTAACCCGAGAACAACTGATTGAACAAATAGAATGTTACCTTCAACTATTAAGAAATGTGCCTTATAGTGGTGATAGCACGACACCAAATAAAACTGCCGAGCAGCTATTAGAAGACGCATTGCAATTGGATAAGTTTGAAGTCGAACATGACAGTATGGGTGATATTGTCGTATTACCACGTGAAAATGCAGTATTGATGACCTATTATCGAAACAATATTATGCATTTACTAGTTTTGCCTTCCTTAGTAGCCAATATCGTATTGCATAATGAAAATGTTCAACGTCAGGAAATTGGTTATCAAGTTGCACTCATCTATCCATTCTTAAAAGCAGAACTCTTCATGCGATATAGCATTGAAGAATTGCCTGAATCTATCGATATTCTGTTGGATGAATTGGCACGCCAACAACTAATACTATTAACAGCAGAAGGTTTTGTAACTATCAATCCAGCTCGTATTCGCCCTCTTCAGCTTTTAGCTGCTGGTATTAAAGAAACGCTACAGCGCTATGCAATTACACTTTCGCTACTCAGTACCATACCTGAAATTAGCCGAGGAATACTAGAAAAAGAGAGCCGTATTCTCGCTCAACGTCTGTCTGTACTGCATGGTATCAACGCCCCAGAATTCTTTGATAAAGCTGTTTTTTCCACACTGGTAAATACATTAAAACAGGAAGGTTATATTAATAGAGAAGGTGATGCGATTATCAGCGCAAATGTACAACGACTTTATCGTATTATCGCTAAGTTAATATCTCCTGAGGTTTGTTTAACCATTGAAGGAGTCAAACACGTTACTCATGAGCCATTGCCTGAATAAATCATCTTTATATCAATATAGTAACGTAAAACGATTTAGACTGAAATCGCCCAAAACCACACTCAGGATAATCACTTGAGATTATCCTTTTTTTAATTAAAAATAATTTAATAAGATACCAATAAATAATACCAACCCCACATAATTGTTATTCATAAATGCTTTAAAACATAATGCTGGTTGACGATTGGCAATGAGTTTTTGTTGATGGATAAATAAGCCTACTACGAATATCAAACTAGCAAAATAAGGCACCCCCAAATCTAGCTGTTGCCCTATATAAAATAACAGCAAAACCATAGCTAATTGTAAAATACCAATAATCAATTTATCAAAATGAGCAAAAATAATTGCGGTTGATTTTATTCCAATTTTAATATCATCACTACGATCAACCATGGCATACTGGGTATCATAAACAATAGACCAAATGATATTAACCAGAAATAATAACCAACACTCCAAAGGTAAGGACTCACTAACTGCTGCATACGCCATTGGAATTGACCAACCAAACGCAGCACCCAGAACAATCTGTGGAAAATGGCTAAATCGTTTGATAAATGGATAAATCCAAGCTAATAATAACCCAATCACCGATAACCAAATAGCCATTTGATTTAAGGCCAACACTAATATAAATGCGATAATAACCAATGAGAAAAATAGCGTCTTAGCTTCTTTTTCTGTTACCTCACCATTTGGCAGAGGGCGCTCTCGGGTTCTGGCAACATATCCATCAAATTTTCTATCCGCAAAATCATTAATAACACAACCAGCGGCACGCATTAAAAAGACACCCACAGTAAAAACCAACAAAATAAAAAGATCTGGTAACCCTCGGCTTGCTAACCATAATGCCCAATAAGTAGGCCATAGTAATAGTAAAATACCTATCGGTTTATCAATACGCATTAAGCGAAAATAGGCTCGCCATTTATTCAATTTCAACGTCGTTTGCCCTGCCAATCTATTTATCTCCTTATTATTTTGTATAGATAGGTGAATCTGGCAAAAAAAGTTCAGTTAATAGTAAAGGCTTAGCCGATAATCTTAATAACGAACGCCTTACCCAACAATTATTCTGTATGCCTAAATTAATATAATCACGAGTTAAATTATTTCTACTAAACAAATGGTGTCCTAATGGCACATTGCCTAAATTTATTAACTCACATTCAGGACCCGTCAATGTCTCTTCTGGGATCACTGTCCGCCCATATAACCATGGGCAACCATCACCAAAAAGTACGACTTCACGTAACCAATAGCGCTGGCTATTAGGCAAAAGTTGAGCTTCTTCGTCCTGACTATCTAATAAAATAAAACCTTCTTGATAAGGTTTTACCGTGACGTGCTGACAATAGCGAGCAAGACGCTGAGTCATTGAACCTAATTCGGTTAACCAATTATATATTGGATCCGGTACGTTAATTTCTTGTGCAGAAAACCAATTAATCGATTGATTGCAAAAAAGTGACTGATTTTTTATATGGCTTATTTTTACAGCTACGCCCATAGAATACTTCTCTCATTCTATCTGGAAATTTAAAATAGAAGATATCATGTTAATAATGAATGAAATGATAGGATCTACTAATTTATATAAAAAGTTATCCCTGATTGCAAAATTTTTATTAATTTTGCAATCTTTATATTAGCAAGAAGTGATCTATCTGGCAGTTTATTTACTATAACCAAAACCTGCTGTTACAGACTTTGGTAAAAAATTATTGGCGCCAAGCTTTAAAACAATTAATCAATCCATTGGTAGAGGTGTCATGACTATCAATTTTAGCCTGAGTTGCCAACTCAGGTAGAATACGACCGGCTAATTGCTTACCAAGTTCGACACCCCATTGGTCAAAACTAAAAATATTCAATATAGCACCTTGCACAAAGATCTTGTGTTCATACATTGCAATCAAAGCACCTAATGTATAAGGCGTAATTTGATTAACGAGGATAGAGTTAGTGGGACGATTACCTTGGAAAACTTTATAAAGCGCAACATAGCCCATTTTAGCCGGATCTTGGCCGGCAGCTTTAAATTCTTCGTCCACTTCAAGCCGATTTTTGCCAAATGCTAACGCTTCTGTTTGAGCAAAAAAATTAGACATTAATTTGTTATGGTGATCACTTAATGGATTATGACTAATAGCAGGTGCAATGAAATCACAAGGAATAAGTTTGGTACCTTGATGGATCAACTGATAAAACGCATGCTGACCATTAGTTCCTGGTTCACCCCAAATAATAGGCCCCGTTTGATAACTCACTTTTTCGCCATTACGATCTACATATTTACCATTTGATTCCATATTGCCTTGTTGAAAATAAGCGGCAAATCGATGTAAATATTGATCATAAGGTAAAATGGCCTCGGTCTCTGTAGCAAAAAAATTATTATACCAAATACCAATTAACGCTAATATTACTGGAATATTATGCTCAAAAGCCGTCTCAGCAAAATGGCGATCCATTGCATGAGCGCCACTTAGTAATTGCTCAAAATTATTAAATCCGATGGAAAGAACAATCGAGAGACCAATAGCAGACCACAAAGAGTAACGACCGCCAACCCAATCCCAGAATTCAAACATATTTTGGGTATCGATGCCAAATTTAGCCACTTGTTGTTCATTGGTTGATAAAGCAACAAAATGTTTTGCGATCTGACTCTCATCCTCCGCGACATCTAAAAACCATTTTCGGGCAGTTAGGGCATTAGTCATTGTCTCTTGGGTGGTAAACGTTTTAGAGGCAATTAAAAATAATGTTGTTTCAGGTTTAATTCTTTGCAATGTTTCAGCAATATGGCTGCCATCTATATTGGAAACAAAATGCATATTTAAATGATTTTTGTAAGGTCTAAGTGCTTCTGTCACCATATATGGGCCAAGATCAGAACCACCAATACCGATATTAACAACATCTGTTATTGCCTGACCAGTGTATCCTTTCCAATCACCATTAATGACACGCTCACTGAAACAACGCATTTTATCTAACACAGCATTAACTTGTGGCATAATATCAACACCATCAAGCTTTACTGGGCTATTGCTACGATTACGTAAAGCAATATGCAAAACGGCTCTATCTTCAGTTCTATTGATTTTCTCGCCAGAGAACATACTATTAATTGCACTGCTTAACTTTGTCTCTTTTGCTAAATCCAGTAATTTATGCAAGGTGTCATCAGTTATTCGATTTTTAGAAAAATCAACCAAGATTTGGTCATTAAAAGTGAGTGAAAACTTAGCAAAACGGTCAGCATCATTAACAAAAAGATCACGCAGATGGATATCTTTTATTGTTTGATAATGTTGTTCTAATTCGTGCCATGCTGCTGTTAGACTTGGATTAATGTTTTCCATTGAAATACTCTCTATCTTTCTTCAAATCAGATTTGCAACTATTAATGATTGGATAGTAACTCATTCACACCATCAATTTAACTTCTTTTAATGCCTTCCGCTGGTTAATTTAATCACATCGTCGCATCATTGATCGAATATCGATCAAATTGATAATCTTTTTGTCATTATAAAAATTATTGATTTTGCTAAAAATAAATTGACCTTCAGACAATAACTCGATAAAGGTAGATTAATTGTTCGCCATTTAAATATATGGGGATAGCATTATGCACCCAGTTTATACCGTCTGCGCAAATAAAAAATTTATTATTGCCAAGTTTGGTGGCACCAGTGTCGCTAATTTTGATGCTATGTGTAAAAGTGCCGATATCGTTATTACAAATAAAAATGTGCGAATTGTTGTACTTTCAGCTTCGTCAGGCATTACCAATCTACTACTCAACCTTACTCAAGCGTATAATGACAATAGACGTAAGGCGCTATTAAAACAAATTAGTCAGCTTCAATACACAATAATGAATCGTCTAGATAATTCTGCTGACATTCAACCAACTATTGACCACTTACTGGAAAGACTTACTACTTTATCTGAAGTTACGGCCCGACAACCACTTACCGCACTAGAGATTGATGAAATTGTCAGCTATGGTGAACTGATGTCAAGCTACCTATTTGTTGAAATTCTACGACAAGCTGGAGTAAACGCAACCTGGTTTGATGTTCGTAATATTATGAAGACCAATGATAAATTTGGTAAAGCCGAACCCAATCAGCAACAATTAAAGCAACTAGCAGATAAATATCTACAACCTAAGCTACAAGAAAGCCTGATTGTGACTCAAGGTTTTATAGGCCAAGATGCGGCAGGCCGAACAACAACATTAGGGCGCGGAGGTAGTGATTACACCGCTGCACTAATCGCGGAAGCGCTATCCTTTACCCAGGTTGATATCTGGACAGATGTAGCGGGTATCTACACGACCGATCCGCGTATTGTTGCTAGTGCCAAATCGATTAGCGCTATCACTTTTAACGAAGCAGCCGAAATGGCTACATTCGGCGCCAAAATCTTACATCCTGCAACATTGTTACCCGCTATTCGAGCAGGAATACCCGTCTTTGTCGGTTCAAGCCAAATGCCAGAAGAAGGTGGCACCCTTATCTGCACCAGTACCGAGAAACTACCTCAATTTCGAGCACTAACTCTACGACGAAAACAGACACTCCTCACTTTGCATAGTCTGAAAATGCTCCACGCGCGCGGATTTCTTGCTGAAGTATTCACACTATTATCGCAACACCATATTTCTGTTGATCTCATTACTACATCCGAAGTGAGTATCGCTTTAACGCTGGATACCACCGGCTCTACCAGCACCAATGGAAATCTATTGACTGAGACTTTAATAACGGAATTAGCCAAATTATGTCGTGTAGATGTTGAGGAAGGGTTAGCACTCGTTGCCATTATTGGTAACAACTTATCGCAAATAAATGGTCTAGGAAGTCAAATTTTTAGCGCACTAGCGACTTATAATATTCGTATGATCTGTTATGGCGCTAGTAGTCATAATATTTGTCTACTGGTAGCCGATAAAGAAGCAGAAACGATTATTCAAATACTGCATAAAAATCTTTTTGAATAACCGAGATATTATCACCGCTTAAAATGACAAATTGAGCGGTGAGATTGACTTTTTGCCAATGAAAAGTTAGTTAGTCATATTTTTCTGATAATTTCAAATCTGTTGGCTTGATAACTAAACTCGTTTGTAGTCGTTTAAGATTTTCTTTAGCAGTAACATTATTAAGCTTTGCAGCAGTTGCAAACCACATAATAGCGCGGAAAATATTTTTTCTTAATCCCTGACCGGTAGCATATAAGACCGCTAAATTATTTTGTGCATCGGTCTCTTGTTTATAGGCAGCAGATAAAAACAGTTCACTGGCTTTTTGTGGATTTTTTTCAGTACCTATGCCATAAAAATAAAAAAGTCCCAGCTGATTTTTTACATGGGGTATTTTTTGTGCTGCTTTTTGCATTAAGCTAAATGCATTTTTAGGCTGCTTATTAATACCTTTACCAGCTAAATAGAGTTGCGCCAGTCGGTATTGCGCTTTAGCTTCACCACTATTTGCCATGATCTGATACAGTTGTGCCGCTTTAGTAAGATCTTTCTTTATACCAATGCCCTTTTCATAATAATAAGCGACTTTTAAACTTGCATCAGCATAGCCAGCATCCGCTAATACCTGATACCACTGCCTAGCTAAAATAGCATTCTGCTCTACTCCATAGCCATGTTGATAAAATTCGGCAAGATGATACTGTGCATCGATATGTCCTTGTTCTGCGGCTCGCTTATACCAATAAAAAGCCTGATAATTATTTTTTTCTAAATACTCTCCATCATCATAAATAAATCCCATATTATATTGAGCAATAGCATCACCGCTATATGCTGCACGCCGATACAATTCAATAGCATAAGCAGGATTTTTTTTAACCCCATAGCCTTTCTCATAAATCTGGGCTAAATTATTCAATGCACCTAAATCACCCAGATCAGCACTTTTCTCATACCACTCTCTGGTTTTCTTATAATCTTGACTAACACCAAATCCATTCTGGTATAAATATCCCAGAACAAATTGAGCATAAGCATCCTGCTGCAAGGCAGCTTTTTCATACCAATTTTTAGCTTGTTTATAATCTTTATCTACCCCTAATCCAACAGTATACATATAACCTAAACCAGATTGAGCATAAGGATCACCTTTGTTTGCACCCCGCTGCAACCAGGTTACCGCAGCTTTATAATCTTTTTTTCTTTGATTAATCACTCCCATATAATAAAAGGCATCGCTATTGCCTTCTTTAATTGCCTTTTCGAACCAAAAATTAGCTTTGCCAATGTCTTCTTGTATATCTTTTGAGCCATAAAGATATGTTATCGCAACATTCATTATGGCGTTCATCTCACCTTGCGAGGCTTTTTTTAATTGTTGGCTAAATGTGTCGTTTTTCTCTTGTTCAACAGATTGCGTATTAATTGCTATATTCATGTCAATTTGTGGCAAAACATCACTCTTTGCCAATGAAAAATTTAATAATATCAAGCAAGTTATAAATAATTTTTTTTCATTTAGTTCACTATCCAAATATTAATTTGAACCAAAAAACACGAGGATGAAAACTATATTATAAAACAGAAAATGTTAATAATATTTTTACATTTTTAAAATAAAATTACCCTCAACACTATTGTATTAAATAAATTTTATTCCTCTTCACACCTATTATATTCATCTTTACATCGCTTATTGACTAATTCATTACCGTAGCCAAATTAACTAAGCTAATTACCAAATTTTTTCTAATGAAACTGACTAACTCAATAAAAAATTTTTCTTTCCTTTCGTTAATTTTTTTAATTTTCTAAATAATCCAAACTTTATGTAATCAAATTAGAAATTGATAAAGTTGCCAGCAATTAAAATAATGAAAAAATAGCAAAAAAATAATCAAAACCTCTTATTTTATTATATGCTAATATTTGAAATTTTTTAGTTAAAACATCTAGCTATCTAAATAGTGGTAATTGCATAATTAAATATATTTAAATAAAAATAAAATTTAATTGTAATAAAAATGATTCTATTCTACTAAAAGGATATGTTCATTACTAAATAATCAGGAAAATTTATTAAAACATTTACAAATAGTTAACTAAATGGAACTGTTAAAACACTAATATTAATCAGTTAACCCTCTTTAAAGAGGATTAAAAAGTAAATTTAATTTATGTATCTTTATTTATTATATTATTACAATAGTCTACAAATGCACCTGGATTTATGACCAATTGCTTAGATAATACCGCTTCTACTTTATCCCTCATATCATTAAACTGTTTCTTTATTGCTATAGCTAGGTTTTCTGTTTTACTATCATTCGCTAATTCTGCAATAATTGGCGCATAATATATAGAAATACCACTAAAATAATCAAAACACTTCATTTTAGCCTTAATATAGGTTTGCAATAATTCTTGATTTTCAGCTAAGTTAACTAGTATTAATGAAGAAAAATCTGCTACCCCTAAACGCTTTTGATTACTTTTGGTAACACCCGCAATATTAAACTCTGTTTTTTCTTCATTATTAATCGTTAATTTAACATTATCCTTTATAAAATTAATAAGTTGTTTTTGTTCTATATCACTATTAGTCTTTAAAAATTGAGAACCATTCATTAAAGGTATCTTTAATGCATTATGTAATTCGACCATTGGATCATCAAAAATAGTAAAATTTTGACTAAATATATCCTTTACTGACAGCTTTATTTGATTATTGTATTCCCCAGCGATATCTATCTGAAAATCATATCGATGTTTTTCACCAGCAAGCTTAGCAAGCTGACTAAAGGCTAAAATTTTGTTGTAAGTTGTTTTAGGAATATTATTTGTAGTTGAATTAGATAAAATCTGTAACTGCTTTTCTATTTCACCTTTATGAAAAGGCGAGCCCCAATTGTTCATTGCTTGTGATAATTTATCAAAATCAGTCACTAACACTAACTTTGCTTTATCTGTCTCTATCTGTTGAATATGAAAAAAATTTTTAATACGTTCCAGAGTAACACCCATCAATATATCCTTAAAAATAGTTGTCCATGTCAATAAAAATACTCGGCTTAGCTATTTTACAGATATAAATAAAATGGCATTTATATTTAAAAGCCAAATTTTTATAAAAATAAATTTTACAATAATAAATTATTATTAATTATCACCTTACATTAATTTATTTTAAATAAAAATGAATTTGCATGATAGGAAGGTTATGCCGTGTTCAATAAGCAAAACATAACCCCCAAAAGAGTATATACTCATCAATGCTCTTTTGGGTAAAAACAATTTAAATCACCAATGTAAATACTATATTTACTTCATTAGCATATAACAATGTTCAATAATGTTTTCTGTATCTATATTCTTTTGATTAAATAAATTAAATAAGGTTTGCTCAGTATTCTCTCTAACTTTATCAAATTCGCCCTTTAAATTTTGTGCCATTTCAAAGGAATTATGGCAAGCTAGTTCAGAAAAAATTGATGATAAAGATGAAGCAGTCGCAGAAAAATAATCAAAACATTTCATTTTTGCCATAATAAAAGCCTGTAAGAATTGCTTATTTTCCATCAAATTTTGCCGTACCTCTAAAGAAAATTTAGCGATATCTAAACGTTCCTGATTTTTATCTTCAATCCCTTGCAGTCTAAAGCTTTGTGAATCATTATCATCTATAATCAATGCCAATTCTTTCTGCATAAAGGAATGGATCTCTTCTTCTGACATACTGCTTTTGGCAGCCAAATATTCAGAAGAATTTGTTAAGGGTACTTTCATTGCACAAAATAGTTCATACATCGGCTCGCCAAACCAGATAGATTCCTTATCCAATACATCTTTTACCGATAAAGTTATTTGGCTAAAACCATTATAGGAGTCAACCTTTGACATATCCAAATATGGAGAAAGTTGTATTTTAAAATCATTTCGATGTGTTTCACCTGCCAATGTAGCAAGCCTAATAAATGCTGATAGCTTAGCATAAACCGTTTCGGTATTATCAATAGATTGATGATGGGACAAAGTTTGTAAATGTCGCTCAACTTCATCTTTATCAGATGGATCACACCATTTTGTCATGGCTAAAGATAATTTATCAAATTTATTTGCTGTTGCCGGTTGTTCTGTTTTATTTGTCGAATTAACTGTAGAATTAAAAAAACTTTTAATACCATCAATGATATTTATATTACTCATTTACATCTTCTTAGAAATTAATTTCAATTAATTAAAAAAACGTCATATTTTCTCATTAAGAATGGTAACTTATTAAAATACGAATAATACCAGAAAACGATTCTCCAATAATCTGTTTAATTCCAAGTTAGGTTAATAATAAAATTAAAACTTATTTAATCAAATGTTTATATTACAAAAATAAATATTTTACTTTATGTCTGATTAATATTATTAAGCGATCAATTAAAAAAACAATTGGTTAATCATTGCTCAATAATAATTATATTTAACTAAAAAAATAGTATGTTTGAATAGATATTATTCAGTAAAAATTTTTTAATTAACAAAAAACAACTCCTCCGATGAAAATTTATTGCTATTTCGTTCATAATAAATAGAAATTTATTCTAACTGTGAGCCCTAATTACCTGAAAAAAACGACAATTAATAACAAAAAAACAAAATCAAAAGCTCTAATAATCGCATATCATTCGTCTCACAAGTTCAATCATTAAGTCGAGGTTTAACTCTATTTGAATATAGTATATATAACTGTATTTGCTTATATTAAAATGTGCGTTGACTAAACCTTTGCTTTACCGGATAAGCAAAAACATCGGCTATATACCCCTGACATATTTTATTTTGTAATGATTGCCAATATTCTGTACTAAATAGATCAGCATGATGCATTTCAAAATATTTTTTAATAACAGGATCATTACAAAGAAAATGGCGAAACTCTTCGGGAAATACATCATGTTCAGCAACACTATACCATGGTTCGTCAGCCATCTCTTGCTCCGGATAAAGCGGCTCTGGTATTTTACGAAAATTCATCTCAGTCATATAACAAATTTCATCATAATCGTAAAAAACCACTCGTCTATGACGAGTAACGCCAAAATTTTTAAATAACATATCACCTGGGAAAATATTTGCTGCAGCTAACTGTTTGATAGCATTGCCATAATCTTCAATGATCCATCTTAATTCTTCACCTTTAACTTGATCGGTATAAATATTCAGCGGGATCATCTTTCGTTCCATATAGAGATGACGGATCAAAATCTTATCGCCTAAATCTTGAAGTTTGGAGGGTATCTCACGCCATAATTCCGCCATCAATTCTTCACTAATATGTTTTTTTGCGATAACAAAATTTTCAAACTCCTGGGTGTCCGCCATTCTACCAACCCGATCATGCTCTTTAACTATCCGATAGCATGCTCTTACACGCTCCTGCGTAACTTGCTTTGGTGGCAAAAAGCGATCTTTGATCACTTTAAAAACTCGCTCAAAAGAAGGAGAAGTAAAAACTAGCATTACCATACCTTTGATTCCAGGCGCAATAATAAACTGCTCTTGTGAAAAGTTTATAAAAGCCAGATATTCTCGATAATACTCGGTTTTTCCATGTTTCTGACAGCCAATTGACATATACAATTCGGCAATAGACTTTCCTGGTAAAATATCTCTTAACCAAAAAACTAAGGCAGCAGGAAATGGAACATAGACCATAAAATAGGAACGGGCAAAACCAAATATAATACTGGCATTGTTATAATTAGTCAGACAAGTATCAACATAAATACCACCTTGCTCATTATTATGGATTGGCAATAAAAAGGGATAAACAATTTTACCAATCATTATTTTACCTACGACCCAAGCCGCTTTATTGCGATAAAATAATTCATTTGCTATTTCAAATTTGACGTCAGCTAATTGTTCAGCAGAAAATGTCTTTTTAAGATAGTTAACTATATAATTCACATCTCTTGGTAAATCTTCCCAAGCTATACGAAATGGAATATCTATTAAAATATTTTCTATTGTTTTTTTAAGTCCCATATGAATAGAAAAACAGCGGGATAACGGACGCGGGGTATCACAAAAACGATTTACTGGCTGTGAAGTAAAAATAAATAAATTGGTAGGTGTCAAATCACAATGCTGAAATAATCGACAATAAACTGAATTAAAAAAACTTTCTGCAATTTCAAAACGTGGGTAATCTTCTAACAGTCTGATATAAAACTGCTTAATTTCAGCTAATAATGGCTTAGTAAACTCAGTAGTTAAATTCATCTGTCCAAGTTGTTTAACAACTAAATCAACATGATGATCATATAGATTAATTCGCTTTTTCATCGCTTCTTGTACACCATGCCAATCAGCATCCTCAAAACGTTGCTGGGCACTTGATGTTACCTCCAAAAAACGGCCATACTGCGCATCAAAGCCTTGTAAAATTGTCTCGGCAATTAACTCTGCTGAGCTTAAGGTCATAAATGGCGCCCTCATTTCGGCAAATTAAACTTTACTAGCATCAAATCCATCAGGCTAAGTAACATAAGCAGTATATTTAAAACTGCTGTTCTTCAGTTGATCCTGTTAGTGCCGTAACAGAAGAAGTTCCACCTTGAATAATAGTTGTTACTTTATCAAAATACCCCGTGCCAACTTCCTGCTGATGGGAGGAAAACGAGTAACCCTGCTTAGCTGCTGCAAACTCCTTTTCCTGAATTTTCTCAACATAATGTCTCATTCCTTCACCTTTTGCATAGGCATAAGCTAAATCAAACATGTTAAACCACATACTATGAATACCAGCCAAGGTTATAAATTGAAATTTATATCCCATTTCAGATAACTTTTCTTGAAAACAGGCAATGGTTTTATCATCTAGATTTTTCTTCCAATTGAAAGATGGAGAACAGTTATAAGCCAACAGCTTATTAGGATATTTAGCATGAATAGCCTCGGCAAATATTTTAGCTGCACCTAAATCTGGTGTTGATGTCTCACACCAGATCAAATCAGCATAAGGTGCATAAGCTAAGCCGCGACTAATGGCTTGTTAAATTCCTGCCTGAGTGCGAAAAAATCCCTCTTGCGTCCGTTGCTCGTGAATGATGAATTTTTCATCATAAGGATCGCTATTTGAGGTCAGTAAATCTGCCGCTTCAGCATCGGTACGAGCTATCAAAACCGTTGGAACACCACAAACATCAGCCCCCAAACGTGCTGCAATTAACTTTTGAATAGCTTCATGTGTCGGCACCAATACCTTACCACCCATATGGCCGCATTTTTGGCAGCAGCGAGCTGATCTTCAAAATGCACAGCTGCAGCACCTGCTTCAATTAATGCTTTCATAAGTTCAAAAGCATTCAATATGCCACCAAAACCTGCCTCCGCATCAGCAACAATTGGTAGAAAAAAATCAATATATTTAGCATCATCTGGATTTATATTATTTGCCCATTGAATTTGATCGGCTCGACGAAAGCTATTATTAATCCGCTTGACAACTTCAGGGACTGAATCAACAGAATAAAGCGATTGATCTGGATACATATTCGCAGCAGAATTAGCATCAGCTGGCACTTGCCAACCCGATAAGTATACTGCTTCTATACCTGCCTTTGCTTGCTGCAACGCCTGACCACCGGTTAATGCACCTAGCGCATTGACATAATCTTTCTTTGATTTGCCATTAATTAATTGCCAAAATTTATCTGCACCATTGCGCGCTAATAAATAATCAGGATTTATAGAACCGCGTAATTTAACAACATCTTCTGCACTATAATTGCGAATAATTCCTCTCCAACGGGGAGAAGAACGCCATTCTTCCTCAGGTTGAGCAATCTGTTGTGATCTGGTCGTTATCATTGTTATCTCCCCACATACGAGTTAATTAGATATTAAATAGCTAAAATATTTTCTTTCAGTTAAGTTGCTGGTAACCCGCCAAGGTCAAAAATTCGATCAACTCATCCTGAGTGGTAATAGAGATCATCAATTCCACTGCCTCCCGAAAACGACCATGTTGAAAACGAACATCACCTAGCTCTTGCTGAATAGTGTGTAACTCTTCATCCAACATATCTAAGAACAATTCTTTTGTTACTTTTTGTCCATTAGATAATCGTTTTTCATGACGGATCCATTGCCAAATAGAAATACGCGAAATTTCCGCAGTTGCAGCATCTTCCATTAATCCATAGATCGGCACGCAGCCATTTCCAGAAATCCAAGCTTCAATATATTGAACCGCAATGCGAATATTCGCTCTCATACCCGCTTCAGTACGCTTACCACGACAAGGCTGTAATAATTGTTCAGCTGTAATAGGTTCGTCATTCTCACGTATAACATCTAGTTGATTTTTTCTTCCCGCTAATTCCTCATTAAAAACAGAGATTGCAATATCCGCTAAAGCAGGATGAGCAATCCAAGTTCCATCATGACCATTTTTAGCCTCTAATTCTTTATCTGCTCTAACCTTCGCCCATACTGCTTCATTCTGTTTTAGATCTTTAGTTGGAATAAAAGCCGACATTCCTCCCATAGCAAAGGCACCACGACGATGACAAGTCTTAATTAGTAAACGGGAATAAGCATTTAAAAAAGGTTGTGTCATTGTTACTACCTGCCGATCCGGTAGTACCCGATCACGGTATTCTTTTAGCGTTTTAATATAACTAAAAATATAATCCCAACGACCACAATTAAGTCCAACAACGTGATGACGCATATAATAAAGGATTTCGTCCATTTGAAAGACGGCGGGTAGTGTCTCAATCAGTACAGTCGCTTTAATTGTACCCAGGGGTAACCCGTACCGTTCTTCGGTATAACTAAATACTTCACTCCACCATTGAGCTTCTTTATAAGATTCTAATTTGGGGATATAGAAATAAGGGCCGCTCCCTTTTTGCAATAATTTTTTATAGTTATGAAAGAAGTAAAGCGCAAAATCCAATAATGCCCCTGGAATTGCTTTTCCCCGATATAAAATATGTTTTTCAGGTAAATGTAAGCCTCGTACACGAGCCATCAAAACAGCCGGATCAGACTTCAATTGATAAACTTTGCCTTGCGGATTAATAAATGAAATAGTGCCATTAACAGCATCACGTAAATTAATTTGTCCTTCAATCAATTTTTCCCACGTAGGTGAAAGTGAGTCTTCAAAATCAGCCATAAAAACTTTTACATTAGCATTCAAGGCATTAATAATCATTTTACGTTCTACTGGACCGGTTATTTCGACTCGTCGATCAAGTAGATCCGCAGGAATACCTTGTATTTTCCAATCATCCCTCCTGATTGAAATAGTTTCTGTCATAAAATTCGGCAAAATACCTTGATCGATCTGTAGTTGTCGCTCAACCCTAGCCTTAAGTAAAACATCACAATTTTCAGCAAACTGCTCAACTAACGCTGTTAAAAAATCAACCGCGGCTGGTGTCAAAAGTTGTTCTTCTAGTACGCCAAATGGTTGCAAAAAAGTTAATTCATTGATCGCTGCCTGCTGATCCATAGAGTATCTCCTTTAATATAAGGTACACTTGCTAAAGACTATCTCAAAACCAGCAAAAATCAAAAACCCTTCCATTTTCAAAAAAAACATCTATTTTATTGAAAATAAAGGATTTATTGAAAAATATGATAAAGATAATTATCTCAAGTTAAGGCAATGAAAATGTTGCATATTTATTATATAAATGTGCATTTAATGGATTAAATGTAATATTACAAGAAGAAATAAGTGGAAAAACTTTTTAGCCTAGTTTTTTTAGTTTTTTCTCGATTCCTAGCAAATCAAAAAAATTTACAAATAAGATTTTCTAATTAATAAAAAACAAACTAAATTGTTTTACGATATAACTAGCCAAACGTCAAAAAGCCACCCTTAGGTGGCTTTTTAAACATAATTAACGTCTGGCAGCTCCCTACTCTCACATGGGGAGACCCCACACTACCATCGGCGCTACGGCATTTCACTTCTGAGTTCGGCATGGGATCAGGTGGCACCACCGCGCTATTACCGCCAGACAAATTCTTTTTTCGCTATCCTGTTTCGTTACGCTACTGCCTCGGGCGCTCATCTCGGCTGCCTCTCGCTATGCGCAGGCCATCTCGCCCGTTGACTTCTAGCGCCGTAACCGCTTACAGGCACCAATCTCTGAACAAGCTAAAATCTCTTCTCTCTTCTCAAAACACCTTCGGTGTTGTCAGGTTAAGCCTCTCGGGTCATTAGTACTGGTTAGCTCAACGTATCGCTACGCTTACACACCCAGCCTATCTACGTCCTCGTCTCGAACACCCCTTATAGGACATTACTGTCAGGGAAGACTCATCTTGAGGCAAGTTTCCCGCTTAGATGCTTTCAGCGGTTATCTCTTCCGCACTTAGCTACCAGGCGATGCCATTGGCATGACAACCTGTACACCAGTGGTGCGTCCACTCCGGTCCTCTCGTACTAGGAGCAGCCCCCCTCAATCTTCCTTCGCCCACGACAGATAGGGACCGAACTGTCTCACGACGTTCTAAACCCAGCTCGCGTACCACTTTAAATGGCGAACAGCCATACCCT
>NZ_CAJCFU010000048.1:0-51580 GCF_903968575.1 Arsenophonus endosymbiont of Apis mellifera | reverse complement strand
CTTCGGGCTTTTCAAGCCCGACCAAATTCCCCTCCCACCTTATGTCGGTGGGAGTACCCTTTGGAGGTTAAGATGGAAGCAAGCCAGGTTGTTGGTCGTGCTGTAAGGCCGTATAACACTGGCTCAGTTCACGGAGTAAAATATTCATCGACTCACCATCAATCAATGCATGATGCATATTCAGCAACAGCACTTGCCGATCGTTATCTGTGGTGAGTAAACAAGCACGCAGAGCAACCTCTTGACCTAACTGAAAAGGTTGTCTGAACCACGCTTTAGCCCAGTTAGACCAGCATTCATCGCTCACTTGTTGATGCACAAGGGTGAAATCACTGTACGGAACAATCCGTTGCATTAGCTGTTGCGTATTTATGTCAAATTCAAGCAGGGTACGGAAAGCGCCATGGCGTTCTACCAGTATTTGTAGCGCCTGCTCAAGGCATTTCTCGTCCATCTGGCCCTGAAATTCAAACTGAAAAGGCGTTGCATAAGCATATAGACTGGGATCACGCTGCTGTAAAAACCACATACGCAATTGTTTGCTAGAGGCCTCATGACTAATATCGTTATCAAGCATAATAGTTGCTTGTTTAACTACAGGCTGCAGCCTGGTTAATACCGCACTGACCGGCGTGGTATAGAGTAATTCAGCGGCAGTGACTAGCGCCTGACCTGTTGGAACTTGCCAGGCCGATAACATTCTTATAGCTGTCAGCGAATCACCACCGTTATCCATTAAAGAAAGTTGCAAGTTGAAATTATCGTGGCGCAATAGACTACGCAGTGCCGCCTCAGCGTCATGCTCACTAACCGGTTGTATCTTTTTTGACAGATTTTGCACAGTTAAGGATTGAAATAAGGCCTGGCGATCAATCTTGCCATTTTGTGTCAAGGGCAGAGCAGGTAATCTATGTACTTCATGGGGAAGCATCCAACCGGGAACGCGTGATTTAAGAAAATCTATCAGTTGATCAGCACTTCCACTGACAAACGCCACTAACTCAATGGAAACCTCATTTTCACGCGTCAACACGACTGCCGCCTCAACGTCCGGTGCCGAGAGAATATGCTGTTCCAGCTCATTAAGATCAACGCGAAAGCCGCGAACTTTGACCTGACTATCAATGCGTGCCAACCACTCCAGTTGACCCTGATTGTTCCAGCGTACCTTGTCACCGGTGCGATAACAACAAACGGGTGTGGAAGTAAAATGGCAGTCGACAAACTTCTGACAAGTGGTTTGCTCATCTGCGTAATAGCCCAAAGCCAAGCCTGGCCCAGAAAGATAAAGCTCACCACTTTCGTCCTCGCTAACCAGTTCCCCTTCCGGTGTCAAAACCCAACACTGCGTTTGTCCGATCCCTTGCCCGATCGGCAGTCGGTCACCAATGAAATTCTGCGGAACTGGCCAAGCAGTAGCAAAAGTACTGCATTCTGTAGGTCCATAAACCTGGATCAGTTGGGGTGGATTTGGCATAAACCGACGATAAAACTGGCGAACAGCTTTCGGTCTCAGCGCCTCTCCTCCCACTAATAAGTAACTTATCGAAGCGAGCAAAGGGGCTGAGCCCGATATCAATGAGTGGAATAATGCCGTGGTGATAAATAGCACATTCACCGTAGCAGCAGGCTTGAGGTCATTATCGTTTCCCCGATAACAAAGCATATCTGGCGTGAGCATGACTGTATATGCCCCATTGGTTAACGCTGCCCAAAAATCAAAACTGAAAGCATCAAAAGCGGGCGTCGAAACTGAGCCTACCCCCTGACCCGGTAGGATAGTGACATAATCTGGCTGCCAGGCCATATGAATGATCCCTTGGTGACTAACAGCCACTGCTTTCGGCTTTCCAGTGGTACCAGAGGTATAAAACAGGCAGGCACAAGCCTGTGGTGTTGAATGGTACCCTTGAAATTTACTTATAGGACTAGCTTCAGGCAACTGACTATAATGAACACAGCGGGTGGTTTGCGGTACAGCACAATTTACAACAGATGCCGTCAGAACCAGCGCCGGCGCTACATCCTCTAATAGTTGTTCTAAGCGAGCTTGAGGTGCATTGGGTTCAACGCAGAGATAACTTGCCCCCAGCTTTATTACAGCCATTATGGCTATCGCCATATCGGCACCTTTTTCCAAATGCAGGACAATAATATCGCCAGGTTTTTCAACCAAAACAGCCAGTTTGGCGGCCAACGTAGCGCTTTTCTCATCCAGTTCACGATAGCTCAAACACTGCTGTGCATCGACCCAAGCATTGGCTTCAGGTGTTGCTTGCCGCCAATGGTGAAAAGCAGCCAGTAAATTCTGCGGTTTTTCGATGTTCATAGGCAGACATCCTCAACCATCTCTTGACAATGTTCGGCCATTATATCTTCCACCATCGCCGCCACTTTTTGTACGTGGGGTGGATCCATTAACGACCAGTGATTACCTGAAGTGGGCAATGCAACTAACTGAGGAATAACCTGACGCCAGGATGCGGCAGCACGTTCAATATCAAAGGTGTACTCTTTGTCACGTACCTGAATCAACCAGGCACGGCCAGAAAAATGAGGAACCTCAGTTATACCGGTAAGTAACAGACGGTGGTGATTGTATAAGCGGTGATAACGATCAATATCCTCTTCACGAATATCTGGAAATATGCCATCAAAACGACATAGTTTCTGTTTAAACTCATCCAATCGCATTTGGGGGATGCAGCGCACCATCTCGGGATAAGGGTAGCCGGTATCGAACATAATAATTTTGCTATGGTGAAAGCCTCGTTGCTGAAGCTTACGCGCCATTAATAGCGCCATCAGCCCCCCTAATGACCAACCGCATAGTATATGCGGTTGACTGATTAGATGTTCAATTTGACTGAGGTAATGGTCTGCCATCGCATCAAAACTGGGTAAAAATGACTCTCCCTCTTTTAAACCTTGCGCCTGAATACCATGTATACCCAGATCACGATTAAGTGCATTAGCCAGCTTAAGATAACAATAAGCAGTACCGCCACCTGGATGGATACAGATAAGGTGGCGCTTGCCGTCACGAAAGGTCATTAAATTTTCTGCGCGCATATTTTGTGGCTGACTACCTCTAGCGCGTGTCCGTAGTAAAACCGCTAGTTGCTCAATAGTTGGATAACGAATTAATTCAGTTAGAGAAAGCAGTTGGCCAATCTCTTTTTCAACCAGATTTACCAGCCTTAATGCATCCAGCGATGCACCACCAAGTTCAAAAAAATGGCTATGGATATCAATTGTCACATTCAGAAAAAGCTGCGAAAAAAGCGTATACAGTTTCATCTCAATATCATTGCGAGGTGCAATAAATTTGTCGTTGCGCGGCCTTTCAATTACCCGCATCGCCTCTAAGGCACGCAAATCAAATTTACCGTTCACCGTCAGTGGAATTTTTCAATTTGCTGCAGATAACGCGGAACCATATATTCCGGCAATTTGTTAGCTAGCTCTTTACGCACTTGGTTGCTATCCAACGGAGCATTACTGATATAAAAGCCATGTAGTTGCCGATGGCCAGCTTCTCCCGGCGCAATCACCACACCGAGAATAACACCAGGTACGTCTTCCAGTACCAGACGCACCTCTTTTAATTCAACACGGTAGCCCCTGATTTTGACCTGATCATCGCGTCGTCCAACAAAAATCAATCCCTCTTCGCTCCAGTAACCGTAATCGCCGCTGCGATAAGCGCTAACTTTTTCTTCCTTAGTGCCCGGTAGGGTTATTTCAACAAATGCATTTTTATCTAAATCTGGCCGCTGATGGTAACCAAGCGCTAATCCTTGCCCAACAAAATAGAGTTCACCAATCGCACCATAAGGAACATGTTGCTGTTGCGAGTCAAGAATATAGACCTGCATATTATTGGAAACCCAGCCAAGCGGAACAGGGCCGTTGATTTCGCCATATGCAGCATAAGCAAAACTGTAAACACAAGTTTCCGCTGGACCATAGATATTAAACAAATTTTTGACCCCGGCCTGCTGGGCAGCACGCACCGCTGTAGGGTTAACAACATCACCACCGAAAATCAACGTATCAACGGTTGATAAAAGCGCGGCCTTACCAGATTGCATGTAGCTATCAAATAGTCCCGTCGTTAAGAAAATATTGTCTGGTTGATAATTAACAATCAGCTGCTGCATTCTTTGTGGATCAGTAATGGCTTTTCGTTCTGGAGTGATAACCGTCGCACCATGGATCCAAGCTGACCATAACTGCAGCGTTGCACAATCAAAAGTTTCATTAGCGGAATAGAGAACACGCTGCGAAACTGGCAGATGTAGCGGCTGATATAAGGTACTCATTACTGACCGGTGGGATAATGCCACGCCTTTGGGCGTGCCTGTGGTACCTGAGGTAAAAATTAAGTGACTTAGATCTTCGACCGAACCTTTGGGTCTCTGGTTCAAGGGAGATATGGCGTCAAGCAGCGACGCCTGCGCTTCTTCTAGCAAGAGGGAAATTTCCAATTGTGGTAATGCCAGAGCAAACATTTGTGGTTGATCAACTAACAATAAATCGGGCTGTACTACGCCCTTCATCACCGCTTTACGCTCCTCCGGCGCACTATGATCAATACAGTAATAAATCATGCCTGCATACTGCACCGCCAGAATAGCAATCACCAACTGCGCCAGAGGTTCAATATGCAACATCACAATCATTTGACGCGGATCATTAAACATGGTGTTTAAATGGGTCGCGATATGGGTAGCAAGATGATGGAGCTGGCCATAACTCCACTCTTGACCGGTTACATCATCGATAAGCGCAGTATGATCCGGCTGTTCTAACACATGAGTATAAAATTGTTGTGCCAACGTATGGGCAGGCCAGGCTACGGCAGTAACATTACGTTGATGTATATTGGCTATCATGCTCGGCGTAAGCAGTTGCAAATCGCTGATACGCTGGTCAGAATTTACCAACACCGTATTTAACGCTGATTGATATTGCGCCATAAAAGCATTAAATAGCCCATCCCGATTAATACTTGGCGCAATATTTAAACGTAAATGAATTTCACCATTTTCTGCCTGACAATACATTAGTTGTAGGTCATTACTGCTTTCGATAAATTCATAATTTTCACAAACAGTGACGCCATCACTGAAACGATAGCTATGGTTTAATGCTATCGTTTCAGCAAACATCAGATTGAACCGCTCTAGTGAATAATCTTTTTTCTGTTTACGCAACGCCCCAATAATATTTGCCAAAGGGATGTGCTTTACCTCTTTCCAGCGTTTACGTTGCAAACTAATTTGTTCAAAAAGATTAGACCAGCTCAAATCTGCGGTAAAATGGTGATTTAAAATGACCGTGTTGACCCAACATCCGCCTTCTTCCCGGTGAGAGAGTGGGCGCATACTCACTGGCGAGAGCATGACAATATCATTTTGGCTCGATAAACGATGAAGTAAACCAACAAATATTGCCTGCAAAATAATATGCCGAGTTACATTGTGCTGGTCGGCTAAAACCTGAATACCCTTCCCAATATACTCAGATAAAGATAACGTTTTACTTTTTACCTTTTCATTTTGTTTCGCATTGCGGGGTAGCATTAATTGACACTGTTGACCGATTAAATCTCGTGCACGCTGTTCCGCCAACACCAACTCTGATTGAGTTAAACTATTTTCTGGCTGCTGACTGGTGAAATAACCTGCTGGAGATGGCCATTTAGGTAATGGTTGAGATTCTACTAATAATTGATAAAAACGCTGGACATTACTCATAAGCTGACGAAATGAAGTGCCATCAATGATTAGATGATGAATAACAAGATTTAACACATGTTCCATCTGCTGATCGTTTTCACCCAGATAGCATAAGCACCATTTAAATAGTGGCGTCACGCCAGGCACCAATCGCTGCTGGTAAAGCGTATTAAGATTATCTTGTCCAGACTGCTGCGGTGAATGATGCTGTGAAAAATCATAATACTCACCTTGTGTCGACACCTCTACCTGGCGTTTGATTAATTCGTTTTGCCATAAAAACGTGCACTGAAAGCTTGGTTGCTTTAGTGCGTGGGACACAGCCAACATAAACATTTCACGATTAAGTTTACCGGTTAATTTTATTGAAAAAAAGGGTATTGGAAATTTCAGCGTTATCAGATGATTTATCGGACAAATAAAACGCATTTTCCCACTTAGTCGCAACCCATTGTGTCATGGTCTTTATTTTCCTTATATTTTGTGAGAAAGGGTAACTCCGCTGCATTGCTAGATTTTTGTTGATAGTAGACAGCCGGTGGTTATTACATTTGCTTAACCGCAAAAACACTTATCAATCTAATGCATGCTCAATCAAATAAAGTGCATTGCGTCATAGGTTCTGTAATGGTTAGCCCAAATTATCCAGTTTGTTTAAACGGTCGCTTTAGAGTTCACACTCTATTTTGGCTAACAAATGTTCCATTAGACTGTTATTTCAGCAATTACCACATCAACTTACATTTTGTGTTATCCGCTTACACCAGAACATTTTTTTATACTTACTGCTGATATAGTGGCGCTCTCACCTACTGATCGACCGCGTAAGATCTAAACAATCCATAGCATGTTCACTGTCAACATCATGCTGAATGAGCGCGGCATCACCCAGCACACGGCTAATTAATCTAGAAAAGTGACGCTACAACACCAAACTAAGCCATCGTTTGGTGACCACGAACTACCTCTCGAGACGATTTGGTATTTCAATATTTATTTGTATTTGCTCAGTCAACCGGCGATATCAAGCACCTTCAAACCTCACTTATGCGGGGAAGTATTAAATGTGGACGGCTTTTTTAGGTTGTAGCGTTACAACCTCTGAGAATTGAGAATTTTCACTTTCACTACCAATTTGAAACACGATTAGTAACCCAGAACAAAATGGCAGTTATCGTTAGTATTTTTAAAAATTCATATACATATCATTAACCTAGCGCAAATAACGGTTTTAATACGTTATCTTCTTTATTTGTTTATTTTTGTGCATAGTTTCACATTTCCCAATGTATTTGGCGTTTTATAAACATCCAAAACTGGTCACCAGGTTAAATTGTTAATGGAATAACTATTTTGAATTGTTATTAGTTAATGCATGGTTATTGCGTTATTGCATTTAGATAATGAATTGTTATTCGCTTAGTTTTATTGATTTTCCTAAAAATAAAATCGTGGTTAATCTCAGCAATAATTTGATTGAAAATAGTGGTTTGTTTAGTGAATATTTAAGTTTTGCTAGTCTAGAAACAGTTGACATCCTCCACGCCCTAAAGGACGTGGAGGATGTCAACTTATTATCAATTATTTATGTTTTATGCTAACAATTACAGGTTGGGTTTGTATACGTTGCAAATACTTATCTAAAATAGCTTGTGCTTCTAAATCAGTAGCATAGTTTTCTCCTGATTTTGTGACGTCTTGAAATTCTGTGAAATCTTCAAATCCTGGGAAGTTGCTCATTTTGGGGTTAAGTGCTGTATCAAATAGCCATAGTTTATTATCATTGTCTCGTGCTAGCGTAATCACGTGGGAATTATCAATAAAAAACATTTGACTTTCCCCAGGCGGCATACTATCTATTTTAGCGCGAATAGCGTTAATATCGAAAAGATGTTCTCGCGCTATATCCCCTAATTCAGCAGCTAAATATCCATGCGTAACCCTAGGTTTATCAGGAATGCTTTTCAAATAAATATCTACGTTAACCTCTGTACCATTGTTTACTAATCTATTTATTAAGTCTGATGCTAGCATGCCACTCTCTCTTCCATGCTTGGCATTATTTATAACCTCATGGAAAAAGGTATTTGCTAACTCTCTCCCTCCGCCATTTAAATAGGTGAAAATCCCTGCTGATGTAAGCCCACAGGGTCCTTTTGCATTTAATTCCTTAGCTGGTCTCAGGATTGAGGTTAGAATCCAATCAAGATCGTCACGAGATAAAGATTGCTCAAGAGGTGACGGTTTATTCGCATAAAAAGCGGATCCTGTCGTAGATATAGTACTAGATAGCGCTTTTTGTTCTATAAAAACTTTTTTTCCCTGACTTTCAGAGAGTGGTTGAGCAACTAAAAATTGCTTTTGTACTTCAACCGGCGCCAATTGCAGATTATTTTCAGTATCGCGATAATATTTTTCACCAAAAAGGGCACCTCTTTTCGGATCTATCTGCATCCAGATGTCATTACCCTGTTGTTGGCCAATTTTAGTTACTTTTATATTGGTTTTAAAAACAGGATGGAAAGCCGTTTCAGCTGCTGAAAAAAATTGTGATGCATGATTTTCTAAATTCGCTACTAGCTTATTAACAAATAGAGAAATATCCTGATTGATTATAAATGGTTCTTTGCTAAGAATGTCTAATAATGGAAATGTGACATTGGTAAGATTGAGGCTAGGTTTGTCAAGAGAACGGATTAATTGTAGCGCCAGTTTGTTTTTTAATTCGCTATATTGATTATCAATGCTGTCAATAGTGGTTAACAGACTAATTTTATTATCAAAATGATTAAGTGCCGTGTTTAGGTTATTTTCAGTCCATTTAGGCAGGGCAAGCGTAAAGGAGGTATTGTTTAGTTTAGCACCGGTAAAATTAGCACCCAAAATCCATAATTCTTTCAGTGTCGCGTCACTTAAATCAGCCCCTGACAAGTTCGTATTTATCAGTGTAGCTTCCGTTAAATCAGCCTCCAACATCGAAGCCCCTGACATATTCGCATTAGTCAAGTTAGCTTTTTTCAGTTTAGCTTTAGTTAAATTAGCATTTCTTAATTCAGAGCCAGTTAATTTGTTTTTAGTGAGTATCGCTGCTGTCATATCCGCAGCAGTCAAATTAGCGCCAGTTAGATTCGCTTGCGTCAGATCAGCATAAATCAGTAATGCATTATTTAAATTAGCGCTATATAAATCAGCGTTATTTAATTTAGTGAAAATCATCCGCGCATCTGCCAGCTTGCTATTCATGAGTTTAGCTTCTGTCAAATCAACACCGTCTAGGATCGCTTTTGTCAGATCAGCAGACCCTAAATCAACCTTCCTCAGAATAGCCTCATTCAATTTAGCGTCACGTAGGTTAGCGCTCATCATTGACGCTTTGGTTAAATTTGAATGCATGAGACTGCTTTGTGACAAATTAGCAACATCCAATTTAGCTTTTTTCAGCTTAATTTGATATAGCTTACTATTACGTAAATTAATGCCAGTTAGGTCAGCGGATGAGAGGTCTATTTTTACATTAAACATATTAAAATAATTGCTAAAGTTTATATTACTCAAATCCGCATTGGTTAAATTGATAACAGTGTTAGCTTCCCGATTACCAATTAATTCTTTTAGCTTATAGAGTCGCTCAGCATTTGTTGCCGATCCGGTTACCCGCTTCGTTTCGGCAGTCCATCTTTGAGCCGCTTTGTTCGCTCCTTTCCCCCCCATTCCTTGGGTTTTTAGTTGATACAACCGCTCACGGATTGATACCGGTGCTAATTCCAGCTCCCCCGTTGAATTAAGCCGATATTTTCGACCAAAAAGGGTATTGTTTTCCAAATTGACTTGTACCCAAATGTCTTTACCTTGCTGCTGGCCGATATTTACGATCTGAACTTCTTTTCCCAATTCAGGATGATAAGCGGTCTCCATCTTAAACGATTTAACTGACTCAGCAGCCAAATCTTGTGTCTTTTTTTCCAACGCCTTGATTAATGGGTTTAATCCTTTAATTTCATGTTGTAGTTGCCGCGCCGCATTTTTTAACGCATTAACTCCTCTTATGCCGCCCGAGGTGAGTAATTCAAAACCCGGATCCGCACTACGTAAAAAAGTGATCCCTAAGTTAATATAAGTTTTAGCCGGCAAACGATTAGCTATATGAGGAATACCAAACTTAACAAACTGTTTTCCACCTTCACGTAATGCTTGTCTGATTGTAGCCTGTGCTAATCCGGTTCGTAGCCCTTTTATTGCCGCTTCTCCCATTGCGATGCTAAACCGGCTACCAACTTGAGCACCTTTGCCGATAAATGGTAAAAAACTTAAGAGATCAAGTGAGCCCGCCAGAACCGCCTTCCCTTTGTTCCCCTTTTGTGCCTCAGTGATCATGGTATAGAAGGGAATAAGACTTAAGAAAAAAGCCTCGACTTTTTGCCGGGTGGTTTCCTGATAACCTTCCTCTTGCAGTTGTGCAGCTAATTTTTCACCATGCCGCTTAGCCAACTTTTCAAACAGAATATCGGCTTTATCATTTGCTGTTTTTAAAGGCATGATAGGATGGGTTTTTAATTTATAATCATCATTATAGGCTCGACCATCATGACCAAATAGGCCAAGAATTGACTGTTTATCTTCATCCACACGATATAATCTATAACGCCCTCCATCCTGCTCCAGGGTTAATGCGTACATACGTTGTTCGCCATTAAACTTACACTGTAGCAAATCAATTGATTCAGGCACCCGGGTTATTAATCCACCCGCAGCCATTCCTCGCCTTGCTCCTCGCATAGGGATGCTTCGATAACTACCAATAGCATTAAATTCGGCCTTCACCAGTTTAATGTCAGCCCGTTCAATAAAGACTTGCTCATCTTGTTTGATTGAATTAAAAGCCAGGGGTAGCATAATCCTGTCTGTCTGTTCGGTAAATTTAGCAATTTGTTGGTTCTGCTCGGCAAAAACTTCATCTATGTTAGGTAATAAAAACGTTTCTCCCTGTTCATTTTCAATAGTAACCTCTCTATTTTGATCCAAATAGACATTTAACCAACTGCTAGGGATATTATGCGCTGTTAATTTTTGACTAGCTAGTTCGGGCCGGGACTTCCAATTTTGTGATAAGTTAATCAATTTAATGAAGGGATTGTTTTGTTCAGATTGGATTAAATAATCAAAATAATTGGCATAAACGTCGGTCATTTCCAACGTTGGGGTGGTGGTCTGTTCGCTATTTAATCGCTCATGGATTAGAGCCGGTATTTTAAAGTATCGATTATATTCAGCTGGCAAAATCTTCTCCTGCAAAAGTGCGGCCAGCAGCATACCGTTATTGTTAATCTCTTCCAGACTCATGCCCTTAATGTCAGCACCACTCTCCTGTAATAGTGTCAGCCCAGCATGCAAATAGCCCCATTCTGGTTGATTTATCATCACCCCGGATAGTTTTTCCCCATCCTTATGCTTCTCAACCTGTGGCATAAAAGTTGGCATGATACGGTTAACGACGTGCTGTTGAAAATAAGCGCAGGTTTCAGGCGACAATTTGCCAGACTCACTCTGACTATTGAGTTGATTGAATAACCGACCTTGCAAACTGGAATGGTGGAATAGTGAATCCCCCTGTGATTTTATGTCACTGACTTGTTCTAGTATCCATGCCTCACATGACATACCTAATACTGCATATTGTAACCAATTAGCAATAACCGCTTGCTGGCGGGCAGAAGAAATTTTTTCCCCTGGATTAGCACCATATTCACCTAATGGTTTTAATAGTAACCTAACGAGCTTGGCTATCTTCTCTTCATCATCTTTAAAGCGGGTCAAATAATCAGTGACATGATTTACCAACTCACGGACTAAAATAATGTCGCAAGGTTGACTAGTGATATAGCCTTCTTCGGTTAACAGGCCACATAAGAGTCTAACCTGTTCATCGTTAACATCATGATAAAAATCGTCTGGCGATAATGCTATGACAGTTGGTAATTTATGATGCAATTGATTGATAAGCGCAACACTTGCATGTTTGTATTTGGTGACAGCGTTATGTGCCAATGAAGTTGATGACATTTCTCCATCTTGCGGTATTATGCTGTCTGAATTTATTAAATTATCTGTTGCCTTTTCTTCATTAGCTACATTTTCAGCCGCTCTTTTGTTACGTTGTGAAAAATCTGCAGTAGATGCTAACCAGGCAGATGATGGGACGTTTGAGTTTATTAAAAATGTCATGCTATATTCCATTTTTTGAATTTAATTAAAACAAAATGTTAAAAATTATAATTAAATGTTTAGTTTTTGTCTGCGTGCAATTATTACATAAATGAATAAACAATTTTGCTTTTGTTGCATTAACGTCAGCCGATCAATTAAAGTCGAGCTGTTTTTTTAGGCAACTAACAAATAAAATAGGATAACCTGTGGCAAGTCATCCCTTTCGAATGTTGAAACTAACCCATTTTTAATATAAGTATCAGTTTGATACTGCAAACAAGGTTTGCGCCCGCCCCAGTGACTTAAAAAACAGCATAGAGTGTATACGTCGCTTGTTATTTCGATGGTTCTGTTCTGCCCGCTTGTATAAATACTTACTTTGCCTAACAGTAATATTTTGGTCTTTAGATTTATCTGTGTTGAGAGTAGCTAATGCTGCGGTATTAGCACCACTTTTATCAATGGTCACTACCTCGGATTGGCCGTGATGACGAATGACCTTGTGAAAAAAAACACCGCAGCAGCACTATCCCACTTAACCGTCAGCAGAAAATCGATAGTCATCCGTGACGTAGCAACAGCCCGATCCAAATATCTCCACTGGCCTTTGATGTTGATATAAGCTTCATTGACGCACCACCATCGGTCTAAGGGAGCTTTATACTGACGAAATGCTTTATTTACTATCGGTGTTAATCTGATAACCAGCAATATAGGCGAATAGTCAACGATAATACCGCACTCAGCCATTATTTCTTCGCGATTATGTAGGTTCAGTGAATAGGTGAGATATCAGCGACCATACTACTTAGCAATAATATTGATGGACTAATTCAGGCATTTAAAAGTATTTCAGATCAGAGACATAGGTAAAAAAAAAACAGCATTTTACTTGATAACACTCAACGCAACAGAACCGTTGATATCCGTTGAATTAAAAATAGATATATTAATAAGAGATTAGTAGAATTAGATTGACTCATTTGGTGGAAGACCACAGGAGTCGAACCTGCCAAGGACCGCTGGCGGCCCCATCTGGATTTGAAGTCCAGCCACCCCACCGGGGACGATGATCTTCCATGGAAAAATTGGTAACCATTATAATCCTATTTGCAGAAATTCTAAACCTATGTATTTAAACAATCTCGCAAAAAATTAGATAAAATATCTAGCCTAATATTGAACTCAGCCGTATGTGGCCATATCTTAATCACATCTCTTATATATTTAATTGTACCTAGCAAATAGGATAATTAATCACAGGATGTTTTTATTATGACAAATCCTTTACTAACAAAATCGGTGTTACCCCATTTTTCCACCATCACACCGCAAGATGTGATCCCAGCGGTAAACACTGTATTAGATGGCTATCGACAGACAATTGAGACCATACTTAAAGAAAATAGCACCTTTAGCTGGAACAATTTATGCCAACCATTAGAAGAAGCTAACAACCGACTATCCCGCGCTTGGTCACCCGTTAGTCACCTCCATGCAGTAAAAAATAGTGATGAGTTACGACAAGTTTATGATAACTGTTTACCTATGCTATCAGAATTTAGTACCTGGATGGGGCAACACACCGGCCTTTATCAAGCTTATAAGTCACTAAAAAATAGTGCTGAATTTGATAAACTCAATCAAGCACAACGTAAATCGATTGAAAATACGTTACGTGATTTTGAGTTATCCGGAATTGGTTTACCTGTAGAAAAAAAGAAGCGTTATGGCGAAATTGCTATTCGAATTGCCGAATTAAAAACTAAATTTAGCAATAATGTCCTAGATGCAACAATGGGTTGGACAAAACTGATTAAAAATAGCGACAAGCTTGCTGGTATACCAGAAAGTGCGCTGTTAGCAGCAAAAGCATTAGCTAACTCTAAAGGAGAAGAAGGCTGGTTATTCACGTTGGATATGCCAAGCTATCTGCCGATTATGACTTATGCTGATAATCGTGAGCTACGCCAAGAAATGCATCATGCCTATAACACCCGTGCTTCTGATCAGGGGCCAAATGCTGGCAAATGGGATAATAGCGAGGTTATGGACGAAATTTTAGCCTTACGTTACGAATTAGCTCAATTACTTGGTTTTAATAACTTTGCTGAAAAATCGCTAGCCACTAAAATGGCCGAATCACCCAAACAGGTGCTAGATTTTCTTACCGATCTTGCCCAGCGAGCTTACCACCAAGGTGAAAAAGAGCTTGCTGAATTGTCCCAATTTGCTAAGGATCACTACGGGATTGAAAAACTTGAGCCCTGGGATCTGGGTTATTACAGTGAAAAGCAAAAACAGCATAAATTTTCAATTGATAATGAACAACTACGTGCCTATTTTCCAGAACAACGGGTTATAAACGGTCTGTTCGAGGTGATTAACAGAATTTATGGTTTGACAGCTAAAGAACGTCATGATGTGGAGATATGGCATCCCGATGTGCGTTTCTTCGAATTATATGATGAACGCGGTGATTTATGCGGTAGCTTCTATTTAGATCTCTATGCCCGAGAACATAAACGTGGCGGTGCCTGGATGAATGATTGTGCAGGCAAATTAAAACATGCCGATGGTAGCGAACAAAAACCGGTGGCTTACCTAACCTGTAATTTTAACAAACCCATTGGTGATAAACCGGCGCTGTTTACCCATGATGAAGTTATTACCCTATTCCATGAATTTGGCCATGGTTTACACCATATGTTAACCCAAATTGAAGTAGCGGATGTTGCTGGCATTAATGGTGTACCCTGGGATGCTATCGAACTGCCAAGTCAATTTATGGAAAATTGGTGTTGGGAACCGGAAGCACTTGCTTTTATTTCAGGTCATTATGAAACTGGTGAACCATTACCAAAATCAATGTTAGATAATATGTTAGCAGCCAAAAATTATCAGGCTGCAATGTTTATTCTTCGTCAATTAGAATTTGGCTTATTTGATTTTCGTTTACATACAGAATATTCGCCGCAAAAAAGCGGACAAATTTTATCAACCTTACAATCGGTTAAACAACAAGTTGCAGTAGTACCGTCTCCAGAATGGAGTCGTTTCCCGCATGCATTTAGCCATATTTTTGCTGGTGGTTATGCGGCCGGTTACTATAGTTATTTATGGGCCGACGTTTTAGCCGCCGATGCATTCTCACGATTCAGCGAAGAAGGTATTTTTAATCGCAGTACTGGATTAGCATTTCTTGATAATATTTTAAGTCGTGGTGGTTCAGAGGAACCCATGGTACTTTTTGAACGTTTCCGTGGACGAAAACCAAAGCTAGATGCAATGTTACAGAGTTATGGTATTAATGAATAAATGGCAATTGATATCCAATTAATTTGTGAACCCGGCGCTTCTCAAAGCGCCTTATCGTCTATTGCAGATAAATGGCAACTTAAACACTCACCGACTGCATTAATGGCATTAGTACTCACACCAGCGCATTTACAGCTAAAAAAATTAGACGAACCTAAATTAGGCGGCATTTATGTAGATTTTGTTTCAGGTGCAATGAGACACCGGCGTAAATTTGGTGGTGGACGAAATGAAGCTATCGCAAAAGCGGTTGGCATTAAAAAATCTTACTTACCCACTATTGTTGATGCGACTGCCGGACTTGGTAGAGATGCTTTTGTCCTTGCTGGCCTAGGCTGTCAAGTACGGCTGTATGAACGTCATGCGGTTGTTGCGGCACTGCTTGATGACGGATTAGAGCGGGGTTATGCTGATGCTGAAATAGGAAGCTGGTTAAGACAAAGAATGACATTGCTACATGCTTCAAGTATTAATGCATTAGCAACGCTATCACCCGCCCCAGATGTGGTTTATCTCGATCCTATGTATCCCCATCGACCCAAAAGTGCCTTAGTAAAAAAAGAAATGCGCGTTTTTCAATCTCTTGTTGGTAATGATGAAGATGCCGATAGCCTTTTAATGCCGGCAATGACGATAGCTAAACGCCGTGTGGTTGTTAAACGACCCAATTATGCATCCCCCCTCGCAGCAATCTCGCCACAAACGACGATCAAAACTAAAAATCATCGTTTTGATATTTATGCATGTTCAACTGATTCATCCTGTTAAATATTAACAAAAATAATTAACAACCTGGCATGTTAATAAATAGTGAAACTTACTATTTATTAACTATTTCATAAAAATATTCACCACACACAGCTTTAAAAACACATTTTTTTAAAAATAACATCAATATTATAAACATTAAAATAAACTTGCAATAACACAAAAATAAATGTAGCTTAACAAATGTTATTGTTTAAATGGATATTTGTTAATATAATTGGAGATAATTTGTGGATTATAAAATAAAACAACCGAACAAATTTGATTATTATTTCGACACCAACAATTCAAAACAAGAAATAACTATAGCAGAAAATATAAAGGTTATTCTTTATTATAAAAATCTCACCCTCAAAAAACAAAATAAAATAATCAAAGAACTTGAACAAACTGTAGATAATTTTAAAATATTAGCTAATTTAGAAAATATTAATCCAAGCGAACAGCCTCTTGAAATATATATTTTCGATAATAAAGAAGATTACCAATATTATGGTAAAGAAAAAGGTTTAGGCACTGAAGGCGGAATGTTCTATAAAGAAAACCTAAATAATCCTCCAACTATCTATATATATCAACAAGGCAACATTCTTAATCTCAAACATGAATTCACCCACTATTTAACTAATATTAATATACCTAATGCTGGTAGTTTGCCTAATGTATTAACAGAAGGTATCGCTGATTATATTGAGCATTTATCTGATAAAAAATTTAATTCTCAATCAAATAGCATTGATCTGACTGAATATGAAATAAAAACAAAAAATATAAATCAGCTTTTAGAATTAAAATATTCAGATAACTTTCATGATAATGACATGGTTTATAAAGCAGGGCATGCTATTATCATGTATTTAAATGATAAGAACCCTGAATTATTAAATAAAATTTTACACAATGAAAATCCAGAACAATATTTAAAACTGATTAAAAAAGAAAATAATAAATTTAAAGATTGGCTTACTGAAAATAATACTGATAATGCCATGCAAAAAATAAATGCCTTAGAAGTAACTAAAGGTAAATTTATTGCTAGCAAAAAAGAAATAATAGATGGCGAAATTAAAGATGTAAATTATTACACCGCTAATATAAAAAATTTAACAACTAAAGAATTGGTTGGAGAATTTGCTACTGTAGAATATATGGGTTTTGGTAATTACATTCGTTGCTCTTCAGCCGCAAAGAATATCCATATCGATATCAATTTAGACAGTGATTATCGCCATTTAAAATTAATTAAAAAAAATAACAATGAATTTAAATTAATATTTACCAATAAAGACGGTACTAAAAATTTTACTGAAAGTAGTGAATATCAATATCAACGCCAAATTGTAAAATCAAAATACGCTAAACAAAACTCTAATGAACCAATTACTGATGAAAAAATAGATGAAATAATCGCTGAATTAATACAAATTAATGCCAATACACTCACCAATACGGACTTAACCAATCGACCTTTAGATACCATTTTCAGCGTTAAAAAACTAGGTAATGGTATGGCTAGTGCATTATCTTTATATAATGAAGAGGAAAAAGTTAGCGAATTACTTTGTGAAAGCGGTGTATTTAAACAAATTGAAGGCCAAGAAAATAATGAAATGTTTATTTTTCATAATGGCCTACAACGATTTCATGTTAATTATGATAACAAAGCTTACCTAGCGATTGAAAATGAAGATGGACAATATAAAGCCGCATTTATCGATGGTAGAGCAGTTAATAACGATCCCTATTTTGATTTTTCGCATTTACACAAAAACGAATTACTAAGTCCAAATATTACTCATATTAATCAAGAAAAGCTTCCAGTTTTACAACTTAAAAATACTAAAATATACAATCATAAGGATTCTACATTTGCTCAATATTCAGCCTTTCAAAAAGAACATGGTCACACCATCAAGAAAGGTGAATTATTAGATAATAAAGGCAGTGCGAGTACAGAAGATGATGTACATAAAGCAGAACTCCATAAAGAAAATAAGGCATTTTATGATTTCAAAACTATCGGATTTTATATTAATGAAGAATTAAGAGACCAAAACAATAACCTTATTGATGGAAGTGATTTATTTATTCATGATCATGGTAAAAACATTCGCTATCAATTACCAAAGGAAATAACTTATCTTAAGCTAATAAAAAAAGATAACGCTTATAAATTAGCTGTATGTGACCAAGAGGGTACTGAATATACTGACATACCCGATGAATATAGACTTATCGATCCCATTTTTGCCCACCAATACGAAAAAAAAGATCATTCAAATAAGCATCTTAATATTGGATTAATAGATTTTAAACAATATACAGAAGGTACTCTGTTTAAACTTAAATATGATCCAAATGATTATCAAATTCCAAGAGATAAAAATAATGAAATAGTAAGAATTTCTGATAATGATAAATATTTCACTAAAGTAAAAATATTCCATAATGACACTGAAATTGGCATGTTATCGAATGATCATCATAATTTTCAAGGGGATATTTTCTTTTCTATTGATTATAACTATAGTTACAATGATTTTCTCGCTTCTTATTCTCCGCAAGTTGATACTATTGAAGAAACAATACTTTTCGAACAAGGTAGTGGTGATATTGGCGATACAAATCGGGGATACACTGACTATAAAAAAATTAATTTTGGGAAAAATAAAAATCTAGACTATGAAAGCACCACTGAAATTCTTTATAATGAACAACCTTCCAGTTATTACCCTTCCTATCAACTATTAGCCAACAATCAATCTAATGAAAATGTGTCTTATCATAGACAACATTCGAATATAGGCTATGCTGGTTATCAGGATGAGATTAATGAGTGTACGGACAATGATAATGGAATGATTAATTCTGAAGAGATTATGTATATATAGGAATAGATAATATAACCTAATAAAAATAACGTCGATTAATAATTTTAAATCCATTGGAAAATGCAAAGCATTTTCCAATATTTTAATTATTTAAATAATAGGTATTAGGATTGGATCTTATAAAAATAAAAATGGGAATAATATGATAGACAATTCAAAAACTAAAAATACCAACATATTAATTAATGAAATAAAAACATATAAAAAAGCGTTTTATAGTATTGGTATATTTACCGCTATCATCAATATAATGATGCTCGCCCCCTCTATTTATATGTTACAAGTTTATGATCGTGTCTTAGCGTCAAATAATAAAATGACGTTATTAATGTTGACACTTCTTGTTATTTGTATTTATTCATTTATTGGCATACTCGAATGGGTGCGTAATCTAATTGTTATACGTATTAGCACTGGTCTAGACTTATCAGTTAATCAATCGGTATTCAATGCAGCTTACGAGCAAAGCTTAAAATATAGTGATTCACAGGCCAGCCAAGCGTTAAGTGATCTAACAACATTACGCCAATTCGTAACAGGTAATGCTTTATTTGCTTTATTTGATGCTCCCTGGTTTCTCTTTTTTCTCTGTGTGGTATTTTTACTTCATCCCTGGTTAGGATATCTAGCCTTAGGTGGTGCAACCTTTATTTCTCTGCTCGCTTGGCTGAATCAACGTTATACTCATAAACCACTGGCGCAAGCCAATCTGATGGCACGCAAAGCCATTAATCAAGCCTCTAACCACTTGCGTAACACAGATGTGATCGAGGCAATGGGCATGTTAGGTAATATTCGGCGTTGCTGGTTAACCTACCATCACGCTTTTTTATCCCATCAAAATTTAGCCAGCGAAAGGACTTCAGCCAGCAGCGCCTGGTCAAAAACGGCACGTTTAATGCTCCAATCCCTGGTATTAGGCATGGCCGCCTGGTTAGTCACTAACAATGAATTGACCGCTGGTATGATGATCGCTAGTTCTATTCTGGTGGGACGTGTACTCAGTCCCATCGATCAACTTATTGCAGTTAGCAAACAATATAATAATGCCAAACAGGCTTATCAACGCTTAGATCAGTTATTCAAACAGCACCCCCCCCGTAAACAAGTGATGACCTTACCAACTCCAACTGGCAAATTAAGCGTTGAAAATGTTCTTTATCGCCCTGATCCTGAATATCCACCGTTGTTATTTGATATCCAATTTTCACTCTCTGCTGGTCAAACATTAGCTATTATTGGTGCATCTGGTGCAGGAAAATCAACATTAGCGCGGATACTTGTTGGAGCGCTTCCACCTACCTTAGGGTACATTCGGCTAGATGGAGCAAATATTCACCAAATGGATAGAGAAATTTTAGGGCCTCACATTGGTTACTTACCGCAAGATATACAATTATTTGATGGAACAATAGCAGAAAACATTGCTCGTTTTGGTGAAATTGACGTAGATAAAGTGATTACTGCCGCCAAAATTGCCCGAGTGCATGACTTAATTCTAGCTTTACCCAATGGATACGATACACGATTAGGTGAGTATGGCCGTGGCTTATCTGGCGGACAAAAACAGCGATTAGCTTTGGCTCGTGCTATCTATGGCCTTCCTCGTTTAATTATTCTTGATGAACCTAACTCTAATCTTGATAGCGAAGGAGATAAAGCCCTGTGCCTTGCGATTGAAGAACTTAAAAAACAACATTGCACCCTTATTATAATTACCCATCGCCCTTTTCTGATCAGATATGTAGAGCATGTGCTAATTTTACAGGCCGGAATGTCACCACGTTTTGGAACACCACAAACATTATTAAATGAACATAAAACGTCACAACTAACAACGTGATTTTCAATATTTAAGCCGATAAAAAATAATAGCAATTAATGGAAAAAAATATGTCAGCACAAGGTAAATATCACAAATCATCTCCTATCTTAACAGACAACTTAATCAGTAATGAAAAACGAGCTGTATACTTAGGTTGGTTATTAGTGACTATTGGGTTTGGTGGCTTTTTATTATGGTCAGCACTCGCTCCTTTAGATAAAGGAGTTCCTGTATCAGGTAATGTGATTGTGGCAGGCAATCATAAAACTATTCAACATCAATATGGCGGGATCATCGAACAGCTATCTGTCAATAATGGTGAAAAAGTACAAGCAGGACAAATTCTTTTAACACTCAATACCGTTGAAGTGCATTCGGAATATAGTATAAAACTAAAACAATACCACGAATTACTAGTTAGAGAAGCCCGTTTATTGGCAGAACAGCAGGGCAAAAAACGGTTGATTATCTCACCCGCTTTGCAACATGAAATGAAAGAGCATGATGTAAGCGAGCTTCTTCAATTAAATCAACAATTGCTGGAAAACCAATATCAAGTTTTACAATTAGAATTGGCCAGTATTAAAGAAAAAATAACCGGATTAGACGCTATTCTATATGCCCAACAACAAAAAGCAAAAAGCCAAAAAACGCAGCTTACAATGTTATTGCAACAATTAGAAGGATTAAGGGAATTAGAAAAAAATGGTTATATTGCTCGCAATACATTACTTGAAACTGAAAATAAATATACTGAAGTTGATGGTAATTTAGCGCAAACACTTGGTGATATTAGCCGTATACAACATCAAATATTAGAGCAAAAACTGCTTAGCGAAAAACTGCAACAAGAATATCAAAAAGACGTTCATGCTCAACTAGCTGACACACAAACTAAGATTAATCATACTAACAGCGAACTGGTTAAAGCTAAGTTCATACTGGCTAATGCTCAAATACGTGCCCCCGTTGCTGGCACTATAATTGGTATGTCAGTTTTTACTGAGGGCGGCGTGATCGTTGCCGGACAAAAAATGATGGAGATTGTTCCCGATGATCAACCACTGTTAGTTGATGCACGGGTTCCAGTACAATTAATTGATCAAGTAAAATTGGGTTTACCGGTAGAGTTACAATTTACTGCATTTAATCAAAGCACGACGCCGAAAGTGGAAGGCAATGTAACGATGATTTCTGCTGATAGGCTGCTTAATGAACAAACTGGCGAGCCCTATTATTTATTACAGGTTCAAGTAAATGATAAAAATCGTCAACGCCTAAATCAGTTAACCATCAAACCAGGAATGCCAGTAGAGGTCTTTATTCGTACCGGTGAACGATCGCTACTAAATTACTTATTTAAACCTTTATTTGATCGCCTACATATGAGTTTAAATGAAGATTAATAGCGCTAAATGTCAGGTGATAGATAAATAATAATCGACAAATTTTTGCTAAAAACATCGCCTGAAAAGGATAGTTGCAGGCGATGTCCAATAAACAAAATAAAATTCAAAATCTTACGGTATTGAACTATATAATTAATTTTAATTTGCTCAATAACTATTAATTTGTTACAGGATTCCCTGTGCTAACATCGCATCGGCGACTTTTACAAAACCAGCAATATTTGCGCCTTTAACATAATTAGTCTGCTTATCTTCTCCACCATACTTCACACAATGCTGATGAATATCTAACATAATATGTTTCAAACGCGTATTCACTTTTTCTGCGGTCCAACTCAAATGAGCCGCATTTTGTGCCATTTCTAAACCGGATGTTGCTACCCCCCCTGCATTGGCGGCTTTTCCCGGCCCAAACAGCACACCCGCCTCAAGAAATGCATCCGTAGCTTCAATTGTCGTCGGCATATTTGCACCTTCAGCGACCGCGTTGACACCATTTTTAATTAAAATTTTTGCATCATCTATATCAAGTTCATTCTGAGTGGCGCAAGGTAAAGCAATATCTACTGGCACCGACCAGGGGTTCTTTCCTTTAAGATAAGTCAAACCAAACTCTTTTGCATATGCTTCAACACGACCATACTGATTTTTAATCTCTTCCAATCGTTTAAGTTTTTCTGGTGTAAAGCCCGCTTCATCAACAACGGTGCCATTTGAATCAGAAGCAGTAACCACCTTAGCACCTAATGACATACATTTTTCAATAGCATACTGAGCAACATTGCCCGCTCCAGAAACAGATACGCGTTTCCCCTCAAACGATAAACCAAGATGTTTTAACATCGCATCAGTAAAATAAACCAAACCATAACCGGTAGCTTCAGGTCGAATTAAGCTGCCACCAAAAGACATGCCTTTACCTGTAAAAACACAGGAAGTGTTGTTTGACAGCTTTTTCATCATACCTGTCATAAAACCGACTTCTCGCCCGCCCACGCCAATATCTCCAGCAGGAACATCGGTATAAGGACCTAAATGTCGATAAAGCTCTGTTATCAATGCCTGACAAAAACGCATAACTTCTGCATGGCTTTTTCCTTTAGGATCAAAATCTGAGCCCCCTTTACCTCCGCCCATAGGTAAAGTGGTTAACGCGTTTTTAAAAGTTTGTTCAAAGCCGAGAAATTTTAAAATTGATAAATTAACTGAAGGATGAAAACGCATTCCACCTTTAAAAGGACCGATTGCCGAATTAAATTGTACCCGCCAGGCTCGATTAACTTGAACATTTCCCTGATCATCAACCCAACAAACACGAAACTGAATCACCCTCTCTGGCTCGACTATTCTTTGCAGTAATCCCTGCTCACAATATTGAGGATTATTGTGTAAAAATGGCGCCAAAGAAGTAAAAACTTCACGCACGGCTTGTAAGAACTCAGGTTGATCAGCATAACGTGACTGGATTGGTGTTAGGAATGTTTCTAAAGATAAGCAACCTTTCATACAAAATTCCTTAGATTAAAAATAAATTATTATATTTTCATACTTATTAACGTTTTTTTGCAGAATGACCTGCTATATGTGAATTTACTTATTGAATATATCACTAATTTATCTCTATTTTTAATGAGATTTTTTATGTCTTAATCACATTTTTCGGCAAAATATAAATAATTTAAATTAAAGCGGAATTGACAAAAAAACACTTGAATAATCAAGTGTTTTTATTGAAAAAAACTAATTTATTAACAAATATTATCAATCACTATCTTTTAACGGCACAATTAACATATCAACATGAACAGTATTTATTAGTTGGCGAGCCGAGGACATCAACTTACTCCAGAAATCTTGATGATGACCACAAACCACTAAATCGACTTTATATTCTTTTATTGCATCAACCAAAACCTGCCCGAGATCACCTCGACCACTCAATTCTTTTTCAATCTTATAATCTGCCTCTTTTGCTAGTTTAGTCAATGCTTGGTGAGTTTCCTTGGTAATACGTTGCTCCATATCACCAAGATTTACATCAATCAATCCGGTATAAAGATCAGAATAATTTACATCAACATGAATTAAAGAAACTTTTGCATCATAAGGTTTTGCCATGGAAACAGCTTTATCAACTAAAATTTTACTTTCCGGGGATAAATCAACGGTAACAAGAATATGTTTGTAAGCCATATTTAGCTCCTTTCAAACGTCGCTCTTAAAAAAGAATACTGTTTTTATGATAAATATTTAGCGGTCAAACCTGATACTTAAATATCATCTTGAACTTAGTTTAATAAAAATTTTACCCATTAAATTATAAAAAATAGATTCCTTACTAATAATTAGCATAGACCAAATCAGCTAGATTTTCCATAATTTAGCATAAAAATCATAGTGTTGAGGATATTAATTATTTGTTAAAAATACATGTCATTAAAATTAAGCAGATAAAAATAATCACAAAGGGTCATTTTGTGAAGTTGTTAGATTATTCTACAATTAAAATAGACCGGCAACTGATAAGCAAATATTTTCTTTTATGCTTGCTATAAACAATATCAGCGGCTAAATCTGTATTTGTTGAGGTTATTATCTTAATATGCATGTATGGTTTTGGGCATTATGTATACTCTGCATCATAAATATGATGCGGTATTTTTCTTCAATTCGAGTATTACTTTTTATTCTGCGGGAATCTGATCCCTTGCTCTATCAATCTGTTGATGGCAACGGGTTCTTTACAGCCCATGGCCAATGGACTAAGCATATAAAACTAATTCGTTACATTAATACTAAGCAATATATTAATCACCACGATCCTGAAGTTATTTTACGTTGTGAACGCATTCGTAAGCAATTTATGTTAATTAGTGGATTAAGTATGATTGTTTTAATAAGTTTAATATGGACCATTTGGCAATATTAATCAGCTTAAATAACATTTAGATGATATATTATTTAACCAACAAAAATAGTGATGCTCAAATTAATCATCACTATTTTTTGTTATTTACTTTGTTCACATGTCTATATTAGTTTTAATGATATCCAATAAAACAAACCAGAAAGTATAATAGAAATAGGCAATGTAAAGAACCAAGCCAATAATATATTTTTAATTGTTTTAGCTTGTACACCACCCCCATCAACAACCATTGTGCCTGCTACCGCAGAAGATAGTACTTGTGTTGTTGATACAGGCATACCAGTATAACTTGCAACGCCAATGGAAACTGCAGCAGTAACTTGAGCAGAAACACCTTGTGCATAAGTCATACCTTTTTTACCAATTTTTTCACCGATCGTTATAGCAACACGTTGCCAACCAATTATAGTACCCACAGAAAGAGCTAAAGCAACGGCAATAATAATCCACAGTGGTGCATACTCTACAGTATTAAGTAAATCATTACTCAAGTTACGTAGAAAACGTGCATCGGAAGAAGACGTTTTAGGTAGTTTAGCTACATCTAATGCCGTATCAGATAAACACATTAATAATCGACGCATTTGATTACGTTGCTCGGGCTTTAGCGCTGAATAACTTTGAATGTCGGCCAACATCAGTGATGTCTGTTTTAACACATTAATAGGACGTGAATTATCACAATGGAATTTCTCATCTAAAATTTCCAATTCCGACTCGTGTTGTGACTTATTAACAATATGTTTTACCGCTGACTGATGCTCTTCATAATAATGTTGTAAATGGACTATTGCGTCATGGGTACGAGTTATATTATAACCACTGGCATTCATATTAAGCACAAACCCGGCTGGAGCCACGCCGATTAACACGAGCATAATAAGACCAATACCCTTCTGACCATCATTCGCACCATGGGAAAAACTGACACCAACCGCAGATAGAATCAATGCAGTACGTGTCCAGAAAGGCGGTTTTCTTTTACCATCTTTCTTCTCTCGCTCAGCCGGTGTTAAATGAATGCGACGACGTTTTTTCGTACCACTCCAATAACGGCGTAAAAAGAAAATAAGCAATCCTGCTATAACAAAACCAATAGCTGGAGAAAGAATAAGAGAAAGAAAAATTTCAATGACTTTTGATATATTTAATGCATCCACTATAGAGGAATCGGTCACTAAGGCATTGGTTAAACCAACACCAATAATAGCGCCTATTAATGTATGTGAACTGGAAGCAGGTAATCCCAAATACCAGGTACCCAAATTCCAAATAATGGCCGCCAATAGCATAGAAAAAACCATTGCTAGACCATGAGCAGAACTTACATTTAAGAGAAGATCTGTTGGCAACAGATGCACAATGGCATAAGCAACACTCAAGCCACCTAAAATAACGCCAAAAAAATTAAAAACACCCGCCATAACAACCGCAAATTGAGCTCGCATTGCTCGAGTATAAATAACCGTTGCTACTGCATTTGCGGTATCATGGAAACCATTAATTGCTTCGTAAAATAGCACAAATAATAGCGCTAGTATTAATAACAGACCGGTGTAGAAATCCAAACCAGTAAATAAATGTAGCATAAACCTTAAGCCAATTTGTTGAATATGAACTCAATGCATTATCAGTGACAAACGTTAGCGGTGGAAGCAAAATCTACATCTTTTTTGACTTTAATTGACAAAAAAAACGAATAAAACAAAAATATTCTTTACTTTCATTAAGTTACTAAAGTTAAGAATAAGTAGATTTTTAGCACTTACTGACATTTGTCTACTCAAATTTAGATCGTAATAAATATTTTACCCTATTTAATAAAAAACGCGTTATTTGTATTATTAATAAATATCTTTTCAGATAAAAGAGAAATTTTGTGGAAAAATTTGACGTAATCATTATAGGTGCAGGAGCGGCTGGTCTATTTTGTGCAGTTAATATAGGCCAAAAAGGTTTAAAAGTACTAGTACTGGATAATGGTAAAAAAGCGGGTAGAAAGATTTTAATGTCGGGTGGCGGGCGATGCAATTTCACCAACCTTTATATTGATCCTACTGCTTATATCTCTACTAATCCTCATTTTTGTAAGTCAGCACTAGCTCGCTTTACTCAATGGGATTTTATTGCATTAGTACAAAAACATCATATTCCTTATCATGAAAAAACATTAGGTCAACTTTTTTGTGACAATAGCGCACAAGATATCGTCAATTTACTATTAACTGAATGTAAAGTCGCTGGCGTTAGTTTACGCTTTCAAAGCGAAATAACTGAGATAAAAAAAATAGACAATAAGTATGTAGTCTCTGTTAATGAAAAAGTTATTAGTTCAAGTGCACTAATTGTCGCTAGCGGTGGTCTTTCAATGCCAAAACTAGGGGCAACTCCTTTTGGTTATCGTATAGCCGAACAATTTGGGCATAACATCCAGCCCACACGAGCAGCTTTAGTGCCTTTCACATTGCATAAGGCACTGCTTGACGTTTTACAAACACTCTCCGGTATTGCTATTTCAGTAAAAGTTAGTTCACAAAATGCAATGACATTCCAAGAAAATCTTTTATTTACACATAGAGGATTATCAGGCCCAGCCATTTTGCAAATCTCAAGTTACTGGCAGCCAGGAGAGCATATAAGTATTAATTTATTTCCCAATATTAATCTTATCGACTACTTAACCCATGAACTAACCATTAATCCTAATCTATCGCTAAAAAATCTATTAGCAAGATATCTACCTAAACGTTTTATCGAGACACTACAAATATTAAAAAGAATTCCAGATAACTCGTTAAAACAGCTTAATAAAAGGCAGATAAACATCATTGCGGAAAGATTACATAACTGGCAGATACAACCAAATAGTACAGAAGGTTACCGTACCGCAGAAGTCACGCTCGGTGGGGTTGATACGAGTAGTATTTCATCAAAAACAATGGAGTCAGAAAAAGTAGCCGGACTCTACTTTATTGGTGAAGTTGTTGATGTTACTGGTTGGTTAGGGGGATATAACTTTCAATGGGCATGGAGTTCAGCTTGGGCATGTGCTCAGCATCTGACAAGGTCATAACGCCTTCGTTATCGTTAACTTATTAATATTATCAGCTAAAATGATCTCTTTAATTTTTATTAATTGTCTTCAACCATAAAATTATTGTTTTAAGATTGTAAAACACATTATTATAAAAATATACTATATTTATCAGATAATAATAATTAAAAATGAATTTTTTACATTTATATTAAAAAAATCACTTTACAAATGATAGTGATAACCATTATCATTAAAACACTTTCAGATGAACCTTTCTGGGATCATATGAAAGGACGACATTGCTCACATTGCTTCCAGTGTTTACTTATGCCAGCCTAGCGCTGGCACTTTTTTTAGCACTTATCAATTTTAACTTTTATCCGATTAATTTTATCATCACGAGTAATTAATAAAGATTTCATTATAAGGTGGATGTTTTAATAGATTCCGCTTTTTGACTTATATACTATCGGATATAACGTAACAGCAAGGCCATAGAGACAACTTTAAAAAATTTTTGCTGTCCCATTTCAATTCATTAATACCGCAAGACATATTCACAATAAAATAAAAAATGCATAGATTTTATTCTATCCTATGCACTTTTTACTTTATTATCAGTAACCTTTTAATCAAAAAATTATAGCTTTGGACCTGCTTTCACAAGTGCCGCACCCACTGGGGTATCAGTATATTTCTCAAAATTATTAATAAATCGCTTAGCCAAATCTTTAGCTTTAACTTCCCATTGGCTGTTATCTGCATAAGTATGACGCGGATCTAAAATATTATTATCGACTACCGGCAAATGGGTTGGTATAGCTAAATTAAAAACAGGTAAATTTATGGTGTCTGCTTTATCTATATCCCCATTTAAAATTGCATCAATAATTGCACGAGTATCTTTGATCGAAATACGTTTGCCGGTTCCATTCCAACCTGTATTAACCAGATATGCTTTTGCGCCAGCGGCTTTCATACGTTTACCTAATACTTCAGCATATTGAGTAGGATGTAATGTCAGAAAAGCAGCCCCAAAACAGGCTGAAAAAGTAGGCGTAGGTTCAGTGATGCCGCGTTCGGTACCCGCTAATTTAGCGGTAAAACCTGACAAAAAGTGGTATTCTGTCTGTTCCTGTGTCAAACAAGATACCGGTGGCAAAACGCCAAAAGCATCGGCTGTCAGAAAAATCACTTTCGTCGCATGGCCTGCTTTAGATATTGGTTTAACAATATTATTAATATGGTAAATAGGATAAGAAACTCGGGTGTTTTCTGTTTTTGTTCCATCATTAAAATCGACCGAACCATCAGTTAAAACAGTGACATTTTCTAATAATGCATCACGTTTGATCGCATGATAAATATCAGGTTCTGCTGCTTCAGACAAATTTATTGTCTTAGCATAACAACCACCTTCAAAATTAAATACACCATCATCATCCCATCCGTGCTCATCATCACCAATTAATTTACGCTTAGGATCGGTAGAAAGGGTTGTTTTTCCTGTACCAGACAAACCAAAGAAAATCGCCACATCCCCTTTTTCTCCAACATTGGCTGAACAATGCATCGAAGCAATTCCTTTTAACGGCAGCAAATAATTCATGACAGAAAACAATCCTTTCTTCATTTCACCGCCATACCAAGTACCGCCAATAAGTTGCATACGCTCAGTCAAATTAAACGCCACAAAATTTTCTGAGTTTAAGCCTTGAGCCTGCCAGTTGGGATTAGTACATTTTGCACCATTCATGACAACAAAATCTGGTTGAAAATCAATCAATTCTTGTTCAGTAGGTCGAATAAACATATTTTTGACAAAATGTGCCTGCCAAGCCACTTCGGTAATAAAGCGCACCTTCAAACGGGTATCTGCATTCGCCCCGCAAAAAGCATCAATAATAAATAAACGCTTACCCGACAATTGGTTAGTCACCAAATCTTTTAATGATTTCCAGACTGCCTCGGTCATCGGTTTGTTATCATTTTTTCCTTTACCTTGATCCGCCCACCAAACGGTATTCATAGAAACGTTATCACGAACGATATATTTATCTTTGGGTGATCTACCAGTAAAAATACCGGTATCAACCGCCACTGCGCCTAAGTTAGTTTCAATACCGCGTTCATAGCCTTTTAAAGAAGGTTTTGTTTCTTCTGCAAATAATTGTTCATATCCTGGGTTATAAACGATTTCAGTAACTTGATGAATACCATATCTAGCCATCTCTTCTGGAGTAATCTTTTCTTTTGCACTCATTAATTTATGCTCCTAAATGAATTTTAACCTTAATTAGGACCTATCATAAATTTTTACTCGAAATTAACAGCGATAAAAATCAATAAATTTCATCTAAACTATTTTCTCAACTAGAAATGCGATCTAGAGCACAATCAACGTTACAGTAAAATATGTGTTTATAGCTTTTATTACGGCATAAAATAAGCACGGATGACTCAATGGATCTGCTGTTTTTTAATTCGCCTCAAGTCCTCAATATCTTGCTTATTAAACAGATAATTAGCCCCACAAAATTCACATTCAATATCAATTTCACCCCGTTCATGTAATATATGCTCAATGTCTTCATCAGGAAGAGATAGCAAAATGTTTACACAACGCTCTTTTGAGCAGTTGCAATGAAAGGTGACTGGCTGCGGATCAAATAAAGTCACATCTTCTTCATGATAAAGACGATGAAGAATTTCCTTTGCCTCTAAGTTATATAGCTCCTCGCCCTTAATCGTTGCGGTTAATTTTACCAGATGATCAAATTTATGCTGACTTTCACTAGCTGCAGAGGGCAGTACTTGCAATAATATTCCACCGGCAGCAGGCTGACCATTTATCTCAGCGGAATGAATAAATAAACGTGTCTGCAACTGTTCTGATTGTTTAAAATAATCATCCAAACATTCCGCTATTGTATTACTTTCCAATGCAACAACACCTTGATAACGCTCACCATTTGTTGGTGTAATCGTGATCACCATATAGCCTTGACCAATCATCTGTTTTAATGATGATTGATTAGTAACGGGTCCCTCAACACGAGCAACACCTCTCATTTGTTGATGATTATTTCCGTTTATTACCAGCATTTTTACAGGGCCATCTCCTTGAATTTGTAGGGTAATATCACCATCAAATTTTAAAGTTGCCGTTAATAAACTAGTGGCAACTAACAATTCACCCAATAATAAATTAACTGCTGGCGGATAATTGTGTTGATAAAGTATTTTTCTATAAGTCTCATTAACTGAAACTAGCTCACCACGAACAGCATCATCTTCAAACAAAAAACGGTGTAACTGGTCATATTTAGACATATTTTCTCTCATTACTAAAGTCGTCATCAAAATGACTCATTTAAATTTGTATGCTTAAATTTAATCAGGTTACGTCGTTCTTTCTTATCAGGACGACGTTCTGGATTTGGCATTGTTAATGAGTTGGTTTTCCGCGCTAATGCTAATTTTTCTCTATTAACAATACTGTCTTGTGTTTCACGATATAACGCTCTTGCTTCCGATGCGCCCCGTCGCTGATCGCTAATGGCCAATACTTTTATAGTTAGCTCATCATTTCCTTGTCTTAATTTTATAATCGCATGCTTTTCAACAACTTTACTTGGCTTACTGCGCTGCCCATTATAGTGAACTTTGCCACCCTCGATCATTTTACGGGCAATTGCGCGAGTTTTATAAAAACGTGCCGCCCATAACCATTTATCTAAACGGATAATCAAATCCATTTCTGATTGTGTTTTCATATTCGATTCATTACGTTAAATATTTTTTTGCTGGTCAGAAGAAGGAACAATATTGAAACAATGCTCATAATATTGTCGAATACTTTTTAATCGCCATTTATTTATACGCTTACGTGTAATAACCAGAATAAGATTCAATATAAAAGTTGCCATTAACAGCAAGTTTAATAGAAAAGCACTAATATAGCGTAAAAGTAAGATAGAGCTAGGTTTACTATGTAAAATAATATGACGCGTACCTTTTGCATCGACAAATAATTTAGTAATAATACCTTCTGCTTCAAAAGGCGTATGCATCAAAATATCTGACAATTTTTGCAGCTCCTGCCATTTTTGTAATGGAGTATAAGAATCAACAACAGGAGAGTGGAACGAAACTAGATCGACAAACGGTTTTCCTTCTTCACTAATAAGTAATACACCTCTGGCTGGTGGTGAATTCAATAATGCTGCTGCTTTTTCTATTTCTCTATTAATATAAAAAGATGTTGTTTCATTAACCAATTTTTCCAGGGTTTCTGCTCCACCTGGCCGTAATATCACATTTGTACCGGCTAATTTTCCATTTTTTGCTCGAGCAACAAGTACCGACCATTCGTAGGTATCACTTAAATTAACTAAAGCGCTCTTTAAACGAAAACATTCATTATTAAGTGGGCATAATGAATTTGTTTTTAAAATGATATCAGCAAAATTATCAAGCAAATTCATGCCGGATTTCATAATCTCGCGTCGAAGTTGCTGATTAACTTTATGATCTAGGTTATTAAAATAAAGCTGCTGTTTAACTGTTGTCGAAAGAGAAAATACTTTTTCAACTATATCAGATTCAGGTATAGGAGAGGGGCTTATATTATTCCAATAGATACCGGAACAATCAAAAGGAAGAAAATCAAATCGATTACCTTTCTCTATAAAATCAATAGGTACATAGCACATACCCACACCTTTAACTGCAATATAATCTCCAATCTGTAATGGCATTACTTCCAATTCAGAATAATTTGTTGTATGTCGATAATTTTCTCCATTAAGCCAATGAAAAATTAACCTCGCTGGTAAATGAACCGGTTCATAGAAATGAAGTAGTAACATGAGAAAAAAACTTGTTATCACCAACATTAAATTTTTGCCATATCTTTTATATGGATAACGACGTGCCTCTTCATGTAAAGATAAGTAACGTCCTTGACGAACAACGTAACCGTTTGCATACATATCAATATTAATAGCTTGATCAATCTCATATTCCAGGAATGGCTCCCAATGAGATGGATAAATAAGATCAATTCCAGCCAATGAAATATTATGTTTTTTACCTTTGTCAAACTCGCCGAATAAACCCAATCGTTTAGGTTTACCCTCTACACAACGAATATCTTGTTGATATCTTTTACGAAAAATATAGGGTCGATAAAGGAGATACACTCCAACAATAAAAGTAAGTCCGCCCAATAGCATTAACCAAGGAAAAAAAATAGCAATAACAAATAACGAAAGTGCACAAACAATTAGCCCAACACAAATAACGCCACCACCCCATAAACTAAACGATCGATTAAGCTTATACTCTTCCAATGTCTCTTTTCTAACCTTAATAAATTTTACCAGTTGCTGACCACTCTCTTGAATCAAAGCATTAACTGGTGGAAATGTTATTTCTCTAGCTAAATGAAATTCTTTAAAATCTTGCTTGAAATCAGCCAAAAAATGATTATTTACTGATATAACAAGAGGTAAGGTATCAGTTTCAACAACATCCATAACATTTTGCGTTGTTAAATAAGGTTCTAATTGTCGGGGTAAATGAACTTCTTTAGTATCAATAAAATAGCGCCATAAATTATCTTGCTCGTTGATTAAAGAAAAACGTGTTATTGCATTACAGCCCGAAGAAACCCAAGCATTTCTTTTAGGGAAATCAAATAACTTTCTTATTGTAGCCTCTTTTGTCTTTATTAAGATTTGTTCAGAATTGGTATATTTAAGATAATCACAAATTATCTGATATTCATCAGATGTAATTTTGCGATAATTAGCATGTATTAAGAAAGGTAATCTATCTACATCATTACCTTTTTTTCCCTTCATAAACAAAAAGAAAATTAATATAAACAAGCAAATAATTAAAATAACCAATATAACAAAAGGTAAGCTCATTTCTTCCCCGATGTAACGAATAATGCCTGTGCAGAATAACAACCATTTCCGTAGCTCTAAATAAGGTAATTCCTATTCTAGTTTTCTATTTTTAATATCAATAACAATGAGTTACGATTTATCATTATTTATTTTAACAAGATAGTAGTTCAATTAATAAGTAATTTAATAAAAATATTACTAAAACATCCTTATCCTAATAATCAATTCTGGTTAAATTTATTGATATATTATCACTAAATAGATAGATTGAATGACAATTGATTTCAGCAAAAAACTAAAAGTCCATCCTTGTCTTTAATATAAAAAGTTATAATCTATTCAACAAATTTTGTCCGGGACACAGTATATGAAACAAATGAAAAAACCCAAAATTCTGGATATAAAAAATATTGCTGAATCTAGACTTTTTCGTATCCAATCTGTTGATCTTGAATTTAGTAATGGCGTTAAGCGTCTTTATGAACGAATGCAGCCAACAATAAATGAAGCCGTACTGATTGTTCCTATTATCAATAACGAACTAATTTTAATTCGTGAATATGCTGTTGGTATTGAAGAGTATGAATTAGGTTTTCCTAAGGGAGCTATTGATAAAGGAGAAAGTGCCATTCAAGCTGCTATAAGAGAATTAAAAGAGGAAATTGGTTATGGCGCAAAACATGTTGAATTGCTAGGAAAACTAACAATATCCCCTGCCTATTTTTCTAGTAAAATGAATATATTCATTGCACAAAATCTTTATGAGGAAAAACTAGAGGGCGATGAACCCGAACCGCTAGAACAAATTCGTTGGCCAATTGACAATATGATGGAACTCCTTGATGTTAAAGATTTTAACGAAGCGAGAAATATTAGCGCTCTATTATATGCTCAACGTTATCTCAAAAATATTCGCTAACTCAATTAAGTCCTAATATTGTTAAATGAAATAGGGTCTATTTAATAACCCTAATTTCAACGACAAAAATTAAACAAAGTTATAAGTGTTCAAAAAAGTTCCTGACTATTGCCATCTTCAGAAATAACCATTGTACCTACCTCTCGAATAGCTGCTGTTTTAGGTTCAGTTCCTTCAATAAAATATTCCAAACTTTTACTTACTGAATTATCCGTTGCTAATTTACCGGTTTTGTTATCAATAGTAATAGAAATAATTCCTTCTGGGGGCTGTATTTTATTTTCCATCACTCCATCAAGAACAACTTTCATATAATCATTCCAGATAGGTTGAGCACTTTTTGCTCCCGCTTCGCCACCGGTAATAGTACGCCCTAAACTGCGTCTGTTATCATCAAAGCCTATCCAGGCTGTAGCAACTAGCTCGGGGCCATAACCAGAAAACCAAGCATCTTTAGAACTATTAGTCGTTCCTGTCTTTCCGCCAATATCTTTACGTTTAAAATCTCTCGCACGCCAGCCTGTCCCCATCCAACCAGGCTCTCCATAAATATTCGTCATCATTGCATTACTAATTAAAAAAGCCAAAGGTGTACTAATTACATGTGGAGCATATTTTTCTTGTTGAACCGTTATTGGCGTTTCACTATTAATATCTACTCTAGGTTCAAGCCTCATCGTCGGTGTTGTAGATTTAACTATATTCTCAATAGATTCTGCATTTATTTCTTTAATTTTTGGTACATCATCATAAATAACAGGTATATCGTTACATTGAGGACATGCGATTTTGGGCTTAGCTTCAAACACAATCTGACCTTCTAGCCCTTCAACTCGACTAATGAAATAAGGATCGATAAGGTAACCACCATTAGACATAACAGCATAACCTCGAACTATTTGCATAGGCGTAAATGACGGAGCACCTAATGCCAATGACTCTGTTCGATTAATATTTTCTTCAGGAAAGCCAAAGCGTTTTAGATAATCCGCCGCATAATCAACTCCCATTGCACGCATAGCTCGTACCATCACAACATTTTTCGACTGTCCTAATCCTTGCCGCAAACTAATTGGACCTGCATATTTGTCGGGAGAATTTTTAGGTCGCCAATCTGAATCAGCTCCAGCATCCCAACGAGTAATAGGCATATCATTTAATAACGAAGCTAACGTTAATCCTTTATCTAATGCTGCGGTATAAAGAAAAGGTTTAATATTGGAACCAACTTGACGTAATGACTGGGTTACTCGATTAAATTTACTTAACTCAAAATCAAACCCGCCAACCAACGCAACAATAGCGCCATCGATTGGATTGAGAGCAATAAAAGCTGAATTTGCTTCTGGTATTTGCGCTAACCACCAACTATCTTTAACCTGTCGTATACGAATTAATTCTCCCACTTTAACAACTTCGTTAACCGTTTTAGGTGTTACTCCTTGTCGCTCATCAGAAATATATTTACGTGCCCAAGAAACACCATTGATTGCCAACTCAACAGAAACACCATTTGACATTATAACTTCAGCTTTATTTCTATCAGTCGCAATAACTACAGCGGGAATTAATGGCCCATAAGTAGGTATTTTTTTTAGTTTTTCAATAATTTGTTCATGTGCCCAAGGTGTTTGTCGCTGCGTCCAAAGAGTTTTTTCTGCTCCTCGATAACCATGACGAATATCATAATTAATTAAGTTATTACGCAAAGCATTCTCTGCTGCTATCTGATCTTTACTGAAGATGGTGGTATAGACTTTATAACCATCGGTATAGGCATTCTCACCATAGCGTTTATAGAGCTCTTGCCTAACCATTCCTGCCAGATAGGGCGCTGAAAATAAAATTTTTGGTGCGTGATAAGTGGCTATAATTTTTTCACGCTTTGCTTCATTATATTGCTGTTGAGTAATATACCCCTCTTCTAACATCCGTAATAATACGATATTGCGACGATTTATCGCTCGTTCATAGGAATAAAGAGGATTAAAAGTAGAAGGTGCTTTTGGTAAACCTGCAATCATCGCAATTTCACTTAAACTTAATTCATTTACAGACTTACCAAAATAAACATAAGCAGCTGCACCTACACCATAAGCGCGATTTCCTAAATAAATCTTATTTAAATAAAGTTCCAGAATTTCATCTTTTGACAATAATTGCTCAATCCGGACAGCTAAAAACACCTCTTTAGCTTTACGCATCAATGTTTTTTCTCGGCTTAGGAAAAAATTTCTGGCTAACTGTTGCGTTATTGTACTAGCCCCTTGCGAAGCATGACCGGAAGCAGCTATGACCGATATAGCGCGAAAAACGCCTATAGGATCAATACCATGATGCTCATAATATCGGCTATCTTCCGTCGCAACAAAAGCTTTTATCATTAGTGGGGGAATTTCTTTTAAGGACAATGGAAGACGACGTTTCTCTCCAAATTGCGCGATCAACTCACCCTCTGCACTTAACACCTGCATAGGTACTTGCAATCGAACATCTTTTAATGTTGCTACATCAGGCAGTTCTGATTCGACATATTTGTACAAACCAAAAATAGATCCAGCCCCCAAAACTAGACAACAAACTATAAAAAAAAGAAAAAACTTTACGATCTTCACCTGAAATTCCCATTTACGATTTATTGGGTGGTTTATAAACAATGAATACTTAGTATAAATGTTCGAAAATACTTTGAATATGGAATTTTATACATTAACAATAGGGAAATCGTCTATGCTTTTACACAAATGGCAGATTGGCCTTGATATACATCATAATAAAATTCAACTTGTGGCTGCTACTCGACACAGACATGGCTGGCAACTTCGCGAATGTTGGCAACATTCTTTACCAATAATTAAAACCCAAGATACTGAAACCCAAAATATTCGTATAACCACGCTAAAAAATATCCTGCAACAATGGTGCAAAAAACTACCTAACAATTGTGATGCAAGATTCTCTTTATCGACATTACAAATCCTAAAATCTCACTTCCTTTTACCCGAAAAAATAACACTAACTGAACCAGAAATTGGCTGGCTGGTCCATAGTAAAGCTGAAACCCTATTTCCTATGGATATCAGTGAGCTTGTTCTGGATTATCGTATTTATCAAAAGCAAATTTACCTTTGTGCGACTAGACGTAGTGATATTGTTTTTTGGTCTGAATTATTGCATGAAGTAGGTTTTTCACTTTCTGTCATCGATATATCTCCTAATGCCCTTCGTTACTTAGCACACAAAGCCTCTATTACTGATAACACTTGGCTTATTTATCGGCGACAACAAGAGTGGATATGTGCTGGCCCTTTATATCAATCAATACACTACCAGCCACTTGAGATAACTGAGGTAGACTCTATAGAAAAACTAGTATTATTACTACCTAAAGAAACCCAACAACAACCTAATACTATTTTTTACCTCGGTAACGATATAAAGCATCATCATTTTTCCACTTGGTCTCTGTTAGATTCTTTTCAATATTACTCTATCAAGTTACCAAAAGATTTCCATAATTTTGCGATCGCCGCAGGTTTAGCCCTTCGTGAGGTAGATAAATGATTTATCAAGTCAATTTTCTGCCATGGCAGAAAAAACGCCTCAAACAACGCCATTATGATTGGTTATCTCTCTTTTTTATACAAATTTCAAGTTTACTAATAATTCTGTTTTTTATATTTGATAGACATAAACAGCAATACCTTCATTAACAATATTTACTTGATAATGAAAAAATAGAAATTGCTGCCATTGAACAACAACTTGCTAACATTAAGCAACAGCGACAGCAACTTGATCAATTAACTCAACAACTCAATACGTTAATTTAAATCGCTAACCACAACAAACGACAACTTTATTTACTAAAACAAATTCCAAATATTCTGCCAACAGGTAGTTGGTTAGAAGGGCTTTCAAGCCAAGGAGATAAATTAATAATTGAAGCAAATAGCCATGATTATCATGAAATTTTATCGTCCATGCGCCAATTAACCGAGCAAAAGTTAGTAACTCAAATCCAATTAGAAACAATACAACTAACCTCACAGAATATTCAAAAAACCACATTAAATGCAAACTGGCTACGTTCGGAGGAACAATATGATAAAAAATAAAATATATGAATGGTTTTACAGGCCATTATGGAAACAGCTTATCCCACAATGGTTAACGCTTTTTTTAATTTTTCTCTTTTTCTTTATTTTTTATTGGTCAAAACATTCTTTAATCATTAATGAAATGAATCAACAACGGAAAAACAACAGACAACATATCAATATATTAAAAATACAACTTATACAAAACATAACAAAAAACAAATTAAAAACTCTGCTAAACAAAAAGAAACAACAAATAACAGACTTACTTACTTCAATACCGACATCTTCTCTGGTTTCTGCTCAATTTAATTTTCCGCTACCTACTTCAGGTGAAAAACTCATCTATTGGCAACAACAAAATCAAAATAATCGTGTAGATTACTATTTCACAATTTTAACAAGCTATTATCAATTAATTGCCTTTGTCGAAAACTTACAAAAAACCCATCCACTCCTCCTTATTCATCAGCTAAAAATAACACCCAAAAAAATAACTTATATTGCGAATTCATTCTCTCATCCATAACAAAAAGTCTAACATAATGAATTTACTTAATTTAATATTAATTGTAGTATTAATAACATTATTTAGCGTTAATGCTATAGCCGCCAGAGAACCCTTTACCCCGCCAAAAATAGAAGAAATTATTGAAAACAATGTTACTCATACATTACCAATACCTGAAGAAAAGAGTGATATACATTATCTAACTTACCCCCTGCAATATGCTGAAGCAGAATTATTAGCATCTCAACTTTCACAAAAAAATCCCCCCTTACTCACCAAAAAAGGAAAAGTTTTCGCCGATAAACAGACCAATAACTTAATTTTTGAAGATACTCAGAGACACATTGAACGGCTTCAATCCTGGCTAAAAAAAATTGATATTCCACAACAACAAGTACAAATCACAGCCTATATTATCAATACAAGTCGAGAGGCTTTATATGAACTAGGTATCTTTTGGGAACTCAGTGCCGATAAAATGAACCAAGTCGGAATTAGCAGGCTGAATATTCATCAACCAACACCATCTTCAATTCCACATATCGCTTTCAATATTGCCAAAATTAAAAGTCACTTATTGTCACTGGAATTGAGTGCTTTAGAACAAGAAAATCAACTATCTATCATTGCCAGCCCCAGATTGATGGCCTCTCATAACCAATCGGCCAGCATTAAGCAAGGCACAGAAATTCCTTATATCATTCAAAGTAATAAAAAAAGTCAGATAAAATTTAAAGAAGCAATACTAGGAATGGAAGTTAAGCCTACCATTTTACGAGGAGGTAAAGTTCGTCTATCGCTAAAAATTAGTCAAAATAGCCCCAATACTACTCTACTAGCAAATACTTACCAACATATTGCTATTAATAAACAAGAAATATCAACGCAAGTTACGATTAATCATGGAGAAACACTTATTTTAGGTGGAATTTTCCAACAGAAAAAAAACAATCAACAACAAAAAATTCCTTACCTAGCAGAAATTCCTTTCTTTGGCCAGTTATTCACCAAAGATGGAAAACAAACTTATCACAGAGAATTAGTCATATTTATAACACCTCAATTAATTAATATTTAATAAAATATAGTAACCAATAATTATTTTTTATAATATAACTTCATACTAAAAGGCGCTAAAAAGAGCAAAAATCATCCGATTATTGTGAATAATGGATTATAAATTTGACGATAAGAAAGATTTAGCTTACAAAGTTAAATATTTGGCGAAATAAACAATGTAAGTGCGTACACTCGATGATAAAACCTTTATATGTACGATTAAAGTTGCATTTTTAGCTAATCTATTGCGATAATTTTTATATCCAATTTAATATCATTCATAATCGGCAGCAAATAATACGCTTTCCGTTTAGATATCGACGTGGTTTTCAAATTGATTGATGTTAAACTTAGTGCGCAAACAAACTTAAAGACGAATACTTGAGCTTTGTAATACTGTATATTACGTATTACGAGACATTTGGGATTTTAAACCTGTGAAGAAATACTGCTATCAGTTATGTTCCAAAAACAGGCCCTCCGATATAATTCAGAAAAAACTGAATGTATTTGGGATTTTTTTGCTTTTATATGCAAGAAAAGGTGTCAATACTCATGAGGTTTCAATTATAGGTCCCGTTGCTAATTTGATTGGCGGGGCGGGTTATCATTAACGAATAATCTTAGTAATACCAAAAACATGGCAGAGAAACGTAATATCTTTCTGGTTGGGCCTATGGGCGCCGGAAAAAGTACTATTGGTCGCCAGCTAGCGCAGCAACTTAGTATGGAGTTTTTTGATTCCGATCAAGAAATTGAACGACGTACTGGTGCTGATGTGAGTTGGGTATTTGATTTGGAAGGCGAAGAAGGTTTTCGGGAACGTGAAGAAAAAATCATCAATGAGCTTACAGAAAAACAAGGAATTGTCCTAGCAACAGGGGGAGGATCGGTAAAATCAAAAGAAACACGTAACCGTTTGTCTGCTCGCGGGGTGGTCGTTTATCTTGAAACAACGATTGAAAAACAAATGGCACGAACACAACGCGATAAAAAAAGACCTTTATTGCAAGTAGATCAGCCTGCTCGTGAAGTTTTAGAAAAACTCGCTCATGAACGTAATCCACTTTATGAAGAAATCGCAGACATTACTATTCATACCGACGATCAAAGTGCAAAAGTGGTTGCTAACCAAATCATTGGATTATTAGAAAATACTTGATTTCAATAAATCAACATGAATGACTGATTGACATGCCATAAAGGTAAAATCAATATGGAAAAATTGACAGTTACACTTGGTGAACGGAGTTACCCTATTAGCATCGCCTTTGGTTTACTTAACTCACCTGACGCATTTTTGCCGCTTAAAAGTGGCGATTACGCGATGATTGTAACGAACAAAACGCTACATTCCCTTTATTCTACAAGAGTAAAAACTACTCTTACAAAAATGGGCGTCAAAGTTAATGAGATCATTCTACCTGATGGAGAACAGTACAAAACATTAGCTATTCTTGATACCGTCTTCACTGCTTTATTGGAAAAAAATCATCCTCGAAGCACCACTCTTATTGCCCTTGGGGGCGGAGTTATTGGTGACTTGACAGGATTTGCTGCCGCCTGCTACCAAAGAGGCGTTCGTTTTATCCAAGCACCAACCTCACTTCTATCTCAAATTGACTCATCTGTTGGAGGAAAAACAGCTGTCAATCATCCGTTAGGTAAAAATATGATTGGTGCTTTCTATCAACCTATATCGGTTATTATTGATTTAGATAGTCTAAAAACATTACCAGCACGTCAGTTCTCTTCAGGCTTAGCAGAAATTATTAAATATGGAATTATTCTAGATTATGATTTTTTTTGTTGGTTAGAAAAAAACATTAGTAAACTATTTGAGTTTGACGAAAAAACAATAAGTTATTGCATCCGGCGTTGCTGTGAACTAAAAGCAGAAATCATCGCCATAGATGAAAAAGAAATTAATGGAAAACGTGCATTATTGAACTTAGGACATACCTTTGGTCATGCTATTGAAACTGAATTAGGCTATGGTTGCTGGCTACATGGCGAGGCAGTTGCTGCAGGTATCGTGATGGCTGCAAAAACTGCAGAGTTAATCGGCCAATTTGATAATAATGATACTCAACGCATTTTAAACTTACTGAGGCAAGCAAATCTTCCCACTAAAGGACCAGCAAAAATGGCTGCTGAAGCTTATTTACCTCACATGATGAGAGATAAAAAAGTAGTTAATAATCAACTTAATCTGGTGCTACCTAAATCTATTGGTAATGCAGAATTATACTCTAATATAAGCCATGAGATTGTTTTAAAAGCAATTAAGCAATGCCTATATGCAGATTAAACCGTGATTGAGATAGCAAGATAGCTATAGTGACACTATAATAAATATCCATATTTTAGAATCAAACTGCACAAAAAATCATCTTTATCCATGATATGAGGTCATTCACCTTAAAGGGAGGGGAAATGGACGAGTTTAAACCAGAAAGAGATCCTCAAGATCAAAGTAACTTCCGGCCAGATACTTCAGATAGGCCTGTATTACGTTCACGTCAACAAGGATCTAAACATCATCTAGCTTCTCGGCAACATGTCATGATAGGTATCGCTGTTTTGGTTCTATTATTACTCATTATCGCGATTAGCTCAGCACTTAAAGCACCAACTAATCATGAGAAAGAACATAACTCTGTAACAAATAATGAACGTAACATTGATATTTCTAAATCAACAACTCTGTCAAATGAGTCTTCTATATCTCAAGAACAAAACCAACCACAAAACGTAACTATGCCTTCAATTAGTGATACCCCAACTGAAGGAACGTTGCCTCCAGCTAACCAAGGGCAAGGTAAACGTATTGAAATTCCTGGTGACGTTGTTGATGCTTTACGGCAGGGCCAAACATTGCCGACTACAAAGCAACAATTGGTTGAAAATTCAACATCAACAATACTTCCTTCGACTACACCACCTAAAATCGTTGAACCAGTTAAAACTAATCCTGAAACAAAAACAAAACCTATAGTTCGAACACATACAAACCATAGTGGTGATTTATTATCAGCCCCAGCAAGTAATTACACCCTACAATTAAGTAGTGCTAGCCGTTCAGACTCCCTAGAAGCATTTGCTAAAAAAAATCGCTTAACTAATTATAAAATCTATAAGACCGTACGTAATGGACAACCGTGGTATGTTCTTATCCATGGTAATTACCACTCAGTCAGTGAAGCAAAAAACGCAATTTCAACTTTGCCCACTTCTGTGCAGGAAAAAAAACCCTGGGTTAGAAAATTTCAGCAAGTTAAGCAAGATCAAAAATAAAGAATTATTAGGCGCAAATATGCTGTCCTAAACAGAGATATACCAAAAACTCTGGAACATTTAGATAAAATTTGGCGGCATGAAGAAAAAACGCGCTTTTTTAAAATGGGCTGGCGGTAAATATCTTCTGGTAGAAGAAATTAAAAAATATCTACCAGAAGGTGATTGTCTGGTAGAGCCATTTGTCGGGGCAGGTTCAGTATTTTTGAATACCAACTATAATGCTTACATCCTAGCTGACATTAATAATGATCTTATCAATTTATATAATACCGTAAAATACCATGCTGATACATTTGTACAGCATTCACGTAAGCTTTTTAACTCTGAGTTTAATACGCCTGAGCAATACTACCGTTTACGAACTGAATTTAACCTATGTAATAATTCTCAACGCCGTAGTGAACTATTTTTATATCTTAATCGTCATTGCTACAATGGTCTTTGTCGCTATAATTCAAAAGGTGAATTTAACGTTCCATTTGGTCGTTATAAAAAACCTTATTTTCCCGAAGATGAACTCTATTGGTTTGCTGAAAAAGCACAAAAAGCTATTTTTATCTGCCAAACCTATCAAGAAACATTGCTATCAGTAAATAAAAGTGCTGTTGTTTACTGTGATCCACCCTATACACCGCTTTCAGATACAGCTAATTTTACCGCCTATCATACAAATAGTTTTGGCAACAAAGAACAATACAATCTGGCTCAAATCGCTTATCACTTATCATCAACACGCGGAATACCAGTATTAATATCAAATCATGATACACCAGCGACTAGAGAATGGTATCATCACGCCAAGCTAAATGTTGTTAAAGTACGTAGAACAATTAGTCGCAATAGCCTTGCTCGTAGAAAAGTCGACGAACTTTTGGCATTCTATAATCCAACTTATAAAAAAAAGTAAAAGGTAAAAAACAAATCGGAGATAATAATGAAAGATTTTCTGATTGCCCCCTCTATTTTATCCGCAAATTTTGCATGTTTAGGTGAAGATACTGAGAATGTAATTAAAGCTGGAGCAGATATTGTCCATTTTGACGTGATGGATAACCATTATGTCCCCAATTTAACTTTCGGCCCAATGATATGTAAAGCATTGCGCGATTATGGTATTAAAGCTCCCATTGATGTACATTTGATGGTAAAACCAGTAGATAGACTGATCCCAGATTTTGCTAAAGCTGGTGCAACCTATATTACCTTTCACGCTGAAGCAAGCGAGCATATTGATCGCACATTACAATTAATTAAAGATAACGGATGTAAAGCCGGGTTAGCGTTTAATCCTGCAACACCATTGAACTATTTAGATTACGTAATAGATAAATTAGATATGATCCTAATTATGTCGGTAAATCCTGGTTTTGGTGGGCAATCTTTTATTCCACAAACCCTAAATAAATTGCGTCAAGTTCGTAAAATGATTGATAGTAATGGTTATAATATTCGCCTAGAAGTTGATGGTGGCATCAATGTTAATAATATTATTAATGTTGCAAATGCAGGCGCTGACACTTTTGTCGCAGGTTCTGCAATCTTTAATCAACCAGATTACAAAACTGTCATTGATGCTATGCGTAAAAAATTAGCTGAGGCGATTTAATGACATTAAAAAAATTAACCGATATTCAAGCTATCGCATTTGATTTGGATGGTACATTAGTCGACAGTGTTGGCGGATTAGCTGATGCCTTAGATCATGCTTTAATTAATCAGCAATTACCTGCTGCCGGTAAAGAACTTGTTTCCACTTGGGTTGGTAATGGTGTCGATATTATGATAGAACGCGCATTAACTTGGGCAAATATTAAAATTACACCAAAAATAAAAAATAATATTCATCAACTATTTGATAAAATTTATGCAACAACAGTCATAACAGGTAGTCAGCTTTTTCCTGGAGTAAAAGAAACATTAGCAGAATTAGCCAAACAACCTTTTCCAATGGCAATCGTCACCAATAAACCAACACCATTTATTGCCCCTTTATTAAAAAAATTAGCAATTAATTCTTATTTTTCTTTAATATTAGGGGGAAATGACGTAAAAGAGAAAAAACCCCATCCGGCTCCACTATATCTTACAATGGGAAAATTTGGCCTACATAAAAATCAATTATTATTTGTCGGCGATTCTCATAACGATATCTTAGCTGCTAAAGCGGCTGGCTGTCCTTGTGCGGGTTTAACTTATGGATATAACTATGGTGAATCTATCGCATTAAGTAAACCAGATTATGTATTAGATAATTTTGCCGATCTACTTCCTGCGTTAGGACTACCACCTTTGAAAATTCTGGAATCGTAATATGAATACACCCCCAATAAAATCAACTAATACTCTCAAAAAACCTATTGTATTCAGTGGGGCTCAACCGTCTGGGGAATTAACCATCGGCAACTATATTGGCGCATTACGTCAATGGGTTCACATGCAAGATAAATATGACTGTATTTATTGTATTGTTGATCAACATGCCATTACAGTCCGTCAAGATCCCAAAGAGTTAAGAAAGCGTACGCTTGATACATTAGCCTTATATCTAGCTTGCGGTATCGATGTTAAAAAAAGTATTATTTTTGTTCAATCCCATGTTCCTCAACATGCTCAACTTAGCTGGGCCCTTAACTGTTACACCTATTTTGGTGAATTAAGCCGCATGACACAATTTAAAGACAAATCAACCCGTCATGCTGAAAATATTAATGCTGGATTATTTGATTATCCAGTATTAATGGCTGCAGATATTTTACTTTACCAGACAAACCAAGTCCCGGTTGGTATTGATCAAAAACAACATTTAGAATTAAGCCGTGATATCGCTCAACGTTTTAATTCGCTCTATGGTGAAATATTTACTATACCCGATCCCTTTATTCCGGAAAAAGGCGCGCGGGTTATGTCTCTACAAGAACCGCAAAAAAAGATGTCAAAATCAGACGATAATCGCAATAATGTTATAACCTTATTAGAAAATCCTAAATCAGCAGCTAAAAAGATAAAACGTGCTGTCACTGACTCTGACGAGCCACCACAAATTTACTATGATTTAGAAAATAAACCGGGTATTTCTAATCTAATAGATATCCTTTCTGGCATAACAGCTATATCTACCTCGGAGATAGAAAAACAATTTGCTGGAAAAATGTATGGCGATCTTAAAAACACTGTTGCTGAAGCTGTTTCTGATATGTTAATAAATATCCAAAGTCGTTTTGATGAATTTCGTAATAACGAAAAATTATTAAATGATATTATGTCTGAAGGTGCTAGCAAAGCAGAGGCTCGCGCTCAAATAACGCTTAGTAAAGTTTATGATGCTATTGGTTTTATTAATCCTATAAAAAATTAACTCTCTTCTCCCCGTAAAATACGTGGGAGATTGACACTAAGAATAAATTATTTATAAAAATTAATAACAATGAAAAGTAAAATAAGAGCAAATCTTTATTTTATTAATATATTTATCAAACAAGGAAACAATATTTAGTAAAAGAAATTATTTTTTTCAACTGATTATATAAACAATTAACAGTGTTTTGTAATTTTTATTGTTATATTTTTAATTGTTATCCCAAAAATATTAGTAGGCCAGTAAGTAATCTGGCACCACTAACATTGAAAAGAAACAAACAGGTATCGTCAATGTTATTTTACTTTTTGCGCAAAACGTTTCGCAGCTTCATCCCAGTTAACAACCGACCAAAAAGCTTTAATATATTCAGGACGACGATTTTCATATTTAAGGTAATAAGCATGTTCCCAAACATCAAGCCCTAAAATAGGATAACCAGAAACACCGGAAATAGACTCACCCATTAACGGATTATCTTGATTAGCTGTCGAAACAACCGCCAGTTTTCCATCCGATTTCAAGACTAACCACGCCCAACCAGAACCGAAACGAGTTGCAGCCGCTTTTTCAAAGATTTCTTTAAAATTTTCTACACTATCAAAATCACGTTCAATTGCCGATTTCAGCTCACCTTTTAGTTCAGTACCAATTTTTAATCCAATCCAAAACATACTATGATTGGCATGCCCGCCTGCATTATTGCGTAAAAAGGTACGCTTATCAGATGGCACTTTATCTAAATTTTGAATTAAATCATATATATCAAGTTTGGCAAGCTCAGGAAAATCTTTTAAAGCATCATTGGTATTGTTGACATATGTTTGGTGATGTTTGGTATGATGGATCCTCATTGTCCTTTCATCAAAATGTGGCTCTAGTGCCCCATATTCATAAGGTAGGGAAGGTAATGTATAGCTCATTTTCATTAACTCCTGTTACTGAAATATAAAATAAATGTTTTAATCAATACTTATTTTACAAGGATTACCATCATATTGAAAACAATTATAAACAATACATTTTTTAAGGTTTTTTATTATCTATAAAAAACAACTCATTAATTACATCAAAATAAAAATTACAATAAAAAACATCAATTAAATGAATTTAAACATAATAATTAATTAACAAACAATTAAAATAAAATGAAGCAGCAACATTTACGTGATCACTAACACAAAAAAAAAACAAATTCTTACACATAGGGTTAGTTAATCGCTATTTAGCATATGATTAACCCAAATGAGGAGAAGAAAAATATGATATCAACATTCAAGTACCCCATTCCTACTGAAATTGCCGCACGTACCTTAATTAATAAAAAACAGTATTTACAAGATTATCAATTATCACTTGAAGATCCTGACGCATTTTGGCGAGAAAAAGGTCAAATCGTTGATTGGATAAAACCTTATACCAAAGTAAAAAACACTTCATTTGACCCGGGTCACATTAACATCCAATGGTTTGAAGACGGCACTTTAAATTTAAGTACTAACTGCCTAGATCGCCATTTACAATTACGTGGTGATCAAACTGCAATCATTTGGGAAGGCGATGACCCATCACAATTTTATCATATAACCTACCGCCAACTTCATCATGATGTCTGTCTATTTGCCAATGCGTTAAAAAAACTAGGCATCAAAAAAGGCGATGTTGTTGCCATTTATATGCCGATGATACCTGAATCCGCTATCGCCATGTTAGCATGCACACGCATTGGCGCTATTCACTCTGTTATCTTTGCTGGATTTTCACCAGAAGCTATTGCAGGACGCATTACTGACAGTAAAGCTAAACTTATTATTACCGCAGATGAAGGGTTAAGAGCAAATCGTACTATACCGCTGAAAAAAAATGTTGATGAAGCGTTAAAAAACCCGACTGTCAAAACAATTAATAATGTTATTGTTTTTAAGCGAACCGGTAATCAAATCGACTGGCAACAAAAACGTGATCACTGGTGGCATGAAATTATTAAAGGGCTTAACGCTGATTGTCCTGCTGAAGAAATGAATGCAGAAGATCCTTTATTTATTCTTTATACCTCAGGTTCAACAGGTAAACCAAAAGGCATTTTACACACCACTGGAGGCTATTTAGTTTATATTTCTCTTACTTTCAAATACGCCTTTGACTATCAGGCAAAAGAAACTTATTGGTGTACTGCTGATATAGGTTGGATAACAGGTCATAGTTACTTAATTTATGGCCCTCTATCCAATGGCGCCACTACGTTAATGTTTGAAGGAGTACCTAACTATCCAAGTATAAACCGTATGAGCCAAGTAATTGATAAACATAAAGTAAATATTTTATATACTGCACCAACGGCAATACGTGCTTTGATGGCCGAAGGTGATAAAGCTATTGAAGGTACCCAGCGTAATTCTTTAAAAATTTTAGGCTATGTCGGTGAACCTATTAACCCAGAAGCTTGGGAATGGTACTACAAAAAAATAGGTAATAGCCATTGCCCTATTATTGATACATGGTGGCAAACTGAAACCGGCGGTTTTATGCTTTTACCTTTACCGGGAGCTACTGAACTTAAACCAGGATCTGCCACATTACCTTTTTTTGGTATTAAGCCCGAGCTTATTGATAACTTGGGTAATTTACTTGAAGGTATTGCTGAAGGCAATCTTGTCATCATGGATTCGTGGCCAGGGCAAGCTAGAACAATTTATGGTGACCATGAACGCTTTGAACAAACCTATTTTTCACTATTTAAAGGTATGTATTTCAGTGGGGACGGTGCTCGCCGCGATGAAGACGGTTATTATTGGATAACCGGTCGTGTTGACGACGTTTTAAATATTTCGGGCCATCGTTTAGGTACAGCCGAAATCGAATCCGCACTTGTAGCCTTCCCTAAAATTGCTGAGGCTGCCGTCGTTGGTGTTCCACATAATATTAAAGGACAAGCAATTTACGCCTACATTACATTAAATCATGGAGAAAAACCTTCAACAGAACTTTATAATGACGTACGCAATTGGGTGCGTAAAGAAATTGGTCCAATAGCCACACCAGATATTCTTCATTGGACTGATGCTTTACCAAAAACTCGCTCAGGTAAAATTATGCGACGTATTCTAAGAAAGATTGCCACTGGTGATATAAACAATTTAGGAGATACATCAACCTTAGCCGATCCTAGTGTTGTTGAAAAATTACTAGAAGAAAAGGATTCAATCAATATTTCTAGTTAGATTAGTCAATTACCAATAATAAACTCTAAAAATATTAACAAAGATGGTCGATAAAATAGATATAATTCAACTATAAAATATATTATTCATTAACATAGATTTATTATTTATATAGAAAAGCCACCTTTATAGGTGGCCTTGATATTTTAAGCTTAGCAGTTCCCTACTCTCACATGGGGAGACCCCACACTACCATCGGCACTACGGCATTTCACTTCTGAGTTCGGCATGGGATCAGGTGGAGCTACCGCGCTATAGCTACTAAGCAAATTCTTTTCTATTTATATTCTATCGAACATTCAAATAGCGCATTCATCAAATTAATAATTAAAATTATAGATAAACAACGACTAACCAAACTGTCCTGTCACATATTTATTTCACTAATGGCCTCAGCCATTAGCATTAAATTAACGTCTGGCAGCTCCCTACTCTCACATGGGGAGACCCCACACTACCATCGGCGCTACGGCATTTCACTTCTGAGTTCGGCATGGGATCAGGTGGCACCACCGCGCTATTACCGCCAGACAAATTCTTTTTTCGCTATCCTGTTTCGTTACGCTACTGCCTCGGGCGCTCATCTCGGCTGCCTCTCGCTATGCGCAGGCCATCTCGCCCGTTGACTTCTAGCGCCGTAACCGCTTACAGGCACCAATCTCTGAACAAGCTAAAATCTCTTCTCTCTTCTCAAAACACCTTCGGTGTTGTCAGGTTAAGCCTCTCGGGTCATTAGTACTGGTTAGCTCAACGTATCGCTACGCTTACACACCCAGCCTATCTACGTCCTCGTCTCGAACACCCCTTATAGGACATTACTGTCAGGGAAGACTCATCTTGAGGCAAGTTTCCCGCTTAGATGCTTTCAGCGGTTATCTCTTCCGCACTTAGCTACCAGGCGATGCCATTGGCATGACAACCTGTACACCAGTGGTGCGTCCACTCCGGTCCTCTCGTACTAGGAGCAGCCCCCCTCAATCTTCCTTCGCCCACGACAGATAGGGACCGAACTGTCTCACGACGTTCTAAACCCAGCTCGCGTACCACTTTAAATGGCGAACAGCCATACCCT
>NZ_CAJCFU010000047.1:0-1813 GCF_903968575.1 Arsenophonus endosymbiont of Apis mellifera | reverse complement strand
GCTCCACGTAGATTAGCTCCCCATAGGTCTGCTCCCTGTAGGTCTGCTCTAATTAAGTTGGCACCACTTAGATTGGCTTTACGACCATTCTTGCCCATCGAATCTACCCAAACCTTATGCTCATCAAGAATTTTTCTTAATTCATCGTTATTCATTTAATTTCCTTCAGGTGAAAAAAAAGACCTGATTAGGTCTTATGTCTATGAGTTAGGACGTGTGCCAAGTGCCTCTTGGTGTCCGATTACAGTCATCACGGACGGGTTAACGCAATCAAACTATATTTAGCTATTGAAAGATAATTTATAGTGTTGACTGTCCCACGAGCGCATAGCCGCATTCACACATCCTGAAATTGATTATGGGTTAAAAATAATGCAAGTTTATTAATTACCCTGATTTAATTTTAACCTTACTATAAATAGGGAGGTTATTTTGTGTAATATACGATAAGTGATTAAGCGAGCTGTGATTTGGGCAGGAAAGTTACTGCAATTAGAGAATAATCATCAATACTAGTATTTTTATTTATTCTTCTTTGTAAGCTGGAAGCAAAGCGTATAGGGTTTTTTAGTGTTTCGATAGAGAATCTGGGGCGCTTTTCCCAAAAATGATGGGCACCATCTGACATGATGTACAAATTCAAAAGCCCATTATTTTCAATAAGTTCAGAAACTGGATAGCATAGCTTCTGGTATTGAAGCTCAACAATTCTTGATATAGCCGTTGTGAGTTTATTTTTTCCTTTAATATTTTTTAACTCTTTTTTTGTATATATTTTTTCATCTAATAGACTTTGATGTACTGTATGGTCTTTAGATAATTGGATTAGTTTATTTTTATTTTTTACATAAATTCTTGTATCACCAATATGCCCTATGTTGACACTATCGTTGTTAACATAACAAAAAGTTAGGGTTGTTGCAGAATGATATAAATCAGGGTTTTCATCTGAAATTTTAAAAATCTCATCCTTGATAGTGCTAAATAAAGAATCTATATCTATATCTATATCATGGTCTAAAACCATTTTTGATAGGTGATTGATAGCTATTTGAGAAGCTAATTTAGCACCTTTATATGAACCCACACCGTCAGCTATGGCAAAAATGTAACCATTACCTAATTTTGATGGAGGTAAAATAGAATCCTGATTTTCCTTAGTATCGTCTCTACCATAGGAGAAGAAACCACAATTTAACAGCTCTATCATTGCTATCTCCTTTCAATCACTTTGTTGAAACCAACTAACATTTCTGAAACGGATTGGTACCTATCTTTACATCTTAGATTAGTACTCTTACGTATAATGTCATCAACACCGTCAATCGCTGAAATACCCATTTCTTCCATTATAACGCCAAGTGCGTAGATATCTGACTGTATAGGTAGATATTGTTATCCCATCCGATAAAATTCAATGTCTTCAGGTTCTTCCATATCAATATTGTCCAGGTCATAAATTCCATATTTGCATGCTATATCAAGAATTGCATTATTCATCTCTCTGGATGTCATTTGTGAATCAATAATTTTTTCAAATTTTCTATAATCTTCTTCGTCCATGTCTACGACATAATTACAATTTGCTTTAATCTCAGCAACAATTTGAACTTGTATTATTTTTTTGTTTTCATCCATTAGCGGTGACTCCAAAATGTGATTTAGGTTTATTATTAAACCGTCTGGAAGTATACAAAGCTGCTATAGGCAAACAGCAGTTATTGAATGCGTCATAAACTTTAGTAGGACGAATTGATATTGCTTTTTCTACACGATTAATCACTTTTCTTTTTAGTGAAAGGATAGGGCGTTT
>NZ_CAJCFU010000046.1:0-7373 GCF_903968575.1 Arsenophonus endosymbiont of Apis mellifera | reverse complement strand
CTGTGTGGTCACATCGATACGCTCTACAACTTCATAACCTAAGAATGTATGTTTCAACATTTCTTTCACCTGCTCTGGAGTGTAATTAGCGTCATTTGCACACAGATATTTGCTTATCTCAGATGCCCACAAATGAAAAAGTGCATTTTGCGATAGGCTTCGAGTCTGCTTGAAGGGCTTGATAACAAGTTGATGCGGTTGGTTTGTTGCAAGAACAGCTTTTAAAGTTTGCCAGACGGATTGTTTAGTTGATTCGTGGAAGAGTAAGTTATCTTCCATATTCCTCCTTCATCCAATTATTTAATTGATTAAAATCCTTTCTGCTTTCTCTTACCTGTTTTTTAGTTGGCTTTAAACGAAAAATATAATGTTCACTCCAGTAATCTGACTCAAACTTTACTACCCAAAACCTTTTGTCTGTTTTGAACTTTTCGTCAACATAATAAATTTCACGACTAATCATCTTCATCCACCAATTGATCAGGGACGTTATCGACTTCATCACCGAGAAAGTTGATAACAACGGCTCGACATATTGCTATTTGTGGAGTTTCTCCAGCTTGAATACATTCATTCATATGTGGCGACATGCTTGCAAACCATTCGCCATCTTCATTTGACAAATAAATTTCATATTTTTTTATTAATTCTCCGCAATCGTCCCAGTTTTCAGTGAATTCGGAATTGCGTCAGGGCTTCTTTTCAGATAATCAGCTTCAAATCCATCTGCTAAAGCAGCCGCCCAGTCTAACGCCTTACCTTTCAACTCGCTTGTTTTCACAATCACTTTAAATCTCCTTACAGATAAAATTTATCAACTTGATTTGAGCTGGCTTTCCAGCTTTTAGATTGACAGCAGTCCAGTAGTAATCAAGCTCGCTAAATTGCATTTTGAACATGGACGGCTGGGATAACATTTTCAGGCAATCTTTTTCTGATAGTGCTTTGTCGCTAAAGCGATACCAATGCACAGGCTCGCCACCATCCTTAACAATGGTTGCTTCAATCTGGTATTTCATTGGGGGTGTCCTGATTATTTGAAGATGTTAAAGCTGAGTTTAATCTCTAGATACATTGTTATTCATCCAAACCTGGTCATAATCACTGTTTGGCATGTTGGCGATGTAATTATAAGGGCTTGTATTTTCTTCTGCTAAAAATTGATGCGCCTGTTTATCCAGATACAATGAGATTTTTCCTTCCCACCCCTCACCATTGCGCTGTTTTTCTAAACACAATATGGAAGCTGGCTCTTTTAGATATTCCTGCTCTTTTTCAGTTAATAGTTGACTGGCTTCTAGCTTCTGTAGCGCTCGCTCTCTGCGTTTATTTCGCCAAATAATGAAAAGGTTATCGGCAAGGTCGGTGATTGAACCTGAGCCTTTTACGTCCATTTTCCCTGTGGGTTTCTCCTCACTTTCCGATTTACGGCTGTGTGTCACTAGAATAACGTGGCATGAGGTTTTGTTTTTAAAATCACATAGTGCATCCATGAAGGCTTTTTGCCCGTTGTAATCATCATCTGCAAGCCCACACTTCATCAGGCTGTCAATGATAAACAGGTTGATACCATATCGGCGGTTAGCATATTTAAATATTTCGAGTAATCGTGATGATTTCGCTGTCCCTGTTAAGCCAAATAACCAGAGCCTATCTTCATAAAACTTAAAAGCGGACTCAATTTCTAATTGTGAGGGTAATTTAGCACATGTCGCCTGACGGGTCAGACGCTTTAAAAACGTTGCGGGTTTTAACTCAAACGAAGCAACACAGGCTCTCATTCCCTGACGCATTGCTTCACACAGAACATGCCCCAAAATTTCACTCTTACCGTGCCCATTGACTCCATTAAGTAGCGTTAACTCAGATTCACGATAACTGAAATGCCGATTTAATGACTCCCAAGGTGTTTTGAACAAATATTCCTCTTTGCCGTAAAATGCATCAAGCGTGCTTTGATAAAAATCTCGCGCTGTGCAGAGTTCTTCTGGGTCAAAATAAGCTGCTGTTTCAAGGCAATGTACAATTTCCTGCTGCGTCATACCAGCCTGTAAACATTCGTTGATGTCCTTGTGGGGCAGTTTAACTAAACGACACCGATATTCTCCTAATCGACGGGCGATTTCCAGGGCTGCCTGTTGTCCCACTTCGTCATTGTCCATCGACAACCAGATTTCAGTAAAGCGGTCAAGGTTGTGAAATTCATATTCAATCCACTGTTGTTTGGCTCCGCAGCCACCGCCAAAAGGAACCGACAATGCACTCAACCCATACTGGTGATAACTCATGCAGTCAATTTCACCCTCGCACAATATGACTGCACGGGTTGCTTTGGGTAGCGCTTGCCAGCCGAACAAACACGGTTCACAATCCGCTTCAACTGAAATAACTTTCTTCCCATCAGGTCTTGCTGTGCTAATGCGTTTAACCTGTATCAGCTCGCCATCTCGCTTGTAAGGGAACGCGATAGCGGGTAATTCCCTGTTATCTTCAGGTGACCAGACAATCCCATCACTGACCTGAAATTCTTTCGCCGTTTTTCGGCCTATGCCTCGTGATTGAAGATATTCGTAACAGTCTTGTGGTTTACGGACGGTTTTTTTTAGTGATGCGGGTTGTGGACGTTTAAACTGTTTTTTCCGTTTTGCTTCAAATGTACCCGATTCATCCGCTATCCCTAGAAACTGCTTTGCTTCCGCCATCGCCTGATGCAAACTACAGCCCCTGACCTGAACCCACAAATCGAGTAAATCGCCCCCTGTTCCCTCTGCAAAATCTGACCAGACCTTTTTGCCAGAGAGATTAACTTTTAAACTTTTTCCCTGCTCACCATGCACAGAGCCAGCCACCCACTCGTGCCCCTCTTTTTTGCCTTCAGGTAAAAGATATTTAGCCACTCTGACAACATCAAGCCACAACCTCTCAGATAATTCCGTAATGCTAATCATGCTTCCCTCAGATTAAATTTGTCAAACCCGTATTGTACAATGCCAGCGCTCAGCCAGCCGTTGTTGTACCCACGGATGAGTATTGATTTGATAATTTATTTCATGATGACTTTGTTAGAAAAATACCAGGCCGTTTTTAGCAATGGTTATTGTTGATTGATTGGTTACAGGTTGTCTTTGCTGCTTGCGTTTGCGTGCCGTCTCGTTTTGATAATTCAGTTTTGCGCTCAGTGCTGAAAACCAGTTTTTAGGTTTTTCTTTGCTGAATTCAACATCGAACCGTTTCAATTCCTGCAATAAATCAATATCTGAAAATATCGACGCCCATTGTTCAAAATCTTTTTGGTTGAGTCGAATCACTTCACCTTCAAACGCATAACGAGATATTTTTATCGGTTTTTTTTCAATCGGGTTTTGGGTGTTAAGATCTTTAGATTCTATGTTAGGTTCTACTGATAGATTCTGAGTACCGTTTTTGGGATCCTTCAAAGTACCGTTTTTGGTACTGTTCAAAGTACCGTTTTTGGGATCGTTACCAATTTCGGCACTGTTCCCATTTTGGTACTGTTTATCATCCCGTTTTTGGTACTCTTCTTCGGTTATATTTAACCGTAAAACTTTAACTTGTTTTGTTGCTCCTTTTCTCTCTCCAGTATCGATTATTAACCCTTCAGCTATCATTTGGTTAATTTGTCGGCAAATAGTTTTTCTATCTAACCCAGTATCATTTGATAGCCTCTGAATACTGGGATAGCAACAATGATGTTCATCAGCTCTGTCAGCTAGAGCTAGTAATAACAACTTCTGAGAAGCTTTTAAATTAATTTTCCATACCCAATTTGTTGCTATTCTACTCATACTGATTACCTCTAATGGATTCTTCGCGATGTTTAAGCTTTAATTTTGCATTTTCTAATGCGGCTTTTAGCTTCTTGGCGGCTAACTCTGTGAAAGAGCGATTGACTCTCTCTCTAATAATGTTTTTATGAATATTTGACTGGTAAAATCGGCGTTTATTTGCCATAATGACCTCGCTGAAATTGAAAGAAAAAAGGGAAAACTGGCGTTTCCCTTCTCCTTGAAAGGTAACCCAAACTTAAAGTTGGATATGATGTTTGCAGGCTCCATTGTTTTTTAACTCTGGAGCTTCTTTTTTTGGCAATCTCAAATGTTCCAGCATATCTATCAGCTTACGTATCTCTTCACCTGAGATATTTGTTATGACTAAATCCTGCTTCGGTGAATCGTACCCTATGCAATCAAGCAGTCTTGCCATCTTAGGAATTATTCCATCCTCTGACTGCCATCTCGTGATCTGAGAGGGATTTATGCCAATAGCGTGAGCAATTCTTATTGCTGAATGTGCCTGAATGCCATTGCGTATTCGGGCTTCAATATTTTTTGCATTTGATTTGCGTGTAATTGTGGTTTCCATGTCTATAATTAATTCCATAAGTTTCAGATAATAGTATTCCCTCCCGATGGGCTGGGAATTTAAAAAATCTCCCAATTTCAGGGAGGCCAGGTTGTTAAAGAGCAGTAGTTATAATTTATTTTTTTCTATAAAACTCAGTTCTGTATTTTAATTTTCCTTTAGTGATACGCTCCAATTTCAGAGCGGATCTTTCAGGAATAATTGTTCTCCATTGAGAAACAGCTGAATCAGAAATCATTAGTTTTATCGCGATTTCTCGATGAGAACCAAAAAAATTCACGACCTCATCTTTTAACATTAATACCTCCATTAAAGAATTCTTTAATTATCAGTTTAAAGGAAACTTAAGTCAAGAGGAATTAAGATTACTTAATTATGGAAATAAAATCGATCGGGCAACGCATTAGATTGCGAAGAAAAGAGCTTCAACTCACACAAAAACAGCTTGGGAAAAAAGTTGGGGTATCTCATGTTGCAATTTCACAGTGGGAAAAAGAAGAAACTGAACCTAACGGAGATAACTTGCTGTCTTTAGCTGACGCATTAATGTGCACTCCTGAGTATATAATTAGAGGTACAACTTCAGAAAAATCTATTCAATGTGACAATGATACTTATAAATATAGTAGGCTGACTAAAACAGAAGAAAAGCTTTTAGATATGTTCAATGCATTAACAGAAGATGAACAAAAAAATTATCTAGAAGAAATTGCTGAGACTCGGGCTAATCTTGAACGAATCTATAAAGAAATGAAAGAAAAAGAGAAAAAATCCAAAAGAGCATCGTGATGCATTTTTTAGAAATACAACCATTAAACTTATCTAAACAGGCATGAATATTTAGATTTTTATACAAAAGGACACTCTATGAAGGTTAGTTTTTGGGCTTATTATGCAAAAAATGATATCACTGATATAACAAGTAGAATTAATTTAACTCAGGCGATCAATGACAAAATAATAAATAAAAATTCTCATTCGCTTGAGTCTGGTAGTGACTATATATACTTACATCCTATAAATGCACAAACCTTTTTGTTTACTAAAACAAATGATTCTGAGCTAATAAAAAAAATTAACCAAACAAATAATTCAATTAACGATATCCGCGAAAGTTTAGCTGATGATGAAATACTAGGGTTTTCTTCTTTTGTTTTTATTGAAAATAGCATTTTAGGTTTTGTATCGACAAATTGGAGCCCTAGAACGCGAGAATTTTGTGATTTTATAAAAAGTAAAGAATTGCTACAGCCTAACGAAAGCCTAATAGTTGAGCCTTTAATGCAAGGGATTACAAAAGTTGATGCATTAAATATGAATTTTATCGGCAGAACGACTTTGAGGATTGAATCAGAAAACTCATTAACTAACAACATCCTCAGAAGTATTGGAGCTAAAAATGTATGTGATGTGCTATTGAATGAAATTGAAATAATCATCAAACCTAAATATCGTAAAAATATTCAAAAATTAACAAAAGAAATTCTAGCAGCTAGCTATGATAAAATTGATGACATAAAAATTAAAGGCAAAGAATCAGCAGCTGATAAACTCACAGAATATTACTTAGATGGTAAAGGTCACATTGGCGCTAAAATAATAAAGAAAAGTTCTAACGCTGACATTGCTGAAGAAATTTTAGCTACGTACATTAGACTTAAACCATTTATACTTGAGTCTTTTAGAAAGATAGAATGTGAATTATAGCCGTATAAATTATATCATAGTGGGAAATATTTAATGAACAAGTTGATAAAAATAGCATCAGCTATAATTCTATTTTCAATCCCATACTTAATTACATTCCCAATTTTTTGTTGGTTTAAATATTCATTAACACCAAATCTATCTTTCTCCCTACACAGGGATGTTCTTGGTGCCACAGTTAGTTCTTATTCAAGCGCTCTTATTGCGGTACTTATAGTTGGACTCACATTTCTATTAGGGATAAAAAATAATAACTTCATTAAATTGCAGCAATACGGATACTTGTTACCAATAATAACACTCTATGCTCTTACCTTTGTAGAGTTGGGAATATTGTTTTTTGCGGGTATAATTCTAATATCGAATTTTAAAGAATTACCATTACCATCAATGGCTGCAATCATGGTTGTAACCTCATTCATGCACTTATGTTTATTGATACTTCAGCTGTATAATTTATCAAATAGAAAATAACCCTCCGCCCGAGGGTTTTTATCGCCCTATTACCACTCCCCCTAATAAACACTCCCATCTCAACATAACTAACCCATACTCTAATATTCTCTGAAGTTTTACTCTTCCTCTGTATTAACTTTCCTTTTATATAACTAACCAAAAAAATAATTCATTTAAATCATTGTATTATAAATTTCTATAAAAAAAGTTCGCCTCATAATTTAAGTTTACTTTATTTATATATTGACAATTATATTAAGATATCTTAAATTAATCCTATCGACTCACTGCAACAGGCAAACGCCAGACAATACCATGAGTTATCTGAAACCTTGCCGGACGTTGCCAAGTAGCCAGCCTGAGGCATATGAACATGAAGGCAAGTGACGACAGTTGAATACTACCGCTCTTTAACACTCTTTCGCTGAAAAAGCGTAACCACAAAACACCCAAACAGTCGGTTTTGGGGTGTGTGAAATTGCCAAAATACAGTCATTCTTCTAATGCCAATACCAGGGTACCACCAAGATGACTGTAAATTTGACGCTTAGCCCTATCACACACCACCAAAACTTATTGTCAGGAGGTAATATGTGTAACTTTCATGGTTATGATAATGCTCGTCGTCGTAGAAATGAGCGTAGAAGAGCCAGGCAAGCAGCTTATGAATATAACAAAGCACTTAATATGGCACTGAAAGCAGCCTTAAATCGAAGTAAACCCTCTCAGCAAAAAACACCAACAAACACTAAACGCCCTATCCTTTCACTAAAAAGAAAAGTGATTAATCGTGTAGAAAAAGCAATATCAATTCGTCCTACTAAAGT